>JAFMQY010000020.1 GCA_017354415.1 Nocardioides sp.
TTGGCGGCGGGAGTCGTCGTGCTCGCCTGCTTCGCCGTGCTCCAGGCGCGCAGCGCCACCCCGATGCTGCCCTTCCAGCTGTTCCGCGACCGCGGCCGGGTGGTCTCGTACGTCGCGATCGCCAGCGGCGTCATCGCGTCGTTCGGGTTGTCCCTGATGCTCACCTACTACTTCCAGGCCGTCCTCGGCTGGGGCCCCCTGCGCACGGGTGTCGCGTTCCTGCCGCTGAGCGCAGCCGTCGCCGTCTCCGGGTACGCCGTCTCGGGTGCCCTCGCCCGGATCGTGCCGGCCCGCTGGCTGGTGGCGTCGGGCGTGGCGCTCGCGGGCGCCGGGATGGGCGTGCTGGCCACGCTCGACCTCGGGAGCGGGTACCTCACCACCGTGCTGCCGGCCGAGATCCTGATCGGCCTGGGCATGGGCGGGATCTTCACC
Organism: Nocardioides sp.; assembly: GCA_017354415.1. Classification (GTDB taxonomy): domain Bacteria; phylum Actinomycetota; class Actinomycetes; order Propionibacteriales; family Nocardioidaceae; genus Nocardioides. The sequence continues at coordinate 433 of JAFMQY010000020.1, forward strand.
CCCGCCATCCAGATCGTCACCGCCGGGGTCTCGCCGCGCGACGCCGGGGTCGCCGCCGCGACGGCGAACGTGGCGATGCAGGTCGGCGGCTCGCTCGGCGTCGCCGTTCTCAACAGCATCGCCGTCGCTGCCACGCGGGGCTACGCCGCCACCGACCCCCGAGCGGCGCTCGTGCACGGCTACGCCACGTCGGCTCGCTGGGTCGCCGCCGGCCTCGCGCTCGTCGTCGTCCTGGTCGTGACCGGCCTGGCCGGTCGCCACTCCACACCGGCCTCCGGATCGGCGAGGCTGGACAAGCACCAAGCGGAAGGAGCCCCACGATGAGCGTCGAGCTCAACCACACGATCGTCCACGTGTCCGACAAGCGCCGGGCCGCCGAAGAGGTGGCCGAGATCCTCGGCGTGGAGAAGCCCACGTCGTACGGACCGTTCCAGGTCCTCGCCCTCGCGAACGGCGTCTCGCTCGACTTCGCCGACGACCACGGCCAGCCCGACCACCAGCACTACGCCTTCTTGGTGGGTGAGGAGGAGTTCGACGCGATCCAGCAGCGGATCATCGAGCGCGGGCTGACCTTCTGGGCCGACCCGTCCCATCGCCGTGAGGGAGAGATCAACACCAACGACGGCGGTCGGGGCCTGTACTGGAACGGTCCGGACGACCACAACCTCGAGATCATCACCGTCCCGTACGGCGGCTGAGGGTGGCCGACGACACCTGGGCCGGTGTGGCCGACCAGTTCGCGGATGACGCATATGCCTCCGTCAAGGGACAGGTGCGCACCTTCGTCATCCACCAGCAGCTGCTGGAGCACCTGCCCGCACCGCCGGCGACCGTGCTCGACGTCGGCGGTGGCGCGGGTCATCAGTCGTTTCCGCTGGCTGGAGCCGGGTACGACGTCACGCTGCTCGACCCGTCGTCGGCGATGCTGGACAAGGCTCGACAGCGCCTCCAACGGCTGCCGCAGGAGGCCCAGGGCCGGGTGACCTTGGGGGAGGCCGACGGCGAGCACGCCGACGAGGCGGTGGAGGGACGACGGTTCGCCGCGGTGCTGTGTCATGGCGTCCTCGGCTACCTCGAGCAGCCGGAGCCGACGATCGACCAGCTGTGCGGGTGTGCCGCGCCGGGTGGCCTGGTCTCGATCATGGCGGGGAACGCCCACGCGGGGGCGGTGCGCCCGGCCCTGGAACGGCGGTGGGACGACGCTCTGGCGTCGTTCGACGCGCGGAGCGAGATCGGGGTGCTGGGACTTCCCACGCGAGCCGACGCGGTGGAGGAGCTGAGTGAGCAGCTGCTCAGTCGCGGTGTTCAACCCCTGCGCTGGTACGGCGTGTGGCTGTTCATCGACTGGCTCGACCTGAGCGGAGCCGAGCTGGACCCGACCGACTCTGAGCAGGTGGCAGCCGTGGCCGCGGTCGAGCTCGAGGCCGGGAGGCGCGACCCCTACCGGCGGCTCAGCCGCATCTTCCATCTCGTCGGGCGCAAGGGTCCGAGCTGACGAGGTGGGAACTACGTCCAGTCGGTGCTGGCGGCGTGCTCGCGGAGGTAGTCGCGCAGGCCTGGCAGGGTGAAGTCGACGCGGCCGTAGCCGCGGGGTTCGATCACCTCGGCGGCGATCAGTCGAAGCCGGTACTGGCCGGCGTACGCCGCATCGACCTCGAGTCTCCGGGCGATGTCGCCCATCCGGCTGGGGCCGTCGTCCTGCGCCATCGCGGCCAGGAAGGTGCGGTCGACATCGGACAGGTCGGCCAGGGCGCTGGCGTGGACGAGCTGGCCGACCTTGAGGCGGGCCTGGTCGACACCGCGCTCCGCCGCGGCGACATCGATACGGTCGGCCTCGCCCGCCGCGCGCCAGGCGTGCAGGCCGACGAGCTGGATCATGAAGGGGTATCCGCCGGTGCCTTCGACTGCCACCTCGAGGGCTTCGGGGTCGATCTCTCGGCCGGCGCTGCGGATCGGCACCGCGAGTGCTCGGGCAACGTCCTCGGCGCTGACCGTGCGCAGGTGTCGACGGTCGGCCCGCCGCAGGAACGTGGTGACGTCGTCGGAGAGGAGGTCGTCGACCGCGGACGGAAGGCCCGCTCCGACGAAGGCGACGTTGCGCCGTTCGCGGAAGGCGTGCTGGATGGTCGTGCCCAGCTCACGCAGATCGCCGAGCCTCTTGCGATGAACCTCGTCCACGGTGATGAGCACTCCTCCACGCTCACCCACGATGTCGGTGAGCAACGTCAGCTGCGAGCGCAACCCGGGGCGTGGCGTGTGCTCATCGGTGACGTGTCGGGTGGCGCCGAGTCCGCCGGGCAGGGACACCCCGGTCAGGTGTGATCGGGTCTGGCGAGGATCGGCGTCCTGGAGGAGTCGCGGCAAGTGCTCGTGGGTGATGCGGTCGACCAGACGGGGCGTTGCCGTCTCCGAGATGACCAGCCACCCCTCGGCTCCGGCGACGTCCTCGTAGGCGTTGAGCATGACCGTCTTGCCGGTGCCTCGCAGCCCGGTCACCAGCGTCGCTCGCTCCGGCGAACCCGGTCCCCCTCGCAGACCTGCGCGAAAGTCCTCCAGATCCCCGTCACGGCCGACCAGAAGCGGGGGGCTGGTCCCGAACGTCGGGGTGAACGGGTTCACAACCGCCACGCTAACAACCTCTTTCAATCCTTTAAATCTCCGACCTGGCGTGTCGGGCGTTGACCAGTCTTGCAATCTCTTTAAAGCTCCGCCCGCCGGGCACCACGTGGCCCGGCCGAGCCGGCCACCAGCGCAAGGAGTCCTGGGGAGAGGCCGCGATCAGGACACGAGGAAGGCCACGTCCTGCAGTCCCAATGGACGGGCCCTACGTGCGGCCGGGTATGACGTGACGATCCGAGTGCTGCCGCCGGAAAGAGGCATCCGAGGAGTTGTTCGGACGTCCGAGCAAGTCGGAGTGGTTCCCTGCAAGTCGGAATGGTGGAGCCTAGGGGACTCGAACCCCTAACCCCCTGCTTGCAAAGCAGGTGCGCTACCAGTTGCGCCAAGGCCCCTTTGGCCGGCTCGGCTCAGCCAGGCACAGCCCGGAGCCGGTGGGTGTCAGTCGCGGTCGACCTGGTCGGTCGCCTCGGCCCACAGTGCCTGCTCGCGCTGGCCCTCATCGAGCTTCTTCTTCGCGAAGATGATCCCTGCGGCGGCGATGGCGATCAGCAACAGCTTCTTCACATTGACTCCCGTGTGTGGATGACACCAGTGGGCCTAACAGGACTTGAACCTGTGACCTCTTCCTTATCAGGGAAGCGCTCTAACCGTCTGAGCTATAGGCCCGGGTGGTCGGATCGACCGGACGGCCATCCCTCGCACAGGGGAGCGGCCGCTGCGGAACATTACCGCAGCCGAGAACGGCCTCCCAAAACGAGGGGGAGCCCGCTCAGTGGTCCTCGGACAGCGTGACCTCGATGCCACCAAGCAACGATGCGGCCATGTTGTAGAGGAACGCTGCGAGGGTGGCGATCGCGGTGATCAGGATGACGTCGATCACCGACACCAGCATGGTGAAGCCGAGCACCCGCGACATCCCGAGGTAGTCCTCGATGTTGAACGTCGACACGTTGTTGCCGCTCGAGACGGTGTCGCTGACGGTGTTGTTGATCGAGGTCCAGACGCCGGCGGCGCCGAGCACCGACCACACCATGAACACCGACACCACGGTGACGATGCCGAAGGCGATCGCGAGCAGGAACGACACCTTCATCACCGACCACGGGTCGATCCGGGCAAGCCGGAGCCTGGCGCGGCGCGGGCGGGGTGCTCGCCCTCGTGCCGGCGGCGTACGCCGGGTGGGTGCGGTATCCGCGACGGCCGGTGCCGGCACCGGTTGCACGGCAGGCTCCGGCGCACGAGTCGGAGCCATCACCGGCGGAGCCTCGGTCGTCGGCCCGGGCCACCCGTTGGCCGTCGTGGTGGTGCGTTCGGCAGGACGCGCCTGCTGCTGTGCCAGCTCAGGGGGCGGCGGTGGCAGGATGCGACCGGATCCCCGCGACGCCTGGCTGGAGCCACGACGCTCCTCGGCGGCGCTGATGCGGCGCTGGAGCCGCTCGGCCAGGGGGATGCGAGCGGTGTCCTGAGCGGTGTCCTCGGTGTCGGGGCGCGTCTGGACAGGTGCCTGCTCGGCAGAGCGCTCTGTCATCAGCCCTCACTCTCTGGATCGACTGCAAGTCAGGTGTCGGACTCAGGCGACTCCTCGGAAGACGCCGTCCCGCCCTCGATTGTTGCATCCGCGGCCATATCCGGCGATTCGGCGGACTGCCCACCGGACACGTCAGCACCGGCGGACGCTTCCGCCAACACCTCTTCGGGTGACTCCACGGAGCGGGTCACCACGGCCACGGCATCGCCTTCCTTGGGGGTGACGAACTTCACCCCCATTGTGTCCCTACCCGTTGCCCTGAAGTCTGCATTGATCGGGCTGCGCACAACCTGACCACCTTGGGTGATGGACAGGATCTCGTCACCGTCGACCACGATGAACGCACCGACCAGCCCCCCGCGGTCCTCGTTGGCCAGCGACATCGTCTTGATCCCGATCCCGCCACGGGACTGCTGGCGGTAGTCGGTGATGCGGGTGCGCTTGGCGAAGCCACCGTCGGTCATCGTGAAGACGTACTGCGGCTTCACGGGTCCCTCGCCGGCATCCGCCGACTCCTCGGCCGCCACCTGGGCGGCCCGGATCACCGACATCGACAACACCGAGTCGCCGTCTCGGAACTTCATCCCGGTGACGCCCGACGTCGCCCGGCCCATCGGCCGCAGCTGTGTGTCATCCGCCCGGAAGCGGATCGCCTGTCCCCTGCGGGAGACCAGCAGGATGTCGTCGTCCGGGGCAACCAGCTCGGCGCCGATCAGCTCGTCGTCGTCCTCGCGGAAGTTGATCGCGATCACGCCGGCCTGACGCGGCGAGTTGTAGTCGCCGAGCCGGGTCTTCTTGACCAGGCCGTTACGGGTCGCCAGCACGAGGTACGGCGCCTGCTCGTAGTCACGGATCGCGAGCACCTGCGCGATGTCCTCGTCGGGCTGGAAGCTCAGCAGACCGGCCACGTGGCCGCCCTTCGCGTCACGCGAGGCCTCCGGCAGGTTGTACGCCTTCGTGCGGTAGACCCGGCCGGCCGTGGTGAAGAACAGCAGCCAGTGATGGTTGGTGGTGGCGATGAAGTGGTCGACCACGTCATCACCCCGCAGGGTCGCGCCGCGGACGCCCTTCCCGCCGCGCCGCTGCGTGCGGTAGGCGTCGGCGCGCGTGCGCTTGGCGTAGCCACCCCGAGTGATCGAGACGACCAGGTCCTCGTCGGGGATCAGGTCCTCCATCGAGAGGTCACCGTCCGCGGCGATGATCTGGGTACGCCGCTCGTCGCCGTACTTCTCGACGATCTCCGCGAGCTCCTCGCTGACGATCGTCCGCTGGCGCTCGGGCTTGGCCAGGATGTCCTGGTAGTCGGCGATCTCGGCCTCGAGCTCCGCGAGGCGGTCGATGATCTTCTGCCGCTCCAGGGCAGCCAGCCGGCGCAGCTGCATGTCGAGGATGTGTCGCGCCTGCTGCTCGTCGATGTCGAGCAGCGCCATGAGGCCATCCCGAGCCTGCTCGACGTCCGGGCTCCGACGGATCAGCGCGATGACCTCGTCGAGCTGATTGAGCGCCTTGACCAGGCCGCGCTGCAGGTGCGCGTCCTCCTCGGCCTTGCGCAGGCGGTACTCGGTACGCCGCCGGACCACGTCGATCTGGTGGTCGACCCAGTGACTGATGAACTGGTCGATCGACAGCGTGCGCGGCACCCCGTCGACGAGGGCCAGCATGTTGGCACTGAAGTTGGTCTGCAGCTCGGTGTGCTTGAACAGGTTGTTCAGCACGACGCGAGCGACGGCGTCCCGCCTGAGTACGACGACCAGTCGCTGCCCGGTGCGGGAGCTGGTGTCGTCGCGCACCTCGGCGATCCCCTGCACCCGGCCCGAGTCGGCGAGCTCGGCGATCTTCAGGGCGAGGTTGTCGGGGTTGACCATGTAGGGCAGCTCGGAGATCACCAGCGTGGTCCGGCCCTTGGCGTCCTCGTCGATCTCGACCACCGCGCGCTGCTGGATCGAGCCGCGGCCGGTGCGGTAGGCCTGCTCGATGCCGTGGCGCCCCACGATCAGCGCCCCCATCGGGAAGTCCGGGCCCTTGATCCGCTCGATCAGCGCGTCCTGGAGCTCCTCGCGGGAGGCCTCCGGGTGGTCCAGCGCCCACTGCGCGCCGTCGGCCACCTCGCGGAGGTTGTGCGGCGGGATGTTCGTGGCCATGCCGACCGCGATGCCGGCCGAGCCGTTGACCAGCAGGTTGGGGAACCGGGCCGGGAGGATCAGCGGCTCCTGCGACCGACCGTCGTAGTTCGGGCCGAAGTCGACGGTCTCCTCGTCGATGTCGCGGACCATCTCCATGGCCAGCGGCGCCATCCGGCACTCGGTGTACCGCATGGCCGCGGCGGGGTCGTTGCCCGCGGAGCCGAAGTTCCCCTGGCCGTGGATCAGGGGCGCACGCATCACCCACGGCTGGGCGAGCCGGACCAGGGTGTCGTAGATCGCTGAGTCGCCATGCGGGTGGTATTGACCCATGACGTCACCAACCACGCGGGAGCACTTGGAGTAGCCACGATCGGGGCGGTAGCCACCGTCGTACATCGCGTAGAGGACCCGTCGGTGGACCGGCTTCAGGCCGTCACGCACCTCGGGCAGCGCGCGGCCGACGATGACCGCCATCGCGTAGTCGATGTAGCTGCGCTGCATCGAGTCCTGCAGGTCGATCGGCTCGATCCGGCCGCCTCCGTCACCGCCACCGCTGATCAGGTTGCCCGTGGTTTCGCTCATGGATGTGGTTCTCTACCTTTGTCTAGTCTCTTCCCTAGAAACCCGTATCGTCGGCTCGACGCGCGCGGCCGAGCCGGCCAAGGGCCGCTAGATGTCGAGGAAGCGGACGTCCTTGGCATTGCGCTGGATGAAGCTGCGCCGCTGGTCGACGTCTTCGCCCATCAGGATCGAGAAGATCTCGTCGGCACGGGCCGCGTCCTCGAGGGTGACCTGGAGCAGGATCCGCGCGGACGGGTCCATGGTGGTCTCCCACAGCTCGTCGGCGTTCATCTCGCCCAGACCCTTGTAGCGCTGGACGGGGTTCTCCTTCGGAAGCTTCTTGCCCTGGGCGAGGCCGTCCTTCGTCAGTGCCTCGCGCTCGGCGTCGGAGTAGACGAACTCGTGGTCGTGCGGCTTGTTCCACCGGAGCCGGTACAACGGCGGCTGCGCCATGTAGACGTGACCGTGCTCGATCAGCGGCTTCATGAACCGGAACAGCAGCGTGAGCAGCAGGGTGTTGATGTGGTGGCCGTCGACGTCGGCGTCGGCCATCAGCACGATCTTGTGGTAACGCAGCTTGTCGAGGTCGAACTCCTCGTGGATGCCGGTGCCCAGCGCGGAGATGATCGCCTGGACCTCGGTGTTGGCCAGCACCTTGTCGATGCGGGCCTTCTCGACGTTGAGGATCTTGCCGCGGATCGGGAGGATCGCCTGGATCCGCGGGTCGCGCCCCTGCTTGGCCGAGCCGCCGGCGGAGTCGCCCTCGACGATGAAGACCTCGCACTCCTCCGGGTTGGTCGACTGGCAGTCGGCCAGCTTGCCGGGCAGGCCGCCTCCGCCCAGCAGACCTTTGCGGGAACGCGCCAGGTCACGAGCCTTGCGCGCGGCGATCCGGGCGCTGGCCGCGGCCTGCGCCTTGCGCACGATGTCCTTGCCCTCGGAGGGGTTCTGCTCGAGCCATGCCCCCAGCTGGTCGTTGACCACCCGCTGGGTGAAGCCCTTCGCCTCGGTATTGCCGAGCTTGGACTTGGTCTGGCCCTCGAACTGCGGCTCGGTGAGCTTGATGGAGATGATCGCGGTCAGCCCCTCGCGGACGTCGTCGCCGGAGACGCGGTCCTCGCGTTTCTTGATCAGGCCCCACTCCTCGCCCCAGTGGTTGACGAGCGACGTCAGGGCCGCGCGGAACCCCTCCTCGTGGGTGCCGCCCTCAGGGGTGTTGATGGTGTTGGCGAAGGTGTGCACCGACTCGGTGAACGAGGTGTTCCACTGCATCGCCACCTCGAGGCTCAGGTCCTGCTGACCCGGTGACGCGGCGACCTGCTCGGCCTCGAAGGAGATCACCGTGGGGTTCGCCGGCGTCTTGCGCTTGTTGAGGTAGTCGACGTAGTCGACCAGGCCGCGGTCGTAGCGGAAGGTCTGCTCGATGCCGCCCTCGGCGCCCCGGTGCACCGAGCCGGCAACCACCTCATCGACGGACGCCGGCACGGTCTCGTCCTGGACCGCGTCGAGCACCTCCTCCGCCGCCGGGCGCTCGTCCCGGAGCACGATCTCGAGGCCCTTGTTGAGGAACGCGTACTCGCGGAAGCGGGTGCTGATCGTCTCGAGGTTGTACGTCGTGGTCTCGAAGATGTCGGACGAGGCCCAGAAGGTGACCGTGGTCCCGGTGCGCTCGCCGCGGTCAAGCGCGCGCACCTGCTCCAGCGGCCCGTCGGGGTCACCCAGGGTGAAGGTCTGCCGCCAGACGTGTCCGCGGTTCTTCACCTCGACGAGGAGACGGCTCGACAGCGCGTTGACCACGGAGACACCGACTCCGTGCAGCCCGCCCGAGACCTTGTAGCCGCCACCACCGAACTTGCCGCCGGCGTGCAGCTTGGTCAGAGCCATGGTCACCGCCGGCTCCTCCTGGCCCGGTGCGGTGTCGGTCGGGATGCCGCGACCGTTGTCCTCGACCCGTACGCCGCCGTCCGCCTCGAGCGTGACCACGATCCGGTCGCAGTAGCCGGCCAGGGACTCGTCGACGGCGTTGTCCACGATCTCGGTGATCAGGTGGTGCAGGCCGCGCTCGCCGGTCGAGCCGATGTACATGCCCGGCCGCTTGCGGACCGCCTCGAGGCCCTCGAGCACCTGGATCGCGGACGCGTCGTACTCGACGCCGTTGGGCGGCTGCGGCGGGGCTGGGGCCTTCGGCTGGGTGTTCGGCTGAGGGGTGGACTTGGGGGTCGACTCGGCGATGGTCTGCTCTGGAGTCTCGTCGCTCACGCGCACCTCTTCGTCAGCGGCCCGGACCGCACGCAGGCGGTCTCGTCGCCGGGTCTCACATGGAACAGGCCGCGTGCAGAGCAGCTCGCGGCCTCGACGTCCATGATACCGGCTCCCGGGCCGCATTCCACGTTCCCGACCCAGGTCGGGGGGCGTCTGTGGATGTAGATCGGCCGCAGGCGGCGCGCAAAGCGGTCTCCGAGCGCCGTTCGGGGGTCGGCCATGTCCCCATACGTCTGTTCGGCCCGCAGATCGGCATTTCCCGACTCGATCAGCCGCCTCGGGCCGGATCACCCGTCCGGCGATCAGCCGTAGGTATCGCGCGGGCCGCGGCCGTCGCGAACGGATCGCGAGCCGTGTTTCCACGAGGGGGAGTGCGGCCCCAGCACCTCGATCACGACCACCGTGCCATGCCCCAGGTCCTCGTTGAGCCGGCGGACCAGCGTGGGCGCCAGCAGCTTGAGCTGGGTCGCCCAGGCGGTCGAGTCGGTGCGTACGACGAGCTTCCCGTCGGCGAACGACTCGGCTCGGCTGTGGGCTCCGACCTCCGCTCCGACCAGCTCCGGCCATCGCGCGAACATCGAGGCGACCTTGAGGTCGACCTGCCACCCGTGATCGTCGACCACGCGGGCGAGGGCAGCGTCGAGCGGCTGCGGGTCACGGTCGTCGGGATGCGCCCCGGAGACCCTGCCCGGGGCCCGCGGCGCGCGCTCGATGGCTCGGCGTGCGGCGCTCGTGCGACTCGGCGTCGACCGGGCGGTGACCCGAGCGAGCGTCCGAGCCAGGTCCAACCCGTCCGGGACGTGCCCATCCTCGCTGTCGCCCGAGGCTGTCACCGGCGTGACCTCCGACTCGTCAGGACTCACGGGACACCTCACCGTCCGCCACGGCGTAGCGGGTGCCCGCGAGCTTCTCCGGCACGTCGGCTGCGACCGCGGCCGTCACCAGCACCTGCTCGGCACCCGCGACCAGTTCGGCGAGCTGCCCGCGACGCTCGGAGTCGAGCTCGGCGAAGACGTCGTCGAGGATCAGGATCGGGTCGTCTCCGTCGGCGCGCACCAGGTCGTACGACGCCAGCCGCAGGGCCAGCGCGAAGGACCAGCACTCGCCGTGCGAGGCGTACCCGCGCACCGGGAGTCGTTGCTCGCCGTTGCCCAGGGTGAGCAGCAGCTCGTCGCGGTGGGGCCCCACGAGGGAGATGCCGCGGTCGAGCTCGTCGGAGCGCCGTCGCTCGAGCTCCGCGAGCAGTCGGTCGGTCAGGAACGGGCGGTCGTGGCGGTCCCCGACGTCGAAGCTCGGCCGGTAGTCGAGGCCGGCATCGTCGCTGGTTGCGCCCCGCGCCACGGTCGCGTAGGCGTTGCCGACGTACGGGCGCAGCTCGGCGACCAGCCGCAGGCGTTCGGCGAGGATCTCCGCACCGGCGCGAGCAAGGTGCGCGTCCCAGACGCCGAGGGTCGAGAGCGCGGAGTCCGCTGACGATCCGCGACGTGCGGCACCGGCGGTTTTGAGCAGGGAGTTGCGCTGCTTGAGGATCCGCTCGTAGTCCTGCCGCACGCCCGCCAGCCGCGGCGCCCGCATGACCAGCAGGTCGTCGAGGAACGTCCGACGTCCCGACGGGTCGCCCTTGACGAGCGAGATGTCCTCGGGAGCGAAGAGCACGGTCCGGACCAGGCCGACCAGCTCCCGGGCACGGGGGAGGTCTGCGCGGTTGACCCGGGCCCGGTTGGAGCTGCCCGGACGGATCTCGACCTCGAGCACCGCCTGCCGCCCGTCGCGCACCACCGCCGCCCGGACCAGCGCACGGTCGGCGCCGGCTCGCACCAGCGGGGCGTCTCCTGCGACGCGGTGAGAGGACAGCCGGGAGAGATAGTCGACGGCCTCGACCAGGTTCGTCTTGCCCTGTCCGTTCCGGCCGATGAACGACGTGGCACCCGGGTCGAGCGGAACCTCGGCGGTGACGTAGGACCGGAAGTCGACCAGGGTCAGGTGCGCGACGTACAAGGGGTGTGCTCTTCGAGCCTCAGCTGGTGGGCGAGACGTCGCCGCCGGGGGGAGGCTCGGTGCGCACCGCGTGGCCACCGAACTGGTTGCGCATCGCCGCGACCGCCTTCATCGCCGGACTGTCGTCCTCCTGTGACACGAAGCGAGCGAACAGGGACGCGGCGATCGCCGGCATCGCCACCGCGTTGTCGATGGCTGCTTCGACGGTCCACCGCCCCTCGCCGGAGTCCGCGGCGTAGCCCGCGATCTTGTCGAGATGGGGGTCCTCCTGGAGAGCGGCCACCAGGAGATCGAGAAGCCAGGACCTGATCACGGTGCCCTCGCGCCACGAGGCGAACACCTCGGTGACGTTCTCGACCATGTCGACCTTGTCCAGGAGCTGCCAGCCCTCGGCATAGGCCTGCATGATCGCGTACTCGATGCCGTTGTGGACCATCTTCGAGAAGTGGCCCGCGCCCGGGGTCTTGCCGGCGTGCACGAAGCCGAACTCGCCCTCGGGCTTCAGCGCGTCGAACGCCGGCTGCACCTTCGCGACGTTCTCGTCGGAGCCGCCGCACATCAGCGCGTAGCCGTTCTTCAGACCCCAGATGCCTCCGGAGACGCCACAGTCGACGAAGCCGATCCCCCTCTCGGCCAACAGGTCGGCGTTCACCTGGTCGTCGGTCCACCGGGAGTTGCCGCCGTCGACGACGAGGTCACCCTCGCCCAGCAGGTCGGCGAGCTCCGTGACCGTGCTCCGGGTCGGTTCGCCCGCGGGGACCATGACCCAGACGACCTTCGGGCTGGGCAGCTTGTCGACCAGCTCGGCCAGGCTGGCCACGTCGGAGACGTCGGGGTTGCGGTCGTAGCCGATGACGGTGTGTCCGCCGTCGCGCAGACGGGTTCGCATGTTGCCGCCCATCTTGCCGAGGCCGACGAGTCCGAGTTCCATCCGCGCCACTCCTTCGAGAGTCGGGTCAGGACAGCAGGCGCCTCGGCATCAGCAGGTAGCGGAACCCCGTGTCCGAGGCCGCGCCCGTGTCGTCACTGTCTCCCATCGAACCACTGATGACAACGGGCTTGGTGGCCACAGTGAAAGCGAGGTCGACGACGGCCTCGTCGATGACCTGGAGGCCGTCGAGGAGGTACTGCGGGTTGAAGCCGGTGGTGATGTCGTCGCCCTCGATGGTGGCCTCGATCGACTCACTCGCCTGGGCCTCGTCACCCGACCCCGCGTCCAGGGTGAGAGTGCCGTCGCTGAACGCGAGCTGGACCGCGGTGTTGCGCTCGGCCACCAGGGCCACCCGCTTCAGCGACTCGATCAGCGCCACCTTGTCGACGGTCGCGGTGGTCTGGTGCTCGTGGGGGAACAGGCTTCGGACCTTGGGGAACTCGCCGTCCAAGAGCCTGGTCGTCGTACGCCGGGTGCCGCCCGGTGCGGATCCCTCGAAGCCGATGAGGCCTTCACCGGTGCCGCCCGCGGCGAGCGCGATCATGACCTCGCTGCCGGCGGTCAACGAGCGAGCGGTGTCGCCCAGCACCCGGGCCGGCACGAGCGCTGCCGCGGACTCGTCGGGGCTGTTCGGCTGCCACTCCAGCTCACGGTGAGAGAGCCGGAAGCGGTCCGTGGCCAGCATCGACATCGTCGAGCCGGAGATCTCGATGCGGACGCCGGTGAGCACCGGCAGCATGTCGTCGCGGCCGGCAGCGGTGACAGCCTGTGCCACGGCGTGCGCAAAGACGTCGCTCGACACCGTGCCCGTGGCGGCCGGCATCTCCGGAAGGCTGGGGTAGTCCTCGACCGGCATCGTCTGGAGGCTGAACCGCGCCGAACCGCAGGTCAGGCTGACCCGGGCGCCCTCGAGCACCATCTCCACCGGCTTCGCCGGCAGGCTGCGGCAGATGTCGGAGAGCAGACGCCCGCTGACCAGCGCCTTCCCCTCGTCGGAGACCTCCGCGGAGACGGTGGCACGCGCCGAGGTCTCGTAGTCGAACGACGACAGGACCAGGCCGTCGTCGCTCGCCTCGATCAGCAGGCCGGACAGCACCGGAACGCTCGGGCGGACGGGGAGGCTGCGGGCCGCCCAGGCGACGGCATCGGCGAGTACGTCGCGGTCGACGCGGAACTTCACTTCTTGGTCCTTCGCACGAGCTGGCGGCAGGCGACCGTGGGCCACCCGGTGAGGATTCTGGACTGTGCATCCTGCCACGAGGGCCCCCCACGCGGGAGGGGCAACGGATTTGTCCCCAGGTTGGGGCGGTGGGCAGGGGTTTCCGAAGATCCGGATCCTGATGTAGGTCTGTAGGAGGCGTAGCAGGCGTGGAAACTGTGGAGCGACGTCATCGGCGCAGGCCGGAGGGCGATTCGGTCTCCACAGCGGCTGTGGACCGTGGCGGAGGAACCACCGAGGTCCTGTGGTCGGCCACGGCCCCTGGGGTGATCGTCGTACGACGCTGCACAGGGGGTGTGGACGAACCGCCGGGGCTGCCCACACCGCACTCCACATCTTGCAGCGCTGTAACTCGCCAGCAGACGCGCAACGGGGCCTGGACGGGACGCGGGGACGGGCGCCCCTCGCTGCGGCTCACGCCTGCCGCGCCTGCATCTTGATCCGGTTAGTGAGCTCGCTGACCTGGTTGAACACGGCACGTCGCTCGGCCAGCAGCTGGTTGATCTTGCGGTCGGCGTACATGACCGTCGTGTGGTCACGCTTGCCGAACTGGGCCCCGATCTTGGGCAGAGAGAGGTCGGTCAGCTCACGGCACAGGTACATCGCGATCTGCCGCGCCATCACGAGGTGGCGGCCGCGGCTCGGTCCGGTGAGCTCGTCGATCGAGAGGCCGAAGTACGCCGCGGTCTGGGCGATGATCAGCGCCGCGGTGATCTCCGGCTCGCCGCCCTCGGGGATCAGGTCCTTGAGGACGATCTCGGCCAGGGTCATGTCGACCTCCTGACGGTTGAGGTTGGCGAAGGCGGTGACCCTGATCAGGGCCCCTTCGAGCTCGCGGATGTTGGTCTGGATCTTGCTGGCGATGAACTCCAGCACGTCGGCCGGGGCCGAGAGCCGGTCCATCGCCGCCTTCTTCCGCAGGATCGCGATGCGGGTCTCGAGGTCGGGTGGCTGGACGTCGGTGATCAGCCCCCACTCGAACCGGTTGCGCAGCCGGTCCTCGAGCGCCTCGAGTCGTTTCGGTGCGCGGTCGGAGGTGAGCACGATCTGCTTGTTGGCGTTGTGAAGGGTGTTGAAGGTGTGGAAGAACTCCTCCTGGGTCTGGGTCTTGCCCTCCAGGAACTGGATGTCGTCGATCAGGAGCACGTCGACGTCGCGATAGCGGCGCTTGAAGCGGTCCTGCCGGTCGTCGCGGATCGCGTTGATGAACTCGTTGGTGAACTCCTCACTCGAGACGTAGCGCACCTTGGCACCGTTGAAGAGAGAGCGCACGTAATGACCGATCGCATGAAGCAGGTGGGTCTTGCCCAGCCCGGAGTCGCCGTAGACCAAGAGCGGGTTGTAGGCCTTGCCGGGAGCCTCGGCCACGGCGACGGCTGCCGCGTGGGGGAACCGGTTGGAGGAGCCGATCACGAACGTCTCGAAGGTGTATTTGGGGTTGAGCCGGGTCTCGCCGGGAGCGGTGGGTCGGCCGAGGACCTCGCGCGAGTCCAGGCCGGGGGCGACAAGGCGATCTGTCGACATATCGATGTGTGGATTGACCGACTGGTCGACGTGATGGGGGCGAGAGTCGGCGGTCTCGGCCAGGGTCGACTTCACGGTGACGGCGAGCCGGATCTCGTGCCCGTAACTCTCGGTGAGGGCGTCCTCGAGCTGTCCCCGCAGTCGGCCCTCGAGCTGGGTGCGCGTGAACTCGTCGCCGACCGCGATGAGCGCGGTGTTGCCGTGCAGGGTCTGGGGTTCGCTGGTGCGCACCCACGCCTGCTGGTTGGGCTGGAGTTCCTCGATGACGCGCTGCCACGCGGCAGCGAGGTCCGAGTCGTTGTCCACAGGAAGTCCCGCTCTCTGTCCATTGCGCGCGTACCGTCGCTGGTGCCCGAGGTGCCGGCCGACCGCGCCGTGGCGCGGGTTTGGGTTCCACAGGTTTGTCCACACCTTGTGAACGCGGCTGTATACCGGGTGGAAACAGCCTGCCGAGACGTTCACGGCAGACCGACAGGAGCGGCATCGCCGCAGGTCAGCGCCCCTTTCGAGGCCCATTTCCGACGACGAGGACCATACTGTGGGGAAGGGCCGACCCGAACGCGGGGAAAACTCGACGAGTCCCGAACATAACGCCGGTCCGAGGGGGTCGGCAAGGCGCTATCCACAGGTTCCCAGAACCCCGTCCGACCGACGGGGACCCCGGAGGGTGCCTCCGACTCCACAGGGCCGGACGCGCTCCGCTGGTCGTGAGTGACGGGCGGACCGGCGGCAGGGCCAGCCAGGGCCGGCTGATTTGACCTTGCGGAGACGCCCCGCGTACCGTTGATCGGTCACCCGGTGTCGACAGGTGCCGCATGTCCATGCCCGCAGATGGCCTCGCGTGCGTGGGTGGGCGGTGCCGGCCGAAGCCATCTTCAGACCGTGGGTTTCGGTCAGCGCAGTCCGACGCCATCGGGCGTACTGGCCGCTCAGCCGGGTGCCGCCCCTGACCTATCGGAGAGATTCCAGTGAGCAAGCGTACGTACCAGCCGAACAACCGCCGCCGTCACAAGGTGCACGGATTCCGGCTGCGCATGCGCACCCGCGCCGGGCGCTCCATCCTGTCCGCCCGTCGCCGCAAGGGCCGCAAGAGCCTCGCCGTCTGAGCCCTCATCGGCTCGACTGGTCCGTGTCCTCGCGTCCGTGCTCCCCGCGACGCACCGCCTCACCCGCGGTGACGACCTCCAACGTGTGTCGCGCGCCGGCCGGCGCAGCGGCAGCGCCACCCTCGTGGCTCACGTGCTTGCCGACGCGACGGACGGGCCGGCCCGATTCGGCTTCGTGGTCAGCCGCGCCGTCGGGAACGCTGTCACTCGACACCGTGTACAACGCCGACTCCGCCATCTGTGTCGCGCTCGCCTGGCCAGCGTCCCGGCCGGCACGGGAGTGGTGGTGCGCGCCCTCGCCCCGGCCGCGCACGCGTCGTACCAGGAACTCGGCACGGATCTCGACCGTTGTCTCCAGCGGGCCCTGGGTGACCAGAGGACCCCTGGCAGGGGACGGTGAGCTGAGGTGAAGTACCTGCTGATCGGCCTGCTCCGGCTGTACCGGTTCTTCATCAGCCCCCTCTACGGCCAGGTGTGCCGCTATCACCCTTCCTGCTCGGCGTACGCGCTCGAGGCGGTGACCGAGCACGGCGCGGCGCGCGGCTCATGGCTGGCTGTTCGGCGCCTGCTGCGCTGCCACCCCTGGGCCGCCGGTGGCTACGACCCTGTACCCCCCACTTCGCGGGTGCGCCCCACCCCCTCACAAGGAGCCTGACCCGTGCAAGCCCTCGGCACCCTCGGCCACTACATCCTGACGCCGCTGTACTACGCCATCTCCCTGATCCTCGTGGGATGGCACTGGGTGTTCAGCCTGGTCCTTCCGGCCGACGGCGGCGCGTCCTGGGTGCTGTCGATCATCGGCCTGACCCTGGTCATCCGCGCGGCGCTGATCCCGCTGTTCGTCAAGCAGATCAAGTCCAGCCGGAACATGCAGCTGATCCAGCCGAGGGTCAAGGAGCTGCAGAAGAAGTACGGCCACGACCGGGAGAAGCTCGCCCAGGAGACGATGGCGCTGTATAAGGAGACCGGGACGAACCCGTTCGCCTCGTGCCTGCCGCTGCTGATCCAGATGCCGATCTTCCTGGCACTCTTCCGACTTCTGGACCACGCTGCCAAGAGCAGCCAGGGCAACGGCTTCCTGACCTCCGATCTCGCCTACAGCTTCGGCCACGCCGAGCTGTTCGGCCGCATCCCGATCTCGGCGACGTTCCTGAACAACCACGGCCTC
The DNA here is from genome assembly GCA_017354415.1 of Nocardioides sp. Lineage (GTDB taxonomy): Bacteria > Actinomycetota > Actinomycetes > Propionibacteriales > Nocardioidaceae > Nocardioides. Next base: position 17,472 of record JAFMQY010000020.1, read on the forward strand.
CTCAGCGTGCGGATCCTCGCGGCCCTGTTGGTCGTGGCGATGACCGCGACGACCTTCACGACCCAGCGGCAGCTGATGAGCAAGAACATGCCGAAGGACGCGATGACGGGCCCGTATGCCCAGCAGCAGAAGATGCTGCTCTACGTCCTGCCCGTGGTCTTTGCCGTGGGTGGCATCGCGTTCCCGATCGGTGTGCTCTTCTACTGGACCACGACCAACCTGTGGACGATGGGCCAGCAGTTCTACGTGATCCGGAACAACCCGGCGCCGGGCACCCCCGCCTACGACGCGAAGATGCAGCGGGACCGGGCCAAGGGGCGCGTCTCGGCGGAGCCGGCCGCAGCCGGCGGAGCCGCGACGACCGAGGTCGTCGACCCGCCGCGGCAGCGGCAGCGGCAGCAGCCGAAGCGCCAGTCGCGAGAGCAGCGCAAGCGATCCGGGAGTCGGCCCCCGAAACAGGTCGACCGAGACGAGAAGGGCGAGGGGAAGAGCGCATGAGCGAGACCGACGAGACCACGGCGCCGCCGTCCGCGGTCGCCGAGCCGGAGGCCGAGGTGGCCGAGGTCGTCAGTGACCCTGGTGCGCACGGGGAGACCGAGGCGGAGACCGTGGGTGGGACCCCGACGGAGGCGTCTGACGTATCGCTGCAGGATCGCCTGGAGCAGGAGGGCGACATCGCGGCCGACTATCTCGAGGAGCTGCTCGACATCGCCGACCTCGACGGTGACCTGGACATGGACGTCGAGGGTGACCGGGCGATCGTGTCCATCGTGGGAGCGGACCTGACGCAGCTGGTCGGCGGCGAGGGCGAGGTTCTCGACGCGCTCCAAGAGCTCACCAGGCTCGCGGTGTACCGGGAGACCGGGGAGCGGTCGCGCCTGATGCTGGACGTGTCCGGTCACCGGGCGGAGCGGCGTCGCGAGCTGGAGAAGCTGGCGGCCACGACCGCGGAGCAGGTCAAGGAGTCCGGGGAGCGGGTGGCACTGCGACCGATGACGCCGTTCGAGCGCAAGGTCGTCCACGACGCCGTGGCTGCCGCCGGCCTGACCTCGGAGTCGGAGGGCGTGGAGCCTCGCCGCTACGTGGTGGTCCTGCCTGCCTGATGGCCGAGCACGTTTCACGTGAAACGTTCCCGGCCCCCGACCCGGTGGTGGTCGCGGAGGTGTTCGCGCCCGCGCGGCTGCCGCTCCTCGAGGAGTACGCCGGGCTGTTGGCGACCGAGGGCGTGACCCGCGGGCTGCTCGGCCCGCGCGAGGTCCCGCGGTTGTGGGACCGGCACCTGGTCAACTGCGGCCTCCTGGCTCCGCTGGTGCCGGAGGGCGCCCGAGTGGCGGACCTGGGGTCGGGTGCCGGACTTCCCGGGGTCGTGCTGGCGATTGCCCGGCCGGACCTCTCCGTGACCCTGATCGAGCCGATGGCGCGTCGGGTCACATTCCTGTCCGAGGTGGTGGCCGCCCTGGATCTGACCGCCGTCGAGGTGGTGCGCGGTCGCGCCGAGGAGTGGCGACGCGCGGAACGCTTCGACGTGGTCACCGCGCGAGCCCTGGCTCCGTTGCAGCGGCTGCTGGTGTGGGGGCTCCCACTGGTCGAGCCGGGAGGCGTGTTGCTGGCGATGAAGGGGTCGTCGGCTCGGGACGAGGTCGCGGCCGCCCACCGTGAACTGAGGCGGTTCCGCGCCACGGCGGAGGTCGTGACGGCGTCGGTTCCCGGGTCTTCAGTGACGACGGTGGTTCGGGTGGTCCCCGAGGCCGGACCGGCGTTAGGTTAGCCCGAGGCCGATCGCGCCGTCGGGAGAGGACAACCGTGACTGAGGACCCGGCAGCGGGCGCCGTGACCGATCCGGGGACCGGTCTCGGCTGGCCAGGAGGGATCGAGGAGCCCGCCGGTGACGATCGCGCCGCGACGTTTTCCACCGGTCTCGGGTGGCCGGCTGAGCGTGCCCGTCCACAGGTTGACCCTGGTTATCCACAACCGACCGAGATGAGTTCGCACGACGAGGGGACCGCCGTGGTTTCACGTGAAACACCGCCGGGAGAGGCGGCCGGGGTCCGGACCGCGGCCGACTTCGCCGCCGTCACGGCCCGGCTGGACGACGGCACGACGCCCCTGGCCCGGCTCGCCGAGGATGCCATCCGGGCTCGGCACGAGGCGTCCCACCGACCGCCGATGCCGCGTCCCGACGCCACCCGGGTGATCGTCGTGGCGAACCAGAAGGGCGGGGTCGGCAAGACCACGACCGCGGTCAACGTCGCCGCCGCCCTCGCCCAGCTCGGACAGCGGGTCCTGGTGATCGACCTCGACCCCCAGGGCAACGCGTCCACGGCTCTGGGTGTGGAGCACCACCGTGGCGTCCCCTCGACGTACGACGCGCTCGTCGACGGCGAGTCGCTGGCCGACCTCGTCACTCCGGTGCCTGACGTCGAGTCGCTGGGCGTGGTCCCGGCCACCATCGACCTGGCCGGCGCCGAGATCGAGCTGGTGAGCCTGGTGGCCCGGGAGAACCGGTTGCGCAACGCGATCAAGGGACACCCGAAGGTCGGCACCGCGGCCGCGGTGGGTGATGACCGTCTCGACTACGTCTTCGTCGACTGCCCACCGTCGCTCGGGCTGTTGACGCTCAACGCGCTGGTGGCCGGCGACGAGCTGCTGATCCCGATCCAGGCTGAGTACTACGCGCTCGAGGGCGTCGGCCAGCTGATCGAGACCGTGGAGATGGTGAGGGCGCACCTCAACCCAGGACTCGTGGTCTCCACCGTCGTCGTCACGATGTACGACGCCCGGACCAGGCTCGCCTCGGGTGTCGCGCAGGATGTGCGCGAACACTTCGGCGAGCAGGTGCTGCGGACCAGCATCCCGCGGTCGGTGCGTGTGTCCGAGGCCCCGTCGTACGGCAAGACCGTGATGACCTACGATCCGGCGTCGCCGGGCGCGCTCTCCTACCTCGAGGCGGCCCGGGAGATCGCCAGGAAGGGCGCCCCCCGATGAGTCTCTCCGCGACCACGGTCGTTCCAATCGCGCTGCAGCGAGGGTCCCGATGAGCTCCGACCGCCCCCGCCGCGGCCTCGGTCGAGGCCTGGGGTCGCTGATCCCGACGGCTCCGCCACCCAGCGAGGCGCCGCCTGCCACCGCGGCTCCCGCAGCCGTCGAAGCCCCGCCGATCCCGGAGGGCGCGTATTTCGCCGACCTGCCGATCGGCCAGGTCGCCCCCAGCCACGTTCAGCCCCGCCAGGTCTTCGAGGAGGAGGCGATGGCCGAGCTGGTGCACTCGATCAAGGAGATCGGGCTGCTCCAGCCGGTGGTCGTGCGTCCGACCGGGCCGCAGTCCTACGAGCTGGTGATGGGGGAGCGGCGCTGGCGGGCCGCGCAGCAGGCCGGCCTGGAGTCGATCCCGGCGATCGTGCGGAAGACCGAGGACGCCGACATGCTCCGCGACGCCCTCCTGGAGAACCTGCATCGCTCCCAGCTCAACCCCCTCGAGGAAGCAGCCGCCTACCAACAACTGCTCGACGACTTCTCCTGCACCCATGAGGAGCTCGCAGACCGGATCGGACGCTCCCGACCGCAGATCACCAACACGATCCGGTTGCTCAAGCTCTCGCCCGCCGTCCAACGCAGGGTCGCGGCCGGCGTCATCTCGGCCGGTCATGCCCGCTCGCTGCTCGCGGTCGAGGACCCCGAGCGGCAGGACCGGCTCGCAGCACGCGTGGTGGCCGAAGGGATCAGCGTGCGTGGGTTGGAGGAGATCGTCTCCGTCGGCGAGAGGGAGGACCGACCCGTCGTACGTCGACGCAAGCCGACCGCTCCGGGACTGGCGGACCTCGCCGAGCGGCTCTCCGATCGGCTCGAGACGCGGGTGAGGGTCGATCTCGGCCAGCGAAAAGGGAAGATCATCGTCGAGTTCGCCTCGCTCGACGATCTCCGCCGGATCGTCGACATCATGGACCCGCGCAACCGCACCGACCGGCCGATCTGAGGCGGACGGTCTCGCGATTCATCGATATGTCGACAAGGCGATAAGTCCCCGAATCGTCACATCGACACCGCTGGAGCGCGTCGGGAGCGTGATGTCGGCAGACTCGACCCAACTATGAGTGAGCACTCACTCAGTACGAAGGTGGAGACTGCTGTGGAAACGGCTTGTGGAGACGCCGGCGCTCAGCGCCGGGTGGCCAGGAAGTCCGCGATCCGCCCGATGGCTTCCTCGAGGACCGCGACGTCGGGCAGCGCCACCAGCCGGAAATGGTCGGGCGCGAACCAGTTGAACCCCGTGCCATGGGTGACCAGGATCCGCTTGGCCCGGAGCAGGTCGATGACGAATGCCTCGTCGTCGTCGATCGGGTACACACCGGGGTCGAGGCGGGGAAAGCAGTACAGCGCCCCACGCGGCCGCACCGAGCTGACGCCGGGGATCTGGTTGAGCAGCCGGTCGGCGAGCATCGTCTGCTCGTAGAAGCGCCCACCCGGGATGACCAGCTCCTCGATCGACTGGTAGCCGCCCAGAGCCGTCTGGATCGCGTGCTGGGCGGGCACGTTGGCGCACATCCGCATGTTGGCGATCAGGGTCAGCCCCTCGAGGAAGTCCTCGGCCAGCTCGGTGGGACCCGAGATCATCACCCACCCGGCGCGGTAGCCGCAGACCCGGTAGGCCTTGGAGAGCCCGCTGAACGTCAGACACAGGACGTCGTCGCCGGCGTACGTCGCGGCGTGGTGATGCACGGCGTTCTCGTAGAGGATCTTCTCGTAGATCTCGTCGGCCATCACGACCAGGTCGTGGCGCCGGGCGATGTCGACCAGCCCCTGGACCGTCTCCGCGCTGTAGACGGCGCCGGTGGGGTTGTTGGGGTTGATGATCACGATCGCGTGCGTGTTCTCGGTGATCTTGGACTCGATGTCGGCGAGATCGGGAGCCCAGGCCGCGTTCTCATCGCAGCGGTAGTGCACGGGCGTGCCACCGGAGAGCGTGACCGCGCCGGTCCAGAGCGGGTAGTCCGGCGCCGGAACCAGAATCTCGTTGCCGTCGTCCACGAACGCCTGGAGCACCATCGAGATCAGCTCTGAGACGCCGTTGCCGATGAAGACGTCCTCGACCGAGACGTCGCGCAGCCCACGCTCCTGGTAGTACTGCGCCACCGCGGTGCGGGCCGGGTAGATGCCCTGACTGTCGCTGTACCCCTGCGCCTCGGGCAGGTGGTGGACGATGTCGGCGACGATTGCCTCGGGCGCGTCGAACCCGAACGGCGCGGGGTTGCCGATGTTGAGCTTCAGGATCCGGTGACCCTCGGCCTCGAGCCGCTGGGCCTCGACCAAGATCGGCCCGCGCACGTCGTACCGCACGTGCTGGAGCTTGCGGCTCTGTCGGATCTTGCGCACGAGGACATCGTGTCAGGATGCGGGCGTCCCTGGTGGACGCGACCGCCTTGTGACGAGGGCGCAGCCCCGCTGCTACCCGTCGTACTGGCGCGACGCGCCTAGCATGAGGACGACGCCGTCGAGGGGAGGGGCCATGACTCGCAAGGTCGTCCGGATGACGCTGGACCACCTGGCCGAGCTGCGCGCACCGTGTCGCGAGTGCGTGTTCTGGGAGCTCGACCCGGTACGCCGTTCCCGGGTCGAGGAGCCGGCGGCCGAGAAGGAAGCGTGGATGTCGACCGTGCTCCGCGACTGGGGGTCGTGCGGTCGGGTGGTCCTGGTGGAGGACCGAGCGGTCGGCTACGTGCTGTACGCGCCGCCGGCGTACTTTCCCGGCGCCGGCGTGTTCCCGACGGCACCGGCGTCCTCGGACGCGGTCCTGCTCTCCGCCCTGTACGTCGAGCCGGGCGCGCGCGGTGGCGGGCTCGGCCGGATGCTCGTGCAGGGAATGGCCAAAGATCTGATCGAGCGCGGTGGCCTCTCGGCGGTCGAGGCGTTCGGTGACACCCGCGGGCCGGGGGTGCTCGGAGGCGGCCACTGTCTCGTGCCGGTGGACTTCTTGAGCAGCGTCGGCTTCAAGACACAGCGCGCCCACGCGACCACCCCCCGGATGAGGATGGATCTGCGGAGCGCGCTGTCGTGGAAGGACGAGCTGGAGGCCGCACTGGAGCGCCTTCTCGGCGCGGTCAGACCGGCCCCGAAGGCGCGCCACGACCACCCCCGGGCGACGCGGAGCGGTTGATCTGGCGGCGATTCACCCCTGGCCCGGACCGTCCTCGCTCAGGCGATGAACTCCTCGAGCTCGCGGAGCAGAGCCGCCTTGGGGCGAGCGCCCACGATGGACTTCACGACCTCGCCACCCTGGTAGACGTTGATCGTGGGGATGCCGTTGACCCGGTAGGACGAGGGCACCACGGGGTTCTCGTCGACGTTCATCTTCACGAACGTGAGCTTGTCGCCGTGCTCGGCCGCGATCTCACTGAGGATCGGGTCCACCTGGCGGCACGGCCCGCACCACTCGGCCCAGAAATCCACCAGGACCGGCTTGTCGGACTTGAGCACCGTCGTCTCGAAGTCGGCGTCGGTGACGGCAGCGAAGTTCGCCACGGGAGTTCCTTCCAGTAGATCGGGACAACAACAGAAGACCGGCTCTCACCCCGGCCCTCGCTGAGCTGGAGTGACGTCCAGTCAACACCATGCCCCCGACGGATGTTCCCCTGTCCGCGGCGCGTCCGGGACGGCCCCGGACCGGCTCAGACGGAGGCGGTGGCCGGCTCTGCGGAAGCCTCCGCGTGCTCGAGCTCCGCGAGGTACCGTTCGGCGTCGAGGGCGGCGGCGCAGCCGGTGCCGGCCGCGGTGACCGCCTGCCGGTAGTGATGGTCGACCAGGTCACCGGAGGCGAAGACACCGGAGAGGTTGGTCTCGGTGCTCGGGTGGCGCACCACGACGTAACCGTTCTCGTCAAGGTCGATCTGCCCCTTGATCAGCTCCGACCGCGGGTCGTGGCCGATCGCGATGAACAGGCCGGTGACGGGCAGCTCGGTCTCCGAGCCGTCCTGGGTGTCGCGCAGCGTGATGGACTCGAGCCGGTCGTCGCCGTGGATCGCGGTGACCTCGGCGTTCCAGACGATGTCCAACTTGGGGTCGGCGAAGGCCCGCTCCTGCATGATCTTCGACGCGCGCAGCTCGTGGCGCCGGTGGATCATCGTGACCTTGCTGCCGAACCGGGTGAGGAACGTCGCCTCCTCGACGGCGGAGTCGCCTCCGCCGACCACGGCGATGTGCTGGTCGCGGAAGAAGAAGCCGTCGCAGGTGGCACACCACGAGACACCGCGCCCGGACAGCTCTTCCTCACGGGGCAGACCGAGCTTGCGGTACGCCGAGCCCATAGCCAGGATCACCGCGCGGGCGGAGTAGGTGTCGGTCGCGGTGCTGACGGTCTTGATGTCACCGGTCAGGTCGACCGAGACGACGTCGTCGGCGACGAGCTCGGCGCCGAAGCGCTCGGCCTGGGCCCGCATCTCGTCCATCAGGGCCGGGCCCATGATCCCGTCGCGGAAGCCCGGGAAGTTCTCGACCTCCGTGGTGTTCATCAGCGCGCCACCGGCCGTCACCGAGCCCTCGAACACCAGCGGGCGCAGCGAGGCGCGCGCGGCGTACACGGCGGCGGTGTATCCTGCCGGGCCGGACCCGATGATGATGACGTTGCGCACCTGGTCGGTGGACGTGGACTGCGTCATGGACGTAAGAACTCCCAGCTGCCGGTGAGGGTCTGGTCGGGCCACCGGCGGGGCGGGTCGACCAGCGTGCAAGAGCACCTCTGTAACGCATGGTAGGCGAGGCTGATTCCCGCGCCCTACTCCGCGCTGGACCGCTGTCAGGGGGCCGGAAGGGTGGCGGAACGGACCACGTCCGAGCTGCGACAGAGGTAGAGGTCGACGACCTGGGTGTTGCCGGAGGGCGGTCGGTAGACCAGCGCGGCACGCGCACCCTGGTACGTCGCGATCAGCACCTGGCCGGCCCCAGTCGGGACGGCGGCGCAGGGGGTGGTCCTGAGCGAGTGTTGCGCGTCGTAGCTCTTGCTGTGGAGGAGCTGTCGGCCGGCGAGGGCGTCGTGCGCGAACCTGTTGGAGCGGACGACCAGTCGCCCACCCAGGAGCTCCGTGGGTGCCTGGGCCTCGCCGACGTTGCCGCCCGCGGCAGACGGCGCCTCGGGGGACCGGTCCGGGGCCGACTCCGCGCCTGCCGAGGCGGTGCCGGGGCTCGACGACTCGGGCAGGTGCTGGGCGAGGGTGACGCCGCCGACCACCACCACGGCGGCGGCGACCAGCCATCCGGCGGCACGTAGGCGTCGCCGGCCGGCCAGCGGGACTACTTCTGCGGTCGGTTCCGCAGTCGGCTCCTCGGCCGATGTCGTCGGCGCTTCGTGGGTGGTCGCCTGCGCGTCACGCAGCCCGGCGAGTACGTCGTCCATGCGGGCGACGACGTCGTCCGGCATCGGCTCGGTGTGTCGTGCCTCGGCGAGGAGGCGGCGCACCTGCTCGATCTCGGGGGACTCCGGAGGGTCCGGGGTCTCGGTCATGGGCCACCTCCTTCGTGCGCGTTGGTGGGATGCGAGGGAGCAGTGATGGGACGGGTGGGACGCAGCCCGGGTTCCGGGTGACCTCGCTCACGTGGGGGGTCGGGGTCGTCGCCGAGCCGGCGGCGCAGCCGCTTCGCCAGCCGCTCGCGGCCTCGCGCGCAGCGCGACTTCACCGTGCCCTCGGCGCAGTCGAGCATCTGGGCGGCCTCGGCGACGGAGTAGCCCTCCATGTCGACGAGCACCAGCGCCGCGCGCTGCTCGGCCGGGAGCGTGCCGAGGGCGTCCACCAGTGCCCGGCGCCGGTCCTCGGCGATCGCCGCCTGCTCGGGGTCGTCGGTGACCCCGGTCGCGGTGAGGAGGGACCCGCGGGACCCCTGCTCGTCGAGCTCGTCGGGCAACGCCTCGGCCCGGCGTACCTTGGCGGAGCGGATCCGGTCGAGGCAGGCGTTCACGACGACCCGGTGCAGCCAGGTGGTGACCGCCGCGTCGCCGCGGAAGCTGTCGGCCCGTCGGTACGCCGCGACCAGGCCGTCCTGCAGGCCGTCGGCGGCGTCGTGGGGGTTGCCCATCGTGCGCAGTGCCACCGCCCAGAGGCGGTCGCGGTGCCGGGCGAAGAGCAGCGCGAAGGCGTCGGGATCCCCGGCGACGTGGGCCGCGAGCAGGTCGGCGTCGCTGCGGCCCGACTCGTCGCGGGGGTCAGTCACCCTTGACCACCGCCTCGGCCACACCTCCGCGGAAGCCGCCGTCCGCGGCCGGCAGTCGGGTGAGCCAGACAACGACGTACTGGCCCGTGGCGGGTGGGTCGACGGTGACCGTGCCCTTGGTGCCGGTCACGGTCGTCCGGCCGGCCGGTTTGGCCCCTTGCAGGGATGTCGGGGCGTGGTCGAGCACGTAGATCTGCACCTGGGTCGGGGTGCCGACGGTGGTCAGGTCGACCTCGGACACCTGATGGCTGGCGCCGAGGTCGAGCACCAGGCCGACCCCGGTCTTGAGGCCTGCGGGTCCGAACTGCTGGTCATAGATCGAGGTCTGCCAGAACGTCGCCGGGTTGCCGTCGACGGCGTTGGGGGCCTCCTCGGGGTTCTCCGAGCCGTCGGTGCCCTGCGGGTCGAAGTCGTGGGCCGTGACGCCCGCGATCGGGCTCGGCGTGGGGGTGGCGTCAGGGGTCTGGGTCTGGACGCCGCTGGCCTGGTGATCGCGCGCCGTGCCGAGCGGCGTCCTGCCCCGGCCGAGGTTGAAGGCGATCACGAAGGCCACCAGGACCAGGAGGCATACCGCGACCACGCCGGCCAACCGGAGCATGTTGGTCCCCGGAGCCCGCCGATCGGCCGACTCGCCGTCGTCCACGAACGCCGGCAACGATCCGCTGCCGGTCCCGCCCCCGGTGCCGGTGTTCTCCCAGGGCCAGAAGCCGCCTCCGCCGGCGCCGACAGGCGAGACAGGTGCCGCCCGCGGTCGCCGCACCGGCTGGCCCTCCGCCGGCTCCGGAGCGAACAGCGGACGCTCGGGCTGCGGCTCGAGGGGTGGGGGTGGCGGTGCGGGCTCAGAACGCCTGCGCAGCCAGGTCACCTCGTCGGTGTCGTCGTGGAAGATCGGCATCCCCGCCTGCGTGGCGAGCTCGTCCTTGGTGGATCCGGTGGTGTCGACGGGGTCCCCCTCCGTCGTGTCGGCCGCTGCGAGGTCCGCGGCCGGTGCGCCGTTCGCGTCTCGAGGTGGGGGGTCGGGAAGCGGCGGCAGGTTGACGCCTGGGACACCCTTGCGGGGGTGCTCGAGGCGGGCCAGCCACGCCTCCGCCGCGCCTGCGGAAGGGCCGATGAAGTCGCGCAGCGCGTCGGCGAACATCGCGGCACTGACCTCGGTGTCTCCGCCGTGGTTGAGGATGTGGTCGCACAGCGAGTCGAGGGTGCGCGGAATCCTGGCCCGCACCTGGCGAGGTCGGAGCACGTGTCCGTGCTCGGTGGGCGCCGGCGGCACCGCCGACCGGCTGACGCCCGCCCACTTGCCGGTGAGAGCGGCGTACAGCAGTCCGGCGAGGTCGGCGACATCGGTGGAGATCCGACCGGCCGGGAGCCCGTGCAGCGCGGCGTCCACCGCGAAGCCGATCAGTCGAACGGCGCCGTCGGTGTCGATCAAGACGTTCTCGGGCACGAGCCGGCCGTGGGCCACCTTCGCCTCGTGGGCCAGGGCGATGGTGTCCGCGGTCTCGGCGACGATCCAGGCCGCCACCGGCGGTGGGAGCGGCTCCCCCTCGGCGAGCAGGATGTCGAGGCTGGTGCCGGTCCCCCACTCGTTGACCACGAAGCAGCGGTTGTCGGGGGTCTCGTCGATGTCCAGCACCCGGAGCATCCGGCGGTCGAGCACGGTGGCGGAGGTGCGGGCGGCGATGCGCAGCAGCGGGGCCCGCTCGTCCTCGCAGGAGATGATGTGGACCGCCACGTCTCGCTGCAGCACCGAGTCGAAGGCACGCCAGAAACGTCCGCCCGCGCTCTCGGTGAGCAGATCGGTCAGTCGGTACCGGTCGGCGAGCGCGTCGCCGGGTCGGTTGTGCTCAGGCACTACTCCCCCTCCGGTTTCCGTCATCATGTTAGAAGGAACCCCGGCGCGGTATCCGACGGAACACCGTCTCCAAGACAGTTGTCACCTCTCGGATGCGCAGCAGCTGCGCGAGAGCGAGGAAGAGCGCGACGTCGACAGCGCCGAGGACGACCAGGCGGAACGCCGCCTCGAGGTGGGTCACGTCGTCGCCGCTGCCCGGCAGAGCCTGGCCGATGTAGTAGGTCACGGCGGCCGCGACGACGGCGGCGACGAACAGGCGGACCAGGAACCGGACGAGCCCGTTCGTCTGGAGTCCCCCCAGGCGGCGGCTGAGCACGGCGTAGGAGATCACCGAGCCGATGAGGTACGACGCGCCGTACGCCAGCACGAGCGCCGGCGAGGTCTGGGCGGCTGTGGCGTACTGCACGAGGAGCACCGCCACCACGATGTTGGTGGCCCCGATCACGCACTGGATGTAGAAGACCGTGCGGTTGAGCTCGAGCGCGTAGAACCCGCGGAGCATGAGGTAGTGGACGGTGAAGAACACGAGGCCCGGTCCGAACAGGATCATCGATGCAACGAAGTGGCTGTACGTCGTGCTGGTCGCGCCGTAGCCGAACATCACCTTGGCCGCGTCGTAGGCGAACAGGGGCAGCGCGAAGGCGAAGGGGATGACGACCACGAGCGCTGTACGCAGGGTGCCGGCGAGGGTGGCGGCCAGGCCGGACAGGTCGCGGTCGGCGGCCTTCGCCGAGAGCCGCGGGAGGATCGCCGTGGCCAGGGAGACCGTGATGATCGCGTGGGGCACCATGACGAACAGGAAGGCGCCGGAGTACACGGTGTATCCGGTGGCGTCGGACGCGGCTTGGGCGTGCTGGCTGTGGTCGGGCAGGCAGACCGAGCTGGCGGTGCCACCCGAGGCCAGGCGGACCACCACCGTGAACGCGACCTGGTTGACGACCACGAACAGCACCGTCCATACGCCGAGCCGGAGCGTGTGCCCGAGCCCGCTGTGCCGGAAGTCGTAGCGGGGACGGAACCGCACGCCGACGGCCTTGAGGTAGGGCAGCAGAACCGCCACCTGGGCGACGATGCCGATCGTCGCGCCGAGACCGAGGACCAGCTCCTGGGTGCGGGAGAAGGCCGCGCACTGGTCGGAAGGGGACAGTGGCCCGAACCAGACCAGGTACAGCACCAGGACCGCGATCGCGATCACGTTGTTGGCGATCGGCGCCCACATCATCGGGCCGAAGCGGCCGCGCGCGTTGAGCACCTGACCGAGCAGGGCGAACATCCCGTAGAAGAACACCTGCGGCAGGCAGTAGCGGGCGAACGCGATCGCCGAGTCGCGCTGTGCGGCGAGCGCCGGGTCGTCGAACGACGAGTTGAGGAAGAGCCGCATCACCAGAGGAGCGGCGATCACGAGCAGGATCGTGACCGCTCCGAGGAACAGCACGGCGAGGGTGATGATCCGGTTGGTGTAGGCGTCGCCGCGGTCCGGGTCGTTCTTCTGGGCGCGGACCAGCTGCGGCACCAGGACGGCGTTGAAGACCCCGCCCGCCAGCAGGATGTAGAGCATGTTCGGGATCGTGTTGCCGATGTTGAAGAGGTCGGCGTGCAGCTCGTTGCCGATCGCCGCGGCGAGCAGCACGTTGCGCAGGTAGCCGCTGGCCCGGGAGAAGACGGTGCCGCTCGCCATCACCGCCGACGAAGCGAGGATGCCGCGGGTTTCCGAGACGTCGCTCATCCACGGCCCCCGCTGGATCGGGAGCGGTGCGAGTGATGACGTGGGTTGGGGGTCATGCCGCGTGGCGTCCCTCTCGGGCGCGGAGGATCCGGCGTACCAACCGGACCACGATGGCGGCGAACAGCAGCGCGACACCGGCACCGATGATCACCCAGATCAGCTGGCTCACCTGCTCCGCGCGCATCGGGAACCGGTCAGCTGCGCCGAGCGGTTGTCCGGCGAGGTTGGTCAGCATCAGCGTCACGTTGTGGACGCCGAGCACCCTCGTGGAGGCGTTGAGCAGCACCGTGGTCTGCCCGTGCGGCGGAAGCTGGACGGTCTCACCCCCAGTGATGTGCAGCCGGGGATCCGCCAGGGCGCGCACCTTGACCGTGACCGGCACATCCAGTTCGTTGCTCACCAGGGCGGAGAACCGGCCTGACTCGCTGGCGAGGGTCACCGACTCGGGCGCGGCCAGGGAGATGCCGTTCAGGTTGTGGTTGACCCAGATCGCGGTGGAGCGCACCCTGGCCAGCGCTCCGTAGGGGTCCTCCGCGGCGGCGTACGACAAGTTGTTGGTCGTCTCTTCGAACAGCTGGCGGTAGAGCACGTGGTTGCCCGGGAGGACCGTCTGCAGGGTGCGCCCCTTCTCCAGCATCTGGTTCGCGATCGTGTACACATGGCGTCCGAGCTGGGGGTCCTGAGGCTCACGCAGCCTGCTCGCGTTCAGGGACGTGGCGCTGACCGCGGTCGCGCCGTTCAGCG
>JAFMQY010000222.1 GCA_017354415.1 Nocardioides sp.
CCAGGTGGTCCATGCTCGCGGTGGCGAGCTGAGCGCCCACCGGACGCACCGCGGCCGCGGCCATCGACAGCGACGTGATGCCCATTCCGACGAGCACGCACGCCAGGAGCGGGTCCGCGGCGGCCTCGCCGCAGACGCCCACGGGCTTGCCGTCCCGACGACCCGCCTCGGCCGTGATCGCGATCAGCTGGAGCACCGCCGGCTGCCAGCTGTCGGTGAGGTGCGCGAGGTCGGTGGCCATCCGGTCGGCGGCCATCGTGTACTGGGTGAGGTCGTTGGTGCCGATCGAGAGGAAGTCGACGACCTCGAGCATCCGGTGCGCCAGCAGCGCCGCAGACGGGACCTCCACCATCACTCCAGGCTTGAGGCCGCGGCTGCGGACCTTCTCGGCGAAGTCCGCCGCCTCGGCCACGGTCGCCACCATCGGTGCCATCACCCAGGTCTCGGTGCCGGTCTTCTGGGCGGCGGCCGCGATGCCGTCCAGCTGGCGGTTCAAGAGGCCGGGGTTGTCGAAGGAGAGCCGGAGCCCCCGGACGCCGAGCGCGGGGTTCTCCTCGCCCTCGTGGGTCGCGAACGCCACCGGCTTGTCGGAGCCCGCGTCGAGGGTGCGGACCACGACGTAGCGACCCGCGAACGGCGCCAGCACCTCGCCGTAGATCGACGCCTGCTCCTCCGCCGAGGGCTCGTCCGCGCGGTTGAGGAAGCACAGCTCGGTGCGGAACAGTCCGACGCCCTCGACCGGATCGGACGCGGCCGCGCGGGCTGACTCGCCGTCCGCGACGTTGGCCAGGATCTTCACCCGGGTGCCGTCGGCCGTCTCTCCGGGGCCCGTCCACGACGCCAGCGCCTCGCGCCGGGCGCGGTCCTCCGCGACGAGCCGTGTGGCCCCCTCGGCGTCCGGTGAGGCCTCGACCGTGCCGGTGGTGCCGTCGACGAGCAGATGGGTGCCGGCAGGGAGGGTCATCGCGCCGGCGGTCCCGACCACGCAGGGGATCGCCAGCTGCCGGGCGATGATCGCGGTGTGGCTGGTCGGCCCGCCCCGCTCGGTCACCAGCGCGACGATCACCCGCGGGTCGAGGGTCGCCGTGTCGGAGGGCGCGAGGTCCTCCGCAACCAGGACCGCCTGCTGGTCGGGCATCTGCACGCCCGGCTCCGGCTCGCCCACGAGGTGGGCGACGACCCGCCGCTCGATGTCGCGCAGGTCGGTGGCCCGCTCGGCCATCAGGCCGCCCATCGACGTGAAGACCTGGACGAACTGCTCGACGCCCGCATGGATCGCCGCGAGCAGGTCCTCGCCCGCCTTGAGGTGCTTGCGCACCGCCGAACGCAGGCCGCGGTCGCGGGCCAGGCCGGCACTGGCGGTGAGCACCTCTGCCGCGGCGTCGGAGGCCTTGTCGGCCCGACGGGCGAACCCGTCGGCGACGGCCAGCACGGCCTCGTCGTACGCCGCGAGGCCGCTCTCCTCGTCGTACGACGAGCCGTCGAAACGGGCGATCGCGTCCGGCGACACCTCACCGCGCACGACGAGTGCCGGGGCGTAGGCGACGCCGGGAACGACGGGCGTGCCGTGCAGCGTGGAGGTGGTCGAGGTGTCGGTCATGCGGACACGCTAGTCCCCGGCCTCTTGACAAGTCAACAGATTCGGGCGTAAAACAACACATACGCAGACGGCAGGGAGGCCGAGGTGACGATGTACGCCGAGGAGCGTCAACAGGCGATGGCACGCCTGGTGAGCGAGCACGGCCGGATGTCTGTCAACCAGCTCGCTCAGGAGTACGACGTGACCACCGAGACCGTCCGGCGCGACCTGTCGGCGCTGGAGCGCTTGGGACTGGTCCGCCGCGTGCACGGGGGCGTTGTCCCGCCCGCGTCGCTGTCGTTCATGGAGCCGGGCCTGCGCGAGCGCGACCAGGTCAACATCGAGGCCAAGGAGCAGATCGCTCGCGCCGCGCTGGACCGGCTCCCTCCCTCGGGCGGCACGATGGTGCTCGACGCCGGCTCCACGACCAGCCGCCTGGCCAGCCTGTTTCCCCCCGAGCTCGAGCTCACGGTGTTCACCCACGCGGTGCCCATCGCCGCGCGTCTGGCCGGTCTGCGTCAGATCGACCTCCGGCTGCTGCCCGGACGGGTGCGCCGTACAACTCAGGCGGCGGTCGGCGCTGACACGGTCGCAGCGCTGGCCGAGCTCCGCGTCGACGTCGCCTTCCTCGGGACGAACGGCGTGACCCCCGACCATGGCCTGACGACTCCCGACCCGGACGAGGCGGCGGTCAAGCGGGCCCTGGTCGGAAGCGGACGCTGCGTGGTGGCTCTCGCGGACGCCTCGAAGTTCGGCATCGACACCGCCGTGCGCTTCGCCGAACCGGCCGAGATCGACGTCCTCGTGACCGACGCCGGCGTCTCCGCGTCGGATCGACGGACGCTCGCCCAGGCGGGCGTCGAGGTGGTCGTGGCATGAGCGAGCGACCTCGGATGATCGTCACGCTCACCGCCAACCCCAGCCACGACCGCACGGTCAACCTGACCGGCCCGCTCGAGCGCGGTGCCGTGCAGCGCGCCGAGTCGGTCATCTCGCAGGCCGGGGGCAAGGGCGTCAACATCTCCCGCGCCTGCGTCGCGGCCGACCTTCCGTCGATCGCGGTGCTCCCGGCCGACAAGGACGACCCGTTCGTCCTCGAGCTGCTCGCGGCGGGCATCGACTGCCGGCCCGTGCCACATGAGGGCGACCTCCGGGTCAACATCACGATCACCGAGCCCGACGGCACCACCACCAAGCTGAACAGCCCGGGCCCGCAGGCGACCCCACGCCTCCTGGAGGCGCTCGAGGACGCACTGGTACGTCGCGCCGGCGTCGCTGACTGGATCGTCCTCGCCGGCTCACTCCCACCAGGCACCCCCTCCGAGTGGTACGCCGACCTGGTCGCCGCCTTGAGACGCGCCGGGGCACGAGTGGCGGTCGACACCAGCGAGGCACCGCTCAAGGCGCTCGTGGAGGCCCTGCCCGAAAGTGCGCCGCACCTGATGAAGCCGAACGGTGAGGAGCTCGCGTCGTTCACCGGTCACGCCGCCGAGGAGCTGGAGGCCGACCCGCTCGCCGCTGCTGAGGCTGGTCTGGGCCTGGTGCGACGTGGTGTCGAGGCGGTGCTGGTCACGCTCGGCCCGTACGGCGCCGTCCTGGTGAACGCCCAGGGCGGATGGCACGCCACGCCGCCGCCGACCACCGTCGTGAGCACCGTCGGCGCCGGTGACTCCAGCCTGTTCGGCTACCTCTTCGGGGACGTCACAGGACGAGATCCCGACCAACGACTCGCACTCGCCGTCGCGTACGGCAGTGCGGCCGCCGGCCTGCCCGGTACCACCATTCCCCACCCCCGGCAGGTGCGGCCCGACCTGGTCCACATCACCCGCCTCGATCTCACCCAAGGAGGGTGACCATGTCCGATCTCATCACCACCGCCCTGGTGCGGCTGGACGAAGACCTGGGTAACGAGAAGCGCGACGTGATCCACGCGTTGGCCGGCCTCGTGGGCGGCGCAGGCCGTTCCAGCGACCCCGGCCGACTCGCCGAGGACGCGATCGCTCGTGAGGGGACGGCCGCCACCGGTCTGCCCGGCGGCATCGCGATCCCCCACTGCCGAACCGCCGCGGTCGACGAGCCGACCCTCGCCTTCGCCCGGCTCTCGCCGAAGGTCGACTTCGGCGCGAAGGACGGGCCGGCCGACCTGGCCTTCCTGATCGCCGCCCCGGCGGGTGGGGACGCCACGCACCTGCAGCTCCTCACCAAGCTGGCCCGGGCTCTGGTGAAGCGCGACTTCACCGACAGCTTGCGGAACGCCTCGACGTCGCAAGAAGTCGTCGACCTGGTGCAGGGCGTGGTCGGTGAGTCTCCGGCGTCCGGCGCGACGACCGCACCGGCAGCGGCCACGGCACCGCCCGCGACCGGCGGCAGGTCCCTCGTCGCGGTCACCGCCTGCCCGACCGGCATCGCGCACACCTACATGGCCGCCGAGGCGCTCGAGGCGGCGGCCGCGAAGGCCGGCGTACCGATCGCGGTCGAGACCCAGGGCTCGGCCGGCTCCAGGCCGCTGTCCCACGAGACCATCGCCGCGGCCTCGGCCGTGATCTTCGCCGTCGACGTCGGTGTCCGCGACCGGGCGCGCTTCGGCGGGAAGCCGGTGGTCTCCTCCGGCGTGAAACGCGCCATCGACGACGGCGACGCGATGGTGGCCGAGGCATTGAGGTACGCCGACGACCCGAACGCCCCACGGGTCGAGGGCGCAGGCGCCGAGGCCACCACTGGGGGCGCCGCGGGCGAGTCGTGGGGGTCCCACGTACGCCGGGTCCTGATGACCGGCGTGTCCTACATGATCCCCTTCGTCGCGGCCGGCGGGCTGCTGATCGCCCTCTCGTTCCTGTTCGGCGGCTACCGGATCGCCCTCAACAACGCCTATGGCCAGATCGCGGTCCACAACAGCCTCTTCAACCTGCCGAGTCCGGACCAGCTCGGTCTGAGCCACGTCCTGTTCGGATCGGGGTTCTTCGCCTATATCGGCGTCCTGTTCTTCATCATCGGCAAGACCGCGTTCCTGCTGTTCATACCGGCACTGGGCGGCTACATCGCCTACGCCATTGCCGACCGGCCGGGCATCACTCCCGGCTTCGTGCTCGGCGCACTCGCCGGGAACCTGTTCGGGGTCCAGGACACCAGCAGCGCACCGGTCTCTGTCCCCGTCACCGGCTACCTCGGCGCCATCGTCGGCGGCGTGGTCGCCGGCCTGATCGCGCACTGGCTCGCCCAGCGCTCCGTACCGTCGTGGGCCCGCGGCCTGATGCCGGTCATGATCATCCCGTTCGTCACGTGCATCGTGGGCGGTCTGCTGATGCTGATCGTGCTCGGACGTCCGATCGCCTGGGTGATGAACCAGATCACCGACGGACTCAACAACATGAGCGGCAGCAACGCCGTCATCCTGGGCGTGATCCTCGGCCTGATGATGGCCTTCGACATGGGCGGGCCACTGAACAAGGTCGCCTACAGCTTTGCTGTCGCCGGGCTCGGCGCTGCTGCCACAGCCCCGGCGAGCGCTCCCGAGCTGCGGATCATGGCCGCGGTCATGCTGGCCGGGATGGTGCCCCCGATCGCCCTTGCCCTGGCCACCGTAGTCAGGCCGGGCCTGTTCACGGTCGCCGAACGCGAGAACGGCAAGGCCGGCTGGTTGATGGGGGCGTCGTTCATCACCGAGGGCGCGATCCCCTTCGCGGCCGCTGACCCGCTGCGAGTGATCCCCTCGATCATGCTCGGCAGCGCCGTCACGGGTGCCCTCAGCGAGGCCTTCGCCGTCAGCATCCGTGCGCCACACGGCGGGATCTTCGTACTCTTCGCCGTACACAACATCTTCGGCTACGTGGTCGCCCTGGCGGCCGGAGTCGTCGTCGGTGCGGTGGCCGTGATCACCGCGAAGACGGTGTGGCCGGCCGAGACCGACATCGCCACCGTCTGACCCGCCGTACCGACCGATCCAGAAGGAGTGCGCATGCCCACCAAGTCCGTCGTCGTCGGCTCCGCCGTCGGCCTCCACGCCCGCCCGGCCGCGCTCATCTCCGAGGCCGCGGGCGACCTCGACTCCGAGGTGCTGATCGGTGTCCCGGGCGGGGAGCCCGTCGACGCCTCGTCGGCGCTGCTGATCATGACCCTCGGCGCCGGCAAGGGCGACACGGTCGAGGTCTCCGGCGACGTCGAGGCCGACGTGGACGCGATCGCGGCCATGGTCGAGCAGGACCTGGACGCCTGACCCCCGTTACCCGGGTCGTCCGCCTGA
>JAFMQY010000223.1 GCA_017354415.1 Nocardioides sp.
GGCACGTGCTCCGGAGGGCCGTGCTGGACCTGGCGACCGCCGACCGGCGCAGGCACGTCCCGCCCGTGCTCCGCGTGGGCGTGCCCGGCGGTGAGATCCGCGCCGTCGCGGACGACCCGACCTGGGACCACGGGCTGCGGACGGAGGTCGTCGGCGCGATGCTCCGGGCGGCTGGCGACCCGCCGTGGGTCTGGGTGACCCGCTCCGGGCCGCTCACGCTCCAGGACGTCGACGCGGCCTGGTTGGGCGCGGCACTGTCGGCGGCGGCCGAGCGCAGGGTCGACGTCGCGTTCGTCGTGGTCACCCGGCACGGCTGGACCGACCCACGCTCGGGGTTCGGTCGCCGGTGGCAGCGGATCAGGCGGCGGTGAGCCGCGGCGCCGGTCAGTCCCAGGTGTGCACCGGCTCGTTGCTGTGCATCCGCTCGCGGTACTCCAGGAGCGTGGCTCGCAGAGCGTCGTACCGGTCCTGTCCGGTGCGGCCGTGCATCCGGTGCACGAACCAGGTCGAGCCGTTGACGCCCAACAGACACCGCTGCTCGATGATCCCGAGCAGCCGATCGCGGTCCTCGGCGGCGACGCCCCAGGACGCCAAGCCGGCGTGGGCCATCGGTAGCAGCCGTCGCAGCACCAGCTCGGTCGCCCTCACCTCGCCCACGCCCGGCCAGTAGATGCTGGCCTCGATGCCGTCCTCCGCCGCCGTCTGGAAGTTCTCCTGCGCGGCCTGGAACGACATCTGCGACCACAGCGGCCGGTCGCTCTCGGCGAGGTGCCGGACCAGTCCGAAGTAGAACGCGGCGTTGGCGATCAGGTCCGCGACGGTGGGACCCGCCGGAAGCACGCGATTCTCGACCCGGAGGTGCGGCTTGCCGTCGTTGATGTCGTACACCGGCCGGTTCCAGCGGTAGATCGTTCCGTTGTGGAGCCGGAGCTCGTTGAGGGTGGGGATCCCGCCCTGCTCGAGCACCGCGACGGGGTCCTCGTCGGTGGTGATCGGGAGCAGCGCCGGGAAGTACCGCACGTTCTCCTCGAAGAGGTCGAACACGGAGTTGATCCACCGCTCGCCGAACCACACACGGGGCCGGACGCCCTGCGCCTTGAGCTCTTCGCTGCGCGTGTCCGCGGCCTGCTCGAACAGCGGGATCCGAGTCTCGCCCCACAGCTCCTTGCCCAGGCAGTACGGCGAGTTGGCACCGACGGCCACCTGCACCGCGGAGACTGCCTGCGAGGCGTTCCAGTACGACGCGAACTGCTCCGGGGACGTCTGCACGTGGAACTGGGTGCTCGTGCACGCGGCCTCCGGCAGGATCGACTCGGCCGTGGTGATCAGCCGCTCCGGTCCGGTGATGTCGATCCGGATGTCCTCGCCGCGGGCGTTCAGGATCTGCTCGCTGAGCAGCCGGTACCGCGGGTTGGCGCTCATGTGCGACGGGCTGAGGTGGCCGGGGGCGAGGGTCGGCAGGATCCCGATCATCACCTGATGGGCCCCGACCTCGGACGAGCGCTCCTCCGCGCTGTTCAACGAGCGCCGTAGGTTCGCCTCGAACGTCGTCAAGCCGCCCTCGCGGAGCCACGCCGGCGGGACGTTGATCTCGATGTTGAACTGTCCGAGCTCCGTCTGGAACGCCGGGTCGGCGATCGCGGACAGCGCCTCGGCGTTCTTCAGCGCCGGGTCGCCCGCCTCGTCGACGAGGTTCAGCTCCACCTCGAGCCCAGTCATGGGGTCGTCGGTGTGGAACTGCTCCTCGGTGAGCATCCGTTCGAAGACGTCGAGGCACCGGTGGACTTTCTCGCGGTAGCGCGTGCGGTCTGCCCGCGAGAAGTCCTGGGCTTCTACGTCCTCCCCCATGCGGTCACCCTAGGGCCGGGGGGTCGGGTCGGGAAGCGTCGCGCCGTCGGCCTCAGGCGGTTTCGGTCTGGTCGACCACCTCCCACCAGGTATCGGGCGACACCGCCCGGGTGAGGCACTCGGCCAGGCAGGTCCCGAGGCGGTGGTCGGGATCGACCTCGAAGCAGCGGTCGAGCGCGCACCAGGCCAGCGCGCCGTCGCCGGACTGCCAGGCGCAGAACGCGGTCACCGCCGCCACGTCGGGCACCTGGGGGTCGGGAGCTCGGCGCAGCAGCTCGCTCCACACCCGGAGGTGGTCGACGGCGGCGTCTCGCGATACGGCGTACAGCGTTGCGTCGCGGACCTCGACCCGGGTGACGCATCGGAGGATGCGGGCCGCATCGTCCGGATCCGGGTCGTGTCCCGCCGTGATGCACTCGTCGACGATGTCGAGCACCCGGCCCACGTCGGACAGCTCGGGCTCCGGCAGGCGAGCGAGCAGGTCTGCCGCCCGCCGACGCTCCTCCGGCACCGGCGCCAACGTCCGGCGCAACGCCTCGCGGCTGACGTGGGTGACCCGCCCGGCGAAGACGGCCTCGGCGGCGAAGGGATGGCTCGCGTCGTCGTAGGGCATCGGGCCGCTCGGCTCCTCGCCGGGATGGGCCGGAACCCGCCACCACGAGCCCGCATGGGCGCGCAGCACCACGAGGACGCCCACCCCGTCGGCCTCGAACACCGGCACCAGACCCTCGGCGAGGGCGCCGGCGACGACGGGGTCGTCGCCGTAGATCACGAAGGCGACACAGCCGACCTCGTGGGTGCGACAGGCGCCGAGCAGCACCTCGGCCAGATCGGGGACCTCCGCCTCGACGGCGGCGGCCGCCGGCAGGTCGACCCGCGCGTGGAAGGTGCGCCGCGCGTCGAAGGTGAGCATGACGAGGGACTGCTCGGGTCGGAAGCCGAGCACGACGGGGACGGCGGCGAGCAGGTCCTGGGGTGCGCGTGCGGTGAGGGTGGTCATGCGTCCACGGTCGGCCGTGCGACCGACGGTTCCGCCGCGCGCGGCCGGTGCCTGTGGATCCTCCCTGCCGGACGGGACGCTGTGGACTGTCAGCGGGCCAGGTTGCCCCGCCAGCCCCGTCGCCGGGCTCGGATACCGTGCGGGCATGCGGCCGGAGGCCTCGGTGATGCACCTCGACCTCGACGCGTTCTTCGCCTCCGTCGAGCAGCGCGACAAGCCGTCCCTGCGCGGGAAGCCGGTGGTCGTCGGCGGGGTCGGAGGCCGAGGGGTGGTGAGCACGGCGTCGTACGAGGCGCGCCGGTACGGCGTGCGCTCCGCGATGTCGACCCGAGAAGCGCGTGCCCGCTGCCCCCACGCGGCGTTCCTCAACCCCCGGTTCCACGCCTACCGCGAGACCAGCCAGCGGGTGATGGAGGTCCTGCGCGACGTCTCGCCGCTGGTGGAGCCGCTCTCGCTGGACGAGGCGTTCGTCGACCTCGCCGCCTCCGGGCTCACGTCGTACGACGACGCAGCCGTCCGCGGGCTCGCCGAGGAGGTGCGGGCGCGGGTGGTCGACGTGACCGGCGGGCTGACCGCGTCCGTGGGGATCGGCACCTCGAAGTTCATCGCCAAGGTCGCCAGCGACCTCGACAAGCCCGACGGACTCGTCGTCGTCGGTGCCGGCACCGAGCTCGATCTGCTCCGCCCGATGCACGTGACGGTGATCCCCGGGGTCGGACCCGCCACCGCCGAACGCCTGCGACGCGCGGGCATCACCACCGTGGCCGACCTCGAGAACGTCAGCGAGGACGAGCTGCTGCGGATCCTCGGGCGTGCGCACGGCCACGGCCTGTTCCTGCTCGCGCGGGCCCAGGACGACCGGCCCGTCGAGCCCGAGCGGGAGACCAAGTCGGTGAGCGTCGAGGGCACCTACGACACCGACCTGACCGACCGGCGGCTGATGGAGGGACTGGTCAGCCGCCAGGCGACCCACGTCTCGGAGCGCCTCCGCACGAACGGCCTCTCGGGGCGGACGGTGACCCTCAAGGTGCGCCTGCACGACTTCACCACCCTGTCCCGCTCCACGACGCTCAACGCCCCCACCGACTCCGGGCCGACGATCGCCCGGCTGGCTCGCGGGCTCCTCGGCGAGCTCGACCTCACCGGGGGCGTGCGTCTGCTCGGAGTGGGCGTCTCGGGGCTGGCGGACTGGATCCAGGACGACCTCTTCGGCGAGCAGCACCCCGCGGAGGACGACGATCCGGTCGAGGAGCTCCCCGACCTGCCAGACCTCCGCATCTGGGTCCCCGGGATGGACGTCGTCCATGAGGAGCTGGGCCGTGGCTGGGTCTGGGGAGCGGGGCGCGGGATCGTGACCGTGCGCTTCGAGACCTCCGAGACGAAGCCTGGACCGGTGCGGTCGTTGCCGGCCGACGACCCGGCGCTGGCTCCGTGGCGTCCCGTCACGACGGGAGGACCGTGACCTCTGTACCGCGGGCGCCCGACGTCCTAGGCTGAGGCCGGCGGGTGCGTATCACGAAACGGAGTGCGCTATGCGCAACAAGCGCCACCATGCGGCGACGATGCTCCGACTCCTGGAGAACGCCCGGTACGAGGTGCTGCCGACAGCGTCGACCGAGGCCAAGGTGCTCGAGCACGTGCCCACCGAGCGGACCGTGACGGTCACGGCCTCCCCGAGCAAGGGGCTCGACGCGACCTTCGACCTGGCCGAGCGTCTGACCGGCCATGGGTACTCGGTGGTCCCCCACATCGCCGCACGCATGGTCACCGGACGTTCCGAGCTCGCGGAGATCTGCGACCGCCTCACGGGCAAGGGCATCACCAAGGTCTTCGTGCCGGGCGGGGACGCCGACCCGGTCGGCGACTACATGGACGCCTTCTCGCTCCTGGAGGACCTCGCCGAGCTCGGCCGGCCGTTCGAGCAGGTGGGCATCACCGGCTACCCGGAGACCCATCCCACGATCAGCGACGACCTCACGGTGCAGTCGATGTGGGACAAGCGACGCCACGCCACCACCATCGTCAGCAACCTCACGTTCGACCCCAAGGCCATTTCGAAGTGGGTGGCACGCCTGCGCGCCCGCGGCGTCACCATGCCGCTCCTGCTGGGCATGCCCGGGCCTGTCGACCGCACCAAGCTCCTGGCCACCGCCACGAAGATCGGTGTCGGCGAGTCTACACGCTTCTTGACCAAGCACCGCGGCACGTTCGCGCGGCTGGCGGCACCCGGTGGGTTCACCGGCGAGCGGTTCCTCGAGCAGTGCGCGCCGGCACTGGGCACCGAGGAGGCCAGGGCCGAGGGCGTCCACATCTTCACCTTCAACCAGATCGCCGAGACGGAGGCCTGGCGTAGCCGGGTGATGGAGCAGCTGACGCAACGCGTCAGCCGCTGACGATCTCAGCGAGGGCGTCGGCGAGACCCGACTCGCCCGTCGGCAGTACGACGAGCGGAAGCCCGATCCGCAACGCGGCGTCGTCGGCGAGCGCCCGCAGCTCCGCGTCGTCCGGTCGCTGGGCCAGCCACACGACACGGGTGTAGTGGCCGAAGTAGTCATCGCGGAGGTCCGGCCACCGGTCCAGCCCGAGCTCCTGCTCCACCGTGCGGGCGAAGGAGCGGACCAGGAAGTCGGTGAGCAGGTAGGTACCCGGCTCCTCGGCCATCAGCCGCTCGACGGTCGCGGACCCGGCGTACACGTCGTAGCAGTGCAGGCCCGCCATCCGGGTCACGCCGAGGTCGTCGCACACCTCGTCGAGCGCGCCGTACGTCCCGCAATCGGCGTACCCCACCACCACCCGGTCGTACGCCGGCGACAACCGCTCCACCAGCGCGCGCACCTGCGGGGCGATCTGGCGCGGGCTGTTGTGCAGCAGCGGGGGCAGGGGGTGGACGTCGACCTGCCACCCGGCCGCGCTCGCGATGGCGGCCGCCGGCTGCGCCAGGGCGCCGCACG
>JAFMQY010000099.1 GCA_017354415.1 Nocardioides sp.
CCGACACTCCGGCACCGACCCCGGCCGCGGGCACTCCCACCAAAGACTCCGCCCCGTCCACCACGGCCGCTCGGCCCCAGGCGCAGGCGAAGCCGCGCCCGGAGAGCAAGGCCGCCGAGCCCGCCAAGGGCACCGACCGGCCGGTGCCCAAGGAGAAGGAGCGGCCCGCGCGGTCCGCGGCGGTCGACCAGCCGACGTACACCGTGCTCCGTGGGGCCCCGGCCCGTACGGCGGCCAACATGGACGACTCGCTCTCCGTGCCCACCGCGACGTCGGTCCGCTCGGTTCCTGTCAAGCTCCTGTGGGACAACCGCATCGTCATCAACAACCACCTGTCCCGAGCCCGTGGCGGCAAGGTGTCGTTCACCCACCTGATCGGCTACGCCCTGATCAAGGCGCTCAAGGCGATGCCCGAGATGAACGTCGGATTCGACACCGTCGACGGCAAGCCCAACCAGATCACACCGGCCCACATCAACCTCGGGCTGGCGATCGACATGCAGAAGTCGGACGGCACCCGCCAGCTCCTCGTCCCCAACATCAAGGGCGCGGAGACCATGGACTTCGCCGCTTTCTGGACGGCGTACGAGGACATCATCCGCAAGGCCCGCAACGCCAAGCTCACCGTCGAGGACTTCCAGGGCACCACGATCTCGCTGACCAACCCCGGCACCATCGGCACCAACCACTCGGTGCCGCGCCTGATGCGCGGGCAGGGCGCCATCATCGGTGTCGGCGCCATGGAGTACCCCTCGGAGTACCAAGGCGCCTCCGAGGAGACGATCACCCGCAACGCCATCAGCAAGGTGATGACGCTCACCTCGACCTATGACCACCGCGTGATCCAGGGCGCGCAGTCGGGCGACTTCCTCAAGCGCATCCACCAGCTCCTGCTCGGTGAGGACGGCTTCTACGACGAGATCTTCAGGGCGCTGCGGATCCCCTACGAGCCGATCCGCTGGAGCAGCGACATCGCGACGTCCCACGACGACGAGATCTCCAAGCAGGCCCGGATCCTCGAGCTGATCCACGCCTACCGGGTCCGCGGCCACCTGATGGCCGACACCGACCCGCTCGAGTACCGCCAGCGCAGCCACCCCGACCTCGAGGTGGAGTCCCACGGGCTCACCCTGTGGGACCTCGACCGCGAGTTCGCGACCGGCTCGTTCGGTGGCGAGGGCCGCCCGTTCATGAAGCTGCGGCACATCCTCGGCATCCTGCGCGACTCCTACTGCCGCACCACCGGCATCGAGTACATGCACATCATGGATCCCGAGCAGCGCCGCTGGATCCAGGAGCGCGTCGAGCTGCCGCATGTCAAGCCGCCCCGCGAGGAGCAGCTGCGGATCCTGCTCAAGCTCAACCAGGCAGAGGCGTTCGAGACGTTCCTGCAGACCAAGTTCGTCGGGCAGAAGCGATTCAGCCTCGAAGGCGCCGAGACGACGATCCCGGTGATCGACGAGATCTGCGAAGCCGCCGCCGAGGCCAAGCTCGACGAGGTCACGATCGGGATGGCCCACCGCGGCCGGCTGAACGTGCTGGCCAACATCGTCGGCAAGAAGTACTCCCAGATCTTCCGGGAGTTCGAGGGCAACATCGACCCCCGCACGGTCCAGGGCTCGGGCGACGTGAAGTACCACCTCGGGGCGGAGGGCGCGTTCCTCGCCGGGTCCGGGGAGAGGATCAAGGTGTCGGTCGCCGCGAACCCGTCGCACCTCGAGGCGGTCGACCCGGTGCTCGAGGGCATCGCGCGCGCCAAGCAGGACGTCCTCAACAGAGGCGCCGAGTTCCCCGTGCTCCCGCTGCTGGTACACGGTGACGCGGCGTTCGCCGGCCAGGGCGTGGTCGCCGAGACGCTGAACCTGTCGCAACTGCGCGGCTACCGCACCGGCGGCACCATCCATGTCGTCGTGAACAACCAGGTCGGGTTCACCACGTCGCCCGGCTCGTCCCGCTCGTCGCTGTACGCCACCGACGTCGCCCGGATGGTGCAGGCGCCGATCTTCCACGTGAACGGCGACGACCCCGAGGCGTGCATCCGGGTCGCCCGGCTCGCCTTCGAGTACCGCCAGGCGTTCAACAAGGACGTCGTGATCGACCTGCTGTGCTACCGCCGTCGCGGGCACAACGAGGGCGACGACCCGTCGTACACCCAGCCGCTGATGTACGACCTGATCGAGCAGAAGCGCTCCGTGCGCAAGCTCTACACCGAGTCCCTGATCGGCCGCGGCGACATCACGATCGAGGAGGCGGAGAAGGTCCTCAAGGACTACCAGCGACAGCTGGAGCGGGTGTTCACCGAGGTCCGCGAGGCCGACTCGCAGCCGACGGAGTGGACCACCGTGCCCGACTACCCCGAGAAGTCCGGCGGCACCACGGAGACCGCGGTCACCCATGAGGTGATGAAGCGGATCGCCGACGCCTACGTGACGCCCCCGGAGGGCTTCACGGTCCATCCGAAGGTGATGCCGCAGCTGCAGCGCCGCGCCAACGCGATCGCCGACGGGCCGATCGACTGGGGTACCGGCGAGATCCTCGCCTTCGGCTCGCTGCTGATGGACGGGCGGCCGGTCCGGCTGGCCGGCCAGGACTCCCGGCGCGGCACGTTCGTGCAGCGGTTCGCCACGATCATCGACCGCACCAACGCCAACGAGTGGACGCCGCTGACCGCGCTCAGCGAGGACCAGGCCAAGTTCCACGCCTACGACTCGCTGCTCTCGGAGTACGCCGCGCTCGGCTTCGAGTACGGCTACTCGGTGGCCCGCCCCGACGCGCTGGTGCTGTGGGAGGCGCAGTTCGGCGACTTCGTCAACGGCGCCCAGATCGTGATCGATGAGTTCATCACCTCCGGTGAGACGAAGTGGCAGCAGCAGTCCGGCGTCGTGGTGCTCCTGCCGCACGGCTACGAGGGACAGGGTCCCGACCACTCGTCCGCACGCATCGAGCGCTGGCTGACGATGGCCGCCGACGACGCGTTCGTGGTGGCGCAGCCGTCCACGCCCGCGTCGTACTTCCACCTCCTGCGCCGGCACTCCCTCAGCGAGGAGCACCGGCCGATGGTCGTCTTCACGCCGAAGTCGATGCTGAAGCGCAAGGAGGCCGCCTCGCAGCCACGCGACTTCACCGAGGGCGGGTTCCGGCCGTTCATCGCCGACGACACGGCCGACCCGGAGCAGGTCGACACGCTGCTGCTGTGCTCGGGCCGGGTCACGTGGGACCTGATGGTGGAGCGGGCCAAGCGCCAGGACGCCGGCCGGTTCGCGATCGCCCGGGTCGAACAGCTCTACCCCGAGCCGCTCGAGGACATCAAGGCCGAGCTGGCCCGGTACCCCTACCTGCAGGCCGTCCGCTGGGTGCAGGACGAGCCACGGAACATGGGTCCGTGGCCCTACTACGCGCTCACCGTCTGGCCGGAGCTGGGGGTCACGGTCGAGGCGGTCACCCGGCCTCGTTGCTCCTCGCCGTCGGTGGGGACGGCCAAGCGGCACGCCGAGGAGCAGCGGTCCCTGATCGCGGCCGCGTTCGACGGCAGCGGCGACCGCACGGTCGCGAGCTACTGACGCCGCGCGATGTACTTCACCGACCGCGGCATCGAGGAGCTCCAGCAGCGCCGGGGTGACGAGGAGGTCACCTTGGACTGGCTCGGGGAGCGGTTGCAGGAGTTCACCGACGCCCACCCGGAGTTCGAGACCGCGGTGGAGCGGCTCGCCACCTGGCTGGCGCGCCTGGACGACCCCGAAGAGTGAGCGACGCCCGGTCGACACTTGTCGGGCGCGTCGATGCGGCGCTGCGCGGGCTGTCACCCGGGTACTTCGCGGCGGTGATGGCCACCGGGGTGCTCTCGGTGGGTGTGGCGTACGACGGGCGCCCGCTGCTCTCCCGGGTGCTGCTCGTGCTCGCCGTGGTCATGTTCGTCGGTCTGGTGCTGCTCAACGGGTGGCGGCTGGTCTCCCATCGCGCCGAGCTGGTCGACGACTTCACCCGACCCATGCGCGGGTTCGGCTTCTACACGTTCGTGGCCGCGCTCGACGTACTTGCTGCCCGGATCGCCGCCTACACCGATCTGGCGCTCTGGCTGCTCACGATCGCCGCGGCGTGCTGGCTCCTGCGTGGGTACGCCGTCCCGTGGACGACCCGGCTCGGGTCCGACGAGCGACCGATCGTGGCAGCGGCCAACGGGACGTGGTTCATGTGGGCCGTCGCCGGCCCGTCCGTGGCTGTCGCGGCGGCCGCGGTGGCGGCCGTCCGACCCGGTGAAACCCTGGCCGCCATCGCGGTGGGCGCCTGGTTCGTGGGCGTGTTCCTGTACGCCCTCGACGGGGTGTTCGTGGCGCGATGCGCCTCCTGCTCTTCGACTTCGGCCCCGAGGACCTGACGCCGCCGTACTGGGTCGCGATGTGAGCCGCCGCCATCACCGCACTCGCCGGAGCAGAGATCATCTTGCTCCCGGCTGGTCCGGTCCTCGACGCCGCAGGTGGCGCGATCAGGGGCGGCAGCCTGTCCGCGTAAGTGCTGGCGACCTGGCTGATGCCGGCGTTGTTCGCGATGGGATGGTGGCGGCACGTCAACCACCGCGTGCCGCTGGCCTACGAGCCGAACCTGTGGAGCATCGTGTTCCCGCTCGGCATGTACGCCGTCGCGAGCACGCGTCTCGGCATCGCCGAAGACCTCCCCCTCCTCGGCGACATCGGCCGGGTCTGGATCTGGGTCGCCTTCTCCGCCTGGGTCCTCACCTTCCTGGCGGGCATCGTCCACGTCGTCCGCCACGTGCTGCTGCCCGGGCCGTAGACGCCGAGCCCGCATGTCCGGGCCGCGCTGTTAGGTTCGCGTCGTGGGAGTGGCCGCAGACCTCGGGTACCGGATCCCCACCCCCAACCCGGTGCAGCGCGGCCTCCAGGGGCTCGCCTCCACCCGACCCGGAGCCTGGGTCTTCTCCCAGACCCTCCGGCATCTGGACGACGTGGTCGGCCGAGTCTCCGGCGGCCGCACCAGCGCGCCCGAGGTGCTGGCCGGGCTGCCGGTGCTCGAGCTCACCACGACCGGCCGCAAGACCGGCGTACACCGCACCTCGCCCCTGATCGGGGTGCCGTACGGCGACTCCCTGGCCCTGCTCGGGACGAACTTCGGCCAGCCGCCCACGCCCGCGTGGGTGCTGAACCTCGAGGCCGATCCGCGGGGAACGGTCCGCCACCACAGCGCCCGCGTCGACGTCGTCGCCCGCCCAGCGACCGACGAGGAACACGCGGCCGTGCTCGACGCATCGGCACGGGTGTACGGCGGTTACCTGAGGTACCAGCAGCGGATCAGCGACGCGGCCGGCGGTGGCCGCAGATTGCGCATCTTCCTGCTCGAGCCGGCCTGACGATGGCGTTCAGGGCGCCCGTCCTGCAGGGTGACGGCGAGCCGAGTCACGGCTAGGTTCGATGGCGACCGGATGGGCCGTGGCCAGCCGGGCAGGCCACCGGTGAGGAGGCAACGTGTACGAGAAGGACGGGAACAAGTACTTCGTCGTCGACAGCCACATGCACTACTGGGACGCCAGTCCGGCCAACTGGGTGCCGGGCCAGGAGCAGTACGCCAAGGGCTGGATCGAGTGCTTCCACGCCTACATGGGGCTCGGGCCGCCGGAGACCCATTGGCCCTTGGAGAAGTTCCAGAAGTACTCCGAGGACGACCTGATGTCGGACCTCTTCGAGAAGGGCCACGTCGATGTGGGCATCTGCCAGCCGACGTACCTCAAGCAGTGGTACACCGACGGCTTCAACACCACCGAGCGGGACGGCGCGCTGGCCGAGAAGCACCCCGGCCAGCTTCGCACCAACACCAGGTTCGACCCGCGCGACGGCGAGGCGGGCCTCGAGCAACTGGCAGCCGACGTCGAGCGGTGGCACCCCGTGGGCGTCAAGCTCTACACCGCAGAGTGGAAAGGTGAGTCGCGCGGCTGGAAGCTGACCGACCCCGAGGCCTACACCTACCTGGCGAGGGCGCAGGAGCTCGGCATCAAGAACATCCACGTCCACAAGGGCCCGACGATCTGGCCGCTCGACAAGGACGCCTTCGACGTCGCCGACGTGGACCACGCGGCGACCGACTTCCCGGAGCTCAACTTCATCGTCGAGCACGTCGGCCTCCCGCGGATCGAGGACTTCTGCTTCATGGCGACCCAGGAGCCCAACGTGTATGCCGGTCTCGCCGTGGTGATCGGCGGGCTGATGCACGCCCGGCCGCGGTTCTTCGCCAAGGTGATGGGCGAGCTGCTGTTCTGGGTGGGCGAGGACAAGATGACGTTCGGCAGCGACTACGGCATCTGGGAGCCGAAGTGGCAGGTCGAGGGGTTCGTCGACTGGGAGATGCCCGACTCCGAGGAGTTCTCCGACTACCCACGGCTCGACGTCGACGGCAAGAAGAAGATCCTGGGCCTGAACGCGGCACGTCTCTACGACATCGAGGTGCCCGCCGACCTGCAGATCGCCGACGCCTCGGCCCCGGCTGCCCAGGACGCCGCTGTGGGGGTCGGCGGGCCGACGTGAGTGCAGCTGCGCCGGGCGCCGTCGTGAGGCCCGCACGCAGCGACGTGCTGCGCGCGCTCGACGCCGTACGCGATCCCGAGCTCGACGAGGCGGTGACGAGCCTCGGCTTCGTCGCGTCGTACGACGTCGCGGGCTCGACGGCCGAGGTGCACCTGCGGCTGCCGACGTACTTCTGCGCCCCTAACTTCGCGTTCCTGATGGTGGCCGACGCATACGACGCGGTCAGCGCCGTGCCGGGCGTCGAGCGAGCAGTGATCGTCCTGGACGACCACTTCGCGAGCGACGACATCAACACGGGCGTCGCGGCGAGAGCCGGCTTCGTCGGCACCTTCGGTGATGAGGCCGAGGGTGAGCTCGACGACCTGCGGGCGGACTTCGTCCGCAAGGCCGTGCTCGCGGGGACCGACCGCGTCTGCCGGCCCCTGCTCGCGCAGGGCGAGGACGTCCTGACGCTGCGGCTCGGCGACGTACCGCAGTCGCCCGAGCTCGACCGGCTCCGGGACCGCAGGGCGGAGCTCGGGCTGCCTGCGGACGACGCCTCCCCGCTGCTGGTCGACGTACTCACCGGGGAGCCGGTCTCGCGTGATGACCAGCGCATGTACCTGGGCCGGGCCCGGCTGGCGCGGGTCAACATCGAGGCCAACACCGGCATCTGCCGCGGGATGCTCGCCCACCGTTACGGCACGACCGAGGAGGAGACACAGTGAAGGCAGTCCGGCTCCACGAGTACCACCAGCAGCCCGTGGTCGACGACGTCCCCGAGCCCACCATCCAGGGACCGCTCGATGTGATCGTCAAGGTGGGCGGCGCCGGGGTGTGCCGCACCGACCTGCACATCATCCTGGGACAGTGGGACGCCGCGATGAACCCGACCCTCCCCTACACGCTCGGCCACGAGAACGCCGGATGGGTGCACGAGATCGGAGACGGGGTCACCAACCTCGCGGTCGGCGACACCGTGATCCTGCATCCCAGCCCGACCTGTGGGCTCTGCCGGGCCTGTCGGGCCGGCCAGGACATGCACTGCACGGCCTCGACGTTCCCCGGGCTGGACGGCACCGACGGTGGGATGGCGGAGTACCTCCGTACGTCGGCGCGAGCCTGCGTGAAGCTCGACCCCTCGACCCAACCGCAGGACGTCGCGGCCCTCGCCGACGCCGGGATCACGGCGTACCACGCGGTCCGTAAGGTGATCCCGCTGCTCCATCCCGGCACCACCTGCGTGGTGATCGGAGCGGGCGGCCTCGGGCACATCGGGGTGCAGTGCCTGGCGGCGCTCACCGCCACGACCGTCGTCGTCGTCGATCGGAGCCCCGGGGCGCTCGAGCTGGCCCAGAAGCTCGGCGCCCAGCACACGCTGGTCGCGGACGGCAGCCAGGTCGCGGGAGTCCAGGGGCTGACCGACGGCATCGGCGCGGACGTCGTCCTGGACTTCGTGGCCGAGGAGGGCGCGGAGAACGACGGCTTCGCGATGACCGCGCCGGGTGGCTCCTACTCCGTCATCGGGTACGGCGGGGAGCTGCGGGTGCCCACCATTGACATCATCTCCACCGAGCGGAACGTCATCGGCAACATCGTCGGCACCTACAACGAGCTCGCGGAGCTCATGGTGCTCGCCCAGAGCGGCAAGGTGACCCTGCACACGAAGACCTATCCCCTGGCCGACGCCCAGGAGGCGTTGGCCGATCTCGACGCCGGCCGGGTCCGCGGCCGCGCCATCCTCGTCCCCTGACTCTGGAGCACTCATGATCTTCATCACCGCCAAGTTCCGCGTGAAGCCGGAGGACGCCGACCGCTGGCCCGAGATCACGCGCTCCTTCACCTCAGCGACACGCGCTGAACCTGGCTGTCTGTGGTTCGACTGGTCGCGCAGTCTCGACGACCCCCACGAGTACGTCCTCGTCGAGGCGTTCGCCGACGGCGAGGCCGGCGGCGCCCACGTGCAGTCGGACCACTTCAAGACCGCTCAGCAGGAGCTCCCGCCCCACCTCGCCGAGACGCCCCGGATCGTGAACTTCTCCGTCCCCGGCACCGACTGGTCCGAGCTGGGCGAGCTCGCCGTGCGCTGACCCGGCAGGTGCGTCACGGCCTACGACGCCGACCCGGCAGTTGCGTCACGGCCTACGACGCCGACCCGGCAGTTGCGTCACGGCGTACGACGCCGACCCGGCAGTTGCGTCCGACGGAAGTGCCGGGTCGACGCGATCTCGGCGTATACGACCGCCAGGTCAGCGCCCCGCACGCGCACGCAACCGCCAGGTCAGCGCCCCGCACGCGCACCCAACCGCCAGGTCAGCGCCCCGCACGCGCACCCAACCGCCAGGTCAGCGCTCCGCACGCGCACCCAACCGCCAGGTCAGCGCCCGACACGCGCACCCAACCGCCAGGTCAGCGGGGAGTCCAGGGCACCAGCGGCCGGACGGTCACCTCGGGGATGGTCGCGTCCAGCGGTACGTCGAGCACGTGCAGCACCGTCTCGGCGACGGTCTCGGGCCGGATCCAGCGCGAGGAGTCGTAGGTGCGGCCTTCCTGCTCGTGCACCTTCTCCTGCATCGGCGTCGCGGTCCGTGAGGGGAAGAGCGTCGTCACGCGAACGCCGTACTCCATCTCCTCGGCTCGGAGCGCGTCCGCAAGCGCGCGAAGGCCGAACTTCGAGGCCGCGTACGCCGACCATGCGGCGCCGGCAGAGAGGCCGGCGGCCGAGTTCACGAACATCACCAGCCCTTGCGCCCGTCGTACGGCGGGCAGGCAGGCCCGCGTCAGCAGGGCGGGGGCGAGGAGGTTGACGTCCAGCTGTTCTCGGATCCGGTCGAGGTGCAGATCGGCCACCGGCTCGATGTCGACGACGCCGGCGACGTGGAGCACGGAGTCCAGCCGGTCGGGCAGCCCCGTCACGCGGTCGACCGCCTCCGGATCCGCCAGGTCGACCACCAGTGTCTGAGCGCCCGGGTAGCGGTCAGCGAGCTGCTCCGCTCGCTCCTCGGAACGAGCCACCAGGAGGAGCTCGTCGCCCCGGGCGTGGAGCCGGTCCGCAACGGCTGCCCCGATCCCAGAGCCCGCGCCCGTGACCAGATGCGTCCTCGGGGAGCTCATCGGGTGAACACGACCTTCCCGAACACCTGTCCGTCGTTCATGGCGGCGAAGCCGTCGCGGGCCTCGGTCATCGGCAGGGTCCGGTCGATCAGCGGCCGCGCCCCGGTCGCGTCGAGGAAGCGCACCAGCTGACCCAGCTCCGCACGCGTCCCCATCGTCGAGCCGACGACCCTGAGCTGGAGGAAGAAGATCCGGTTCAGCTCGGTGCTGTCGGGGTTGGGACCGCTCGTGGCACCACTGATCACGACCGTGCCGCCGGGGCGCAGCGATCGCAGCGAGTGGTTCCACGTGGCGGCGCCGACGGTCTCCATCACCGCGTCGACACGCTCCGGCAGCCGCGCGCCGGTCTCGAAGACCTGGTGCGCCCCGATCTCCAGCGCCCGCTCCCGCTTGGCCTCGTCGCGGCTGGTGACGAACACCTGCACACCACCCGCCCGGGCCAGCGTGGTCAGGGCTGTGGCGACCCCTCCGCCGGCGCCCTGGACGAGCACCGACTGGCCGGGCTTGAGGCCTCCCTGGACGAACAGCATCCGGTACGCCGTCAGCCAGGCCGTAGGAAGGCAGGCGGCCTCCTCGAACGACAACGACTCGGGCTTGGGCACGAGGTTGGCCCGGGGTACGGCGACCCGATCGGCGAAGGTGCCCTGGAACCGCTCGGACAGCAGCGACCGGCGCGGGTCCTCCGTCTCGTCGCCCCGCCACGCCGGGTCGCCGATCACGGCATGGATCAGCACCTCGTTGCCGTCCTCGTCGAGACCGGCCGCGTCGCAGCCGAGGACCATCGGCAAGGCGTCCTCGCGCAGCCCGACGCCGCGCAGCGACCAGAGGTCGTGGTGGTTGAGCGAGGCCGCCTTCACCTCGACCGTCGTCCAGCCCTCCGGTACGTCGGGGTCGGGTCGCTCCCCCGCCACCAGGCCGGACAAGGGGTCGTCGGTGCTGAACTTCTCGGCGTACACGGCGAACATGTCACGACCCTAGCCACGCACGACGGAGGAGTGCGGGGTGTGGGTCGGGAGGTCGAGCAAGTCCGCGACCGAGCCTGCGAGGGCGCGACGGCGCGTCGAGACCCGGTTGCGATGACGGGAACCTCCAGGTACGAGGGTCTCGAGACGGTTCGCAGAGCGACCTCCTCGACCAGCGGGTGACGCCCGGTCAGCGGCGCGCGACTCCGTCCGCGCGGGCCGCTTCTGCGACTGCGGCCGTGACGGCGGGGGCGACGCGGGGGTCGAACGGGGACGGGACGATCAGGTCCTCGGCCAGGTCGTCCCCGACCAGCCCGGCGAGGGCGTTCGCCGCGGCGAGCTTCATCCCCTCGGTGATGGCGGTGGCGTGGACGTCGAACGCGCCGCGGAAGATGCCGGGGAAGGCGAGCACGTTGTTGATCTGGTTGGGGTAGTCCGAGCGCCCCGTCGCGACGATCCGGGCGTGCCGGTGGGCGACGTCGACCGGCACCTCGGGGTTGGGGTTGGCGAGACCGAAGATGATGGCGTCGTCGGCCATGCTCGCCACGACCTCCTCGGGAACGGTCCCTCCCGAGACGCCGAGGTAGACGTGCGCACCGGCCATCACATCGGCCAGCGAGCCGTGCCGGTCGTGGCGGTCGGCGGTGTCGACGGCCAGCGCCCGCTTCACCGGGGTCAGGTCGGGCCGGCGGGAGTTGACCACTCCTTGCCGGTCGACCACCGCGATGTCGCCGACGCCGGCGTTGAGGAGGATCCGCGCGACGGCCACACCGGCGGCACCAGCCCCGGAGACGACGACGCGGGTGCTCTCCGGCGTACGCCCGGTGAGCTTCAGAGCGTTGGTCAGCGCGGCGAGGGCGACCACGGCCGTCCCGTGCTGGTCGTCGTGGAAGACGGGGATGTCGAGCAGCTCCTTGAGCCGCTCCTCGATCTCGAAGCAGCGAGGCGCCGAGATGTCCTCGAGGTTGATCCCACCGAAGCTCGGAGCAAGCCGGGCGACGGTGCTGATGATCTCCTCGACGTCCGTGGTGGCCAGACAGATCGGGACTGCGTCGACGCCGCCGAACTGCTTGAAGAGCACGGCCTTGCCCTCCATCACCGGCATCGCGGCGGCGGGTCCGATGTCGCCGAGTCCCAGGACCGCGGTGCCGTCGGTGACGACCGCGACGGTGTGCGGTACCCAGGTGTACTCCTGCGTGAGCGACGGGTCTGCGGCGATCGCCTCGCACACCCGTGCGACGCCCGGAGTGTAGGCGAGCGAGAGGTCGTCGCGGCCGTCCAGGTCGACCACCGAGTGGATCTCCATCTTGCCGCCGACGTGGAGGTCGAACACGGGGTCTCCGGAGAACGGGTGCTCGGCGCGTTCTGAGGTGCGTCGATCGGGTCCAGACACGACGTCACTGTGGCACAGCCTCGGCCGCGCCCCCGAGAGCTCACCCGTCCGTGGACAGCCGCTCGGGACGAGCTAGAGCCGGCTTCCCCGCGCTGGTCGGGGCCAGAGCCGCGCGACGACCACGGCGAGCACGTCGGCCTCCGGGATCACGCCCCGGTGCCGGGAGTCGACTCCCTCGTCCGGGTTGTCACTGAGCAGCCACCAGCCAGGGCCGCCGACCCGGGTACGACGGGGCTCGGCCGCGCGTTTCACCGCGAGTACCCCGTCAGGGAAGCGGGCCAGCACCAGCCGGCCGGCCGTCACCGGCGCGGCGTACCGGACGAGCAGCCGATCTCCCGGCGCGAGGGTCGGCCGCATCGAGTCATGGTGGACGCGGGCCAACCCGAATGGGTGGTGTCCGATCGGGTACGAACCCGCTCCGGAGGGGCCTGGCACGCGGAGTAGTGTCCCAGTTGGGTGACCTTCCGACCCGACCACCACACGAGAGGACCACGATGTTCGCGAAGCTGCTCGCTCCCACGGTCGACGTCTCGGCCCACTGCGACCTTCCCTGCGGCGTCTACGACCCGGCCCAGGCACGCATCGAGGCGGAGTCGGTCAAGGCGATCATCCTCAAGGTCGCCGACAACGACGACCCCGACTTCCGCACCCGCGCGATCCTGATCAAGGAGCAGCGCGCGGAGCTGGTCAAGCACCACCTGTGGGTGCTGTGGACCGACTACTTCAAGCCCCCGCACTTCGAGAAGTACCCGCAGCTCCACACCCTGGTGAACGAGGCCACCAAGCTCGCCGGAGCCGCCGGCACCAAGGGCGAGATGGACGCCGGCAAGGCGGACGAGCTCCTCGCCAAGATCGACGAGATCGCAGAGATCTTTTGGGAGACCAAGAAGTCCTGAGGTGCACCGCGGGCCGCGGAGCTCAAGGCCTTCTTGGTGGTCTGTGCCAGTGATCGCGCCACCGCGGCCTCGCACACCTCCCTCCGCGGCCGAAACCGGCATCGACCGCGTTGGTCGTACCTCGAGAGTCCGCGACTCCGGAGAGCCCTTGTGAGGTTTGCCGGACCCTAGCCGGGGGCACGGCTAGGGTGAAGGGCGCACCCGAGCCCTCGAGAAGGCAGGCCATGGATCGCCGCGATGCCGACAAGGCCGACGTCTCGCTACGTCTTCCGGCTGACGGCGCCTACGTGTCGGTGCTGCGCACCATGACGGCCGGTCTGGCCGCCCGGCTCGACTTCACCGTCGACGACATCGAGGAC
Source organism: Nocardioides sp. (assembly GCA_017354415.1). Lineage (GTDB taxonomy): Bacteria > Actinomycetota > Actinomycetes > Propionibacteriales > Nocardioidaceae > Nocardioides. The sequence continues at coordinate 13,234 of JAFMQY010000099.1, forward strand.
CTCCGGATCGCGGTGGGTGAGGCGTGTGCGCTCGTCCTGCCGCAGGCCAGGCCCGGTGGCGACCTCGAGGCCGACTTCCGGCAGACCGCCAGCTCCCTGACCGTCTCGGTCCGGGTGGCCACCGACGGCCGAGCCGACCCCGACTACGAGAGCTTCGCTTGGCAGGTGCTCAACACCCTGGCGTCCGAGGCCTCGGCCGCCTGCGACGACGGCCACCTCGAGATCACGTTCAGCGCCGACTCCAGCCTGGCGGCGCCGGGTCCGCGTCTGGGGGCCGGCGGCTGAGATGACGTACGACGGTGACTCGGCACCCGTGGAGTTGCCGGACCGGGCGGACGAAGCCCGGCTCCTGAACACCCACCTGTTCGGCGTCCTCCACGACCGGGACGCGACCGAGGCGGCACGCGTGGGGGCGCGGGACGGCCTGGTGACGCTGCACCTCCCCCTGGTGGAGCACTGCGCCCGACGCTTCCGCAACCGGGGCGAGCCGTTCGAGGACCTCGTCCAGGTGGGAACGATCGGCCTGATCAAGTCGATCGACCGGTTCGACATCGACCGCGGTGTGGAGTTCTCGACGTACGCGACCCCGACGATCATCGGCGAGATCAAGCGCTACTTCCGTGACAAGGGATGGGCGATCCGGGTGCCACGGCGGCTCCAGGAGCTCCGGATGCAGATCGCCACGGTCACGGCCGAGCTCACCCAGACCCTCGCGCGCTCGCCGACTCCGCGCGAGCTGGCG
>JAFMQY010000224.1 GCA_017354415.1 Nocardioides sp.
CCCGCCGTCTGCGGGGCGGCTCCGGCCTCGTGCTCGGCGGCCGCGTGATGCTCGCCGGGGCACCAGGCGCTGCGGCCGCCCTGAGTCTCGACCGCCGGATCACCCTGGTCAGCGGCACCAACGGGAAGACCACCACGACGGCCCTGACCGTCGCCGCCATGCAGGACGGTGAACCGGTCGGCACCAACCGCGGTGGTGCCAACACCTCGGTCGGGGTGGCGGGCACCCTGGCCACGACGGATGCGACGCGCGTGGTGCTCGAGGTGGACGAGGGCTGGCTGCCGTGGGTGATCCGGGAGACCTCGCCGAGGGCCGTGATCCTGGCCAACCTCACGCGCGACCAGCTCTCTCGGCACCACGAGGTCGGCGCGGTCGCCGCGTCGTGGAGGCGCGCGCTTGCCGGCGTCCCGGCCGTGGTCGCGAACGCCGACGACCCGGCAGTGGTGTGGCCGGCCCTCGCGGCCCGATGGCAGACATGGGTGTCGGTCGGCATGGCCTGGACCGCCGACTCGACGGTCTGTCCCGCCTGCGGCCGCCGGCTCCTGCGGACCTCCGATTCGTGGGCCTGCAGCGGGTGCGACCTGCACCGCCCCTCCCCCGGGTGGTGGCTCGAGCACGACGTACTGTGCAGCCCGACGTCGCGGACCCGGCTCGACCTCCGGCTGCCGGGCCGGTTCAACCTCGCGAACGCCGCGCTCGCGATCGTGGCTGCCTGCGTCACCGATGGTGTCCCACCGGAGACCGCCGCGGCCCGGCTCCGCGAGGTCGACGCCGTCTCGGGACGGTTCGAGCGCCTCCGCTACCACGGACGTGACGTACGGATCATGCTCGCCAAGAACCCAGCAGGCTGGCTCGAGATGCTCCAACTGATGGCACCCGACCCGCACCCAGTGGTGCTGCTGTTCAACGCCGACGGTGTCGACGGACGCGACCCCTCGTGGCTGTACGACGTGTCGTTCGCGCCGCTCCGGGGGCGCCAGGTCCTCGTCCAGGGTCGCCGCGCGACCGATCTGCTGGTCCGGCTCGAGCACGACGATGTGCCGGCGGAGCACGTCCTCGGGTCGCTGGCCGACGCCCTCCTGCGGCTGCCGCACGGACGGGTCGACGTGGTCGGCAACTACACGGCGTTCCGCCAGGCGGTGCAGGAGGTACACCGTGGCTGACTCTCTCGCGATCGTGCACGTCTACCCCGAACTGCTCGGCACGTACGGCGACCGCGGCAACGTGCTGGCCCTCTGCCACCGGGCGGAGGCACGCGGCCTCTCGGTGCGGGTGGTGGAGGTCGGCCCGGACCAGCCGCTGCCACGCGACGGCGACGTCTACGTGCTCGGCGGCGGCGAGGACTCCGCCCAGCTCGCGGCCGGGCACTCACTCATGCAGGACGAGCGCGCGGCGGACATCCTCGGCTCGCACCCGTGCCTGGCGGTGTGTGCCGGGTTCCAGCTGCTCTCGCGGTCCTTCACCGACGCAGATGACGTGGCGCAACCCGGGCTCGGGCTTCTCGACGTCACCTGCGGCCGACTGGACTCCCGCGCGGTCGGCGAGGTCGTCGCCGACCCCGTCGGACTGGACGCCGTGCCGACCCTGACCGGGTACGAGAACCATCGCGGCAGTGCGTGGCTCGGACCGCTGGCCGCTCCGCTCGGCCACCTCGTGACCGGGGTGGGCAACGGCGACCAGCGGACCGAGGGGGCCGTGCAGGGCAACGTCGTCGCGACGTACCTGCACGGGCCGGTGCTGGTGCGGAACCCCCGGCTGGCAGACCTCCTGCTCTCCCGCGTGGCCGGACCGCTCCCGGAGTACGACGACGAGGGGGTGGAGCAGCTGCGTACCGAGCGGCTCGACGTCGCCGACCCACGCCGCCACCGTGCCCGGAGGGCGTTGTTCGGCCGCCGCTGACCTCACGGCAGCTTCGCGGCCACCACCCGGTCGAGCACGTCGAGCGGCAGCGAGCCCCTCTCCAGCACCGCGGAGTGGAACTTCTTGACGTCGAATCTGTCACCCTGGCGCTGCTCGGCCTCCCGCCGCATCCGCTGGATCTCGAGCCGGCCGATCATGTATGACGTGGCCTGGCCCGGGCTGCAGATGTAACGGTCGACCTCGGGCCGGCAGACGCCCTCGGTGAGGGGGCTGTTGGCGACCATGAAGTCGATCGCCCGCTGGCGGCTCCAGCCGAGCGCGTGCAGCCCGGTGTCGACCACCAGCCGGCAGGCGCGCATGGAGTCTGCGCTGTACATCCCCATCCGGTCGACGGCCGCGGTGTAGAGGCCCATCTCGTCGGAGAGCCGCTCGGTGTAGAGCCCCCAGCCCTCGGCGTACGCCGAGTTGTGCAGGTGCTTGCGGAAGTCCGGCATCGTGTCGGGCAGCTCGGAGGCGATCGCGAGCTGGAGGTGGTGGCCGGGCACACCCTCGTGGAAGGCCATCGCCTCGAGCTCGAAGCGGCCCCACGAGGACGCGTCGTCGGTGTTGACGAAGAAGGTCCCCCCGCGGGAGCCGTCAGTGGCCGGCGGGAAGTAGAAGGCCTTGGCGCCGACCTCGGTGCCCTCGACCGCGCACGACGCCTGCGGCAGCACCTCGAACCAGTCGCCCATCGCGGCCTCTGCGCGAGCCAGCGCGACCTTGGACTGCTCGAGCAGCTCCTCACCGTGCTCGAAGTGGAGCTTGGGGTCGGTCCGCATCGCCTCGAAGATCTCCTGGAGGTCGTCGGTGCCGATGACCTCGGGTCCGAGCGCGCGGTACTCCTCGGCGAGCTTGGCGACCTGGGCGAGCCCGATCTCGTGGATCTCCTCGGCGGTCTTCTCGGTGGTCGTGAAGTAGCGCAGGGTCGCGTCGTACACATCGGATCCGCCGGGCAGCCACGACAGACCGCACTCCTCCTCGGATCGGGCCTGCGGGAGGACCTCGCGCAGGGCGTCGCGGTAGGCCACGAGCCCCGGCCGGACCGATCGCTCGACAGCGTCGCGCAGCGCGCCCCGGACCGCGTCAGCGTCCACGTCGTCCGGCAGCTGCACCGACGCGACGACCGGATCGTCGGCAATCGGGACGGTCAGCCCCTGCTCGATCTGCCGGATCGTCTCGGCCACCGTGAAGGCCGGCGACACCCAGCCCGAGGCCGCGCCCTCGCGGACCCGGTCGGCGAGCTGCCGGAAGTGGGCGCCGACCCCGTCGAGCTTGTCGGGCATCGCGTCGGCGACTGCCTGGTCGGGCACGGCGAGCAGGCCCATCAGCAGCGGCAAGGTGATGTGGAGCCCGTGCACCGGGTCGGCGTTGCGGCAGGCGAGGGGCGTGTCGAGGAGATCGGCGTGGGCCACGGCCGAGCTGATGATCACGCCGCGGGTCAGCCGCTCCTCGTCGTCCAGCGGCGCCTCGTCGAGCCTGTCGGCCCTGGAGGCGAAGTCACGCAGCGCGGTCACAAAGCGGTCCTGCGCCTCGCGGGAGGCGTCCTCGAAGCTCCCCACGTCGGTGTAGTCGCCGAGCATGTGCCGCTCGGTGGGCTCCTCGTCGAGGATCGCCTGCCAGTAGTCGTCCGCCAGCCGTGCGAGATCGTCGTTCACGCCGGGGTCCTTCCGGGTCGGGAGTCGGTGCCGCCAACCTAGCCCTGTCCTGCGGCGGGTGCGTGGCCGTCGGCAGTGGCTCTAGGGGGAGGCGCGGTCACGACGTGCCGGCGGTGGCGCCTCCCCGGCCGTGGCCGGTGCCGGTGAGGCCGAGCTTCGCGGCGCTCTCCTCGCGCATCTGCACCTTGCGGATCTTGCCGGTGACGGTCATCGGGAACTCGTCGACGAGCATCACGTAGCGAGGGATCTTGTAGTGGGCGAGCCTTCCGTCGCAGAAGGCCCGTACGCCGTCGGCGTCCAGCGTCTCGGCGCCGTCCCGGAGCTTGATCCACGCGCACAGCTCCTCGCCGTACTTCTCGTCGGGGACGCCGATCACCTGCACGTCCTCGATGTCCGGGTGTCCGTACAGGAACTCCTCGATCTCGCGCGGGTAGATGTTCTCGCCGCCGCGGATCACCATGTCCTTGATCCGGCCGACGATGTTGCAGTAGCCGTCCTCACGCATCTCGGCGAGGTCGCCGGTGTGCATCCAGCCGTCGGCGTCGATCGCCTCGGCGGTCTTGTCCGGCTCGTCCCAGTAGCCGAGCATCACGGAGTATCCGCGGGTGCAGAACTCCCCCGGCTGACCGCGCTCGACGGTCTCGCCGGTGGCCGGGTCGACGATCTTGATCTCGACATGCGGGTGCACCCGCCCGATGGACGCGGTACGGCGTTCGAGGTCGTCGTCGGCGCGGGTCTGGCAGGACACCGGACTGGTCTCGGTCATCCCGTAGGCGATGGACGCGGCCTCCATGTGCATCTCGTTGACGCAGCGCTTCATCACCTCGACCGGGCAGACCGAGCCGGCCATGATCCCGGTGCGCAGGCTGGACAGGTCGCGCTCGGTGAACGACGGGTGGTGCTGCATCGCGATGAACATCGTCGGCACGCCGTACACCGCGGTGCAGCGCTCCTGCTCGATGGCGTCCAGCGTCAGCCCGGGATCGAAGCCGGGCGCCGGGATGACCATGGTGGCGCCGTGGCTGGTGCAGCCGAGGTTGGCCATCACCATGCCGAAGCAGTGGTAGAAGGGAACCGGGATGCAGATTCGGTCCTGCTCGGTGAAGCCGATCAGCTCGGTCGTGAAGTAGCCGTTGTTGAGGATGTTGCGGTGGCTGAGCGTCGCGCCCTTGGGGTAGCCGGTGGTGCCCGATGTGTACTGGATGTTGATCGGCTCGTTCGGCTCGAGGGCGTACATGCGCCGGTTCATCGCGTCGGCATCCAGGGGCTCGCCGCCTGCGATGAGCTCGTCCCAGTCGTCGGTGTCGAGGTAGACGACGCGTTCGAGCGTCGGGTTCTGTGCGGCCGTCTCCTCGACCATCGCGCGGTAGTCGCTGGTCTTGAAGCTGGACGCGGCGACCAGGAGCTTGGTGCCCGACTGGTTCATCGCGTAGGAGAACTCGTGGGTGCGGTACGACGGGTTGACGTTGACCAGGATCGCCCCGATGTTGGCGGCGGCGTACTGGGTGATCGTCCACCGCGCGTTGTTGGGCGACCAGACGCCGACCCGGTCGCCCTTCTCGATGCCCGCCGCGATCAGGCCACGGGCGAGCAGCTCGACGTCGCGGTAGAGCTGCTGCCAGGTCCACCGGGTGCCGGTCGCGCACTCGACCAGCGCCTCACGGTGGGGGAATTCCGCGACCGTTCGCTCCAGGTTGACCCCGATGGTCTCCTCGAGGAGGGCCGGCTCCGTCTCACCCTTGGCGTACGACTCCATGCTCGGAACCTACCGCCATCCGTGCGGGTCGTCTGCCCGACGGGAACCCCTCGCGACCACTCAGGCGGACGACTGGGAGATCCAGGGCGACCTAGGGTGGAGGCGTGGACACCGAGGCCGTGTTGCGGCTCCTGCAGGACGTCGCCGAGGAGGTCGTCAACCCGCGCTTCCGGTCCCTGTCGTCGGGCGAGATCGACGAGAAGGGTCCGGGTGACCTGGTCACCGCCGCCGATCGAGAAGCCGAGGACCTGATCACGGCTGCGCTGCGATCGGCGTACCCGGACGCTGTGATCCTCGGCGAGGAGACGTACGCCGGGCAGCCGGGACTGATGGGGGACTTCTGGGCGGCCGACCACGCGTTCACCATCGACCCGGTCGACGGCACCAAGAACTTCGTGCGCGGCTCGCCCGACCACGCCGTGATGGTCGGCGAGGTGAAGGGCGGCGAGGCGGTGCGCGGCTGGATCTGG
>JAFMQY010000225.1 GCA_017354415.1 Nocardioides sp.
AGCTATGAAACCCGTGCTGCAGCGGCAACGGCGGCCTTCCGGGCGCGCGCGCCCGCGGCGATCGAACGCAGCGAGCGCAGGGACGCCAGGTGCAGCATCATGGCCACCGGTACCCCGAACGCGGGCACCAGGGCAAGCGGGAGGAACCCCACCGCGCCGGTGGTCAGACCGTCTGGAGAGAGGTGCAAGGGGGGCGACGACAGGACCCCAAGACTCATCGCGACCACCAGGTCGAGCAGACCGAGCAGGTTCCAGACCACGCCCCGACCGGTGCGGCCCTCGCGGACCGCGTTCGCGACCCCCCAGGCGAAGGCCCCGGTGAGGAAGTCGCCGGCGCCCGCAGGGACGGCGAACAGGACGGGCAGCCGGTGGACCGCCCACAGCAGCAGGAACCCGACGCCCACCATCCTGAAGGACTGGACCGCGATCAGGTTCGCCGGGCGGCCTGGTTCGACCAGCAGCCGCTGCACCGCGGGGACCAGCCACAGGAGGACGATCCCGGCCGCCGCGGGGACGAGCCCCAGAACCACGGTCGGGACTCCGGCGATCTCGGCCTCGAAGGCGCCCCGCAAGGTGGCCACGTAGGCGACCGCATACCAGAGGATCAGGACTCCGATCGAGCCCACCGCCAGGTTGCGCCGCCGGCTTTGCGGAACGACGGCCAGGGCGAGTCCGATCACCGCCAGCAAGGGCCCTGCGGCGACTATCCCGTCCGCAACGTCGAGGACCAACGTCGACATCCCATCACCTCCACGGAACGAGGCCGCGTGACGGCCTCACTTGCGTTATTGGAGTAACTGTGGCAGGTTCACTCCAATATTGCAAGTGACTAAGCTGGAGACGTGAGGAAGACGAGCCTGGCCGACCTGCCCTGCCCGATCGCGCGGAGTCTGGACATCGTCGGTGAGTGGTGGACCCTGCTGATCGTCCGCGACGCGCTCTTCGGATCTCGTCGCTACGAGGAGTTCAAGCGCATCGGCATGGGTGACAACATCCTGGCCACGAGGCTGCGCCGCCTCGTCGACGCGCAGATCCTCTGCCGCTCGCGATACCAGCGACGCCCCGACCGGTACGAGTACCTGCTCACCGCGCGAGGCCGCGCGCTCATGCCCGTGATCGGGGCGCTCCGCCAGTGGGGTCGGGAGTGGACCGAGGGTAACGACCTGAGCCCGACCGTGATCCACGACGCGTGTGGACACGAACCGCACGTCGAGGTCCGGTGCTCCGACTGCGACCGCGAGGTCACGATGGCGGAGCTGCGCCCGATCCCGGCCCAGGGCGGATGACGCCCGCGGGGCGTCCACACCTCCCTACGGGACGTCCGTGAGGGGTCCCAGCTCGTACCTGTGGGTCCCGTCGGCCTGGACCTCCAGGTGGAAGGTGCCCGAGATGCCTTGGAGCGCTCCGCGGCCGGACCCAGGCACCACCTCGTAGTGCAGCGTTTGCGAACCGCCGTGCACCGTGCCGGGCTGCAGGAGCGCGAAGCTCCCCTCCCGGACCCGACGAGCGATTCGATGAGCTCTTGCCGGTGCTCGGTGATCACGACCTTGGGTGTGGGCAGGGCGCCAGCGGCATTGATGTGCCACGCGGCCGCCACGGGTGGAGCACAGGTGGTCGTGCCGGACGGCTCAGCCTCCCGCCCTGACCCCGATGTGAAGCGTCAGCACGAGCACGATCACGGCGACCAGGGCCAGCAGCACCGCGCTCCCGACTCGATCCTGTGGACCGGTGTCGCGGAACGAGACGATGGTCGGCGACGTCGGACCTCCGAAGCCGCGCGCGTCGGCCACCAGCGCCATCGTCCGGGTCCCGCGCAGCGCACCGATGAGCAGCGGAATCGTGACCAGCGGGACGGCTGCCGCCACCCGTCCCAGGTAGCCGGGCCAACGGTCGAGCCGCGCCCAGGCCGGCCGGCGGAGGTCCAGGCCCCGTACCTGGACCGCCTGCAGGATGGTGGAGAGCCGACCCACGAGATCGGGCAGGAACCGCAGCGCCACCGCCAGGGTGAAGCCGGCCTTTGGCGGGAGGTGGAAGCGGCGAAACGCCCAGACGATGTCGGACGGGCTGGTGGACACGATGAGCAGGAGCGACGCGGAGATGGTGACCAGGGTTCGTCCCGCCTGCTGGAGTCCGTAGACTGCGCCCGCCCTCGAGATCCCGTCGGTCCCGATCCAGGCGACGGTCCACGGAAACCGGTAGTCCACGAGTGGCTGACCGGCGGCGTTGACGAGCGGATGGAAGAGTGCCTGGGACCAGACCAGCCCCACCGCGGGACTGAGGCCGAGCGCCAGCAGGATCCGGATGCGACGGCGGGGCGGCGCGACCAGCGCCCACCCCACCAGCGTGAGACCGAGCAGCCCCAGAACCAGCTGCCACGAGAACGCGACGGTGCCGACTCCCAGCACGAGCACGTAGAGCAGCTTCAGGCGCGGATCCAGCCGGTGCAGCGCCGAGGTGCCGATCTCGTACGACAGGACGTCCCGGAGGCCGCCGAGGCCGATCAACTTGACGAACATCGGAGGCAGGAAGCTGGGCACGAGAAAGATGGCGGCGTAGCCGATCAGGGTCTGAGCGAGGAGAGAGCCGAGGATCGGATCGAGAACCGTGAGTCCGCTCACGCCCCGGTGGCTCCCGTGGCCATGGAACCGGGGGATGCCGTCACGAGATCCCGGACCAGCTCGTCGACGGTGAGCGCCACGCGTCGTGCCTCAGGCCCCGCCAGGCGGCCGTGGAGATCCGCGATCGGCGGCGGCACGATGTGCGCCGCCTGCAACTGCTCGCGGTGAGCGAAGACGCGCGCCGGCGGTCCAGCGAGGTGGACGGTGCCGTCGAGGATGACCACCAACCGGTCCGCGTGGCGGGCCACCGCGCGCATGTCGTGGGTGATCATGACCAGCGTGCTGCCGGCCTGCTTCCGTACCCGCCCCAGCAGGGACAGGAACGCCTGCGCGTGTGCCTCGTCCTGTCCGGTGGTGGGCTCGTCGAGGAGCAGCGCCTCGGCGCCCCGCGAGAGAAGCGCCGCCAGGGCGAGGCGCTGCCGCTGACCGTGGCTGAGTGTGAACGGGTCACGATCCCGCACGCCGGCAAGCCCGGTCACGGAGAGCAGCTCTGCTTCCTCCGCCGGGTCGCGGCCGGCGCCCGACCAGCGGTGGCCGAAGGAGAGCTCCTGCGCGACGGTCCGGGAGAAGAGCATCGAATCGGCCGACTGGAAGAGGTAGCCGACGCGGGCGGCCTGCTCCGAGATCCGACCCCTCCTCACAACGCGGCCCAGGGTCTCGACCGAGCCGCCGGTGGGGGTGACGAGGCCCATCGCCATCGCCGCCATCGACGTCTTGCCCGAGCCGTTGGGCCCGGCCAGGGCCGTCCAGGAGCCCCGTTCGACGTCCGCCGTCAGCCCGCGGAGCACCTGCTTCGCGCCGAAGGCGAGGTCGACGCTCGACCAGTGGAACGCGGCGCGACCATCTCCGGACGCGCCGGATCGCGGTGGGGAGGGGACAGGCAGGGTGGCGGACGCGGCCAGGGCCGCCCCTTCGGGACGCCCGGCGAGGTGGTCGGCGGCCTCCTTGCTGGAGAGCGGGGTGCGGGAGGTCCCGAACACCTCCGGCAGCGCGTTGGCGAGCCTGACCACCTCGGGCACCGCGACCCCCTCCGCAGTCCAGGGGGTGGTATCCACGAACGCCTCGCGAACCGGGCGGTCGAGCACCACGCCGCCGGCGCCCAGCAGGACGACGCGGTCGACCCAGGACGCCACCTCGTCGATGCGATGCTCGATCAGGACGACCGTGACGCCACGCTCCCGGTTGAGCCGCCGCAGCACCCCCAGCACCTGCTGCGCACCCTGGGGATCGAGATCCGAGCACGGCTCGTCCAGGAGCAGGAGCGACGGCCCCATGGCCAGGGTGGCGGCGATCGCGACGCGCTGCTTCTCGCCCCCCGACAAGGATGGTGTGAGCGACCGGCGCAGGCCGCTGATCCCGGTCACCGCCAGGGCCTCCTCGACCCGCCGGCGGATCTCGTCCGCCGTCAACCCCTGGTTCTCGGGCCCGAACGCCACCTCGGCCTCCACCACGGGCTGGAGGACCTGGTCGTCCGGGTTCTGGAACACCATCCCGGCACACCGCGCGGCCTCGACCGGCTCCAGCGCCGCGATGATCCGGCCGTCGACCACGACCTGCCCAGCCAGGCGACCCGGGATCCGGTTCGGGATCAGGCCCGCGAGCGCCAGCGCGAGGGTCGACTTGCCGGAGCCGGAGGCGCCCGCAAGGAGGACGAACTCCCCCGGCTCGATGGTCAGGTCGATGTCACGCAGGGCGGCGTCGGCCGCACCGGGGTACCAGTACGAGAGTCGCTCGACCCGAACCGATCCGGGCCGCCTACCGCTCACGTGGGGACGGGCTCTCCCCGTGCGCCCGCCGGCTCAGCCAGAAGAGCACGATGGTGAGCGCGGCGAGGAAGCCCGCCGCGACGAACACGGTGGCGGCATCCGAGAGCTTGAAGTTGTTGACGTCGCCGGCCTGGTAGTGCGTCACCTGCATGTAGGTCGCGTCGGCGAAGGCGAGCACGGTGAGCACCAGGGCGATGATGGCGAGCCGGGAGAAGACGACCCGGGGCTCGATGGAGTGGGGGGCCGTCGCGGGACCGGTGTCACGAGGCGACGTGCTCATCGGGTGACCTCCTTTCCAGAGCCGGCTGTGACGGCGGTGCCGGCGTCCGCGCGCGCTTCGACCTGGCCGGCCGGCGACGGCGCGGCGAGGTCAGCGTCCCCGTAGCCGACCGCCGGATTGACCGTGCGCGCGACCCGGATGGCCAGGGGGGCCGTGATCGCCGCCTCGATTCCGTTCCCGACCAGGTTGAAGACGCTGTAGAGAAGGATGAAGGCGCCGGTTTCCGTCGCTCCGTCGAGCAGAGGGTGGATCAGAGCCGACGAGATGGTGACGGCCGGGACCGCGCGGAGCGCGCCCATCACCAGTCCCTCGACCATCGCGCGCGGGCCGGCCGAGGAAAACACGTTGCCCCGCCTGAGGACGAGGTAGAGGTCGACGAACACCCCCTGGAGCAGGCCGTAGGGCCAGTAGAGGGGGCTCGACTCTCCGCCTCCGTAGAGGAGCTGCATGAGCAGGAAGTTGAGGAAGACCAGGGCGGTGGCCGCGCCCGGCTTGCGGATGATGGCGATCCCCACCATCAGCAGGAACATGTAGGGCAGGTCGTTGAGGGCGAACGCGTGGGTGAAGGGGATGGCCTGGGTGAGCGGGGTCACGAACTGGTCGCCGATCAGGTTGTCGTAGACCTCGAGCAGGACGCCCAGGATGGCGATCACCAGCAGGTCCTGCGTCGTCCACCGCCATCCCGGCATGCCGCGGCGCCTGCGCTGACGGTTCGCCTGCACCACGAGGCCCAGGATCCCCAGGCAGACCAGCGTGACGACGATGTACGCCACCACCTCGACGGGGAGCGGCAGCTGGAACGGCGTGCGGCCGACCCACGAATCCGGAAACAGACTCGACGACAGCGCCAGCATCCTGTCTTGCTCCTCCGCGGTACTCACGCAACTGACGTGAAGATGCAACAGGTGTAACGCGACCAAGATGAAGAGCGGGGCAAGAGTTCGTGAACGGTTCGCTGACCTGCGGGTCAGGATCTGCTGACGAAGCGCCGTCTCAGCTCGCCGAGCGTCGCCGTGCCCACGCCGCCGGCACGGGTCAGGTACGCCTCGATCGAGCCCCAGCGCCCCTCGGCGTCCGCCAGGGCCGCGACCAGGGCTTCGGG
>JAFMQY010000328.1 GCA_017354415.1 Nocardioides sp.
GGTACGGCCCCATCGTCCATGTCCAGGCCGGCGGTGCGCTCGACGCGGCGCCGCTCGTCACCCTGGCGGTCCACGCGTCGCCCGGCAACGAGAGCGGCGTCCTCGGTCTCGCGCTCGATCCCCACTACCCCGGCCAGCCCTACCTGTACGTCGACTACACGGCGACCGACAACAACGATCAGGTGGCCCGGTTCACGATCAGCCAGGGTGGGCCCGACGGCATCCAGCTGGGGGCGCAGACCAACCTGCTCACGATCACGGAGGGGAACGCCGCCACCCAGTGCTGCCACTACGGCGGGCGACTCGCGTTCGGGCCGGACGGCGACCTCTACATCACGACCGGCGACGCCTACGTCCCGACCAACGCGATGAGCCTCTCCAACCTGGACGGGAAGATCCTCCGCATCACGCCCACCGGTGGGATCCCGGCCGACAACCCGTTCGCGAACTCCCCCATCTGGGCCTACGGGCTGCGCAATCCCCAGGGCATCGCGTGGACCGCGGCCGGGGTCATGTACGCCTCCGTCAACGGACCGACCGGCGACCTGGGGCTCTATCACCGGGACGAGCTGGAGGTGATCCAGAAGGGCGGCTTCTACGGCTGGCCCCTGTACGCGGCCGGCACGCGGACCTCGGTCGCCGACCCGGGGGGCCTCCCGCAGTACGTCCAGCCCATCCTGAGCAGCGGTCCCAGCGTCTCCTGGGCCCCCTCCGGCATCGCGTGGTGGGCCCCGGCGGCCGGCGTGCGGCCGTCGCTCTTCGTGGCCGAGCTCACCGGGACGGCGTTGATGCAGATCATCGTCGACCCCGGCAACCCGAGCAGCGTCACCGCCACCTACAACGTGATCACCAACCAGGGTCGCCTGCGGGACGTGGTGCCGATCGCGAACTCCAACTGCCTGCTCGTGCTCACCAGCAACGACGACGGGCGCGGCTCGGGCGCGCAGGACCAGCTGCTCAAGGCCTGTGCCGGGTGAGGCCCCCTCACGGCACCTCCAGCCCGGTCAGGATCGCGGCCAGCGCGGTCCTGATGCGCTCCCAGCGGAACGCGGAGGGGTCGGCGGCGGCGTGCAGCAGGAGTCCGTCCGAGAGCGCCAGAAGCACCGATGCCAGGGCGTTGGCGGGCACGTCGACGAGCTCCCCGCGGGCCACCCCGGCCTCGACCCACGAGCGAAGGCGGGCACGGCGACTTCCGATCGAGTCCGAGAGCCGGCCGCGCACGTGGTCGTCCGTCAGGGCCGCCACCCACAGGTCGGCGCGCAGCTGGGCCCGCGCGGGATCGGCGCCGCGCTCGAGCATCCAGCGGGTGAAGCGCCGCAGTCGCTCCTCTTCCGTGAGGGTCTGACCCTCCAGCTCCGAGACCTGACGGTCGACCTCGGCCGAGTCGTCGTCGAGCAGTGCCAGCAGCAGGTCCTGTTTGGTCTCGAAGTAGACGTAGAACGCACCCTTGCTGGCATCCGCCTCGGCGCAGACGTCGTCGACGGTCATGTCGCGATACCCCTTCGTCGCCACACACCGCCAGGCGGCGTCAAGAAGTCGCTGCCGCCGCTTGTTGCGGTCGGCCTCGGTCAGTCTGGGCACGTCTCGGTCCTCATTGAAGCCCTCACCCCCAGCGAGAGCTTTCGACGAATCCCATCGCGTCGTACATGGCGCGCAGCGTGGGCGCCGAGACGGCCATCGCCTTCTCCGCGCCCAGCGTGAGGACGCGCTGGAGCTCGGCGGGGTCGTCCCGCACGGCGTGGTAGCGCTGCTGGATCGGCTCGACCAGGGCGATCACCGCGTCGGCCACCGCCCGCTTGAAGCTGCCGTACCCGCCCGATCCGTAGGTCCGCTCGATCTCGGCCGCGGTCTGCCCGGTCGCCACCGACATGATGTCGATCAGGTTGGTGATCCCCACCTTGTCGGGCGCCTGCCGCACCTCGTTGCCGGTGTCGGTGACCGCGGACATGATCTTCTTGCGGATCGCCGCCGGCTCGTCGACGAGCAGGAT
>JAFMQY010000100.1 GCA_017354415.1 Nocardioides sp.
GCCGCGGCACCCGTCCGACCCGTGCGGACCGCGCCGCCACCGAGTCGGCTCCCGCCGCTGCTCCGGCCGAGGCCACGGCGGCTCCCGCCGAGACCACCGGATCGGAGGCCTGAGCCATGCTGATGCCCCGTCGTCTCAAGCACCGCAAGCAGCACCACCCCAAGCGGTCCGGTGCGGCCAAGGGCGGCACCCGCCTGGCCTTCGGTGACTTCGGGATCCAGGCGGTCGAGGGTCACTACGTGACCAACCGGCAGATCGAGTCGGCCCGCATCGCCATGACCCGTCACATCAAGCGTGGCGGCAAGGTGTGGATCAACATCTACCCGGACCGCCCGCTGACCAAGAAGCCCGCCGAGACCCGCATGGGTTCCGGCAAGGGCTCCCCGGAGTGGTGGATCGCCAACGTCAAGCCGGGACGCGTGCTCTTCGAGCTGTCCGGAGTCGACGAGTCGGTCGCGCGCGAGGCCATGCGCCGTGCGCAGCACAAGCTCCCCATGAAGACCCGTTTCATCTCCCGAGAGGCCGGTGATTTCTGATGGCCAGCAGTCCGAAGGCATACGAGCTGGACGAGATGAACAACACCGACCTCGAGGCCCGCTTGCGCGAGGCCAAGGAGGAGCTGTTCAACCTGCGCTTCCAGGCGGCCACCGGCCAGCTGGAGAGCCACGGTCGGCTCCGCACGGTGAAGAAGGACATCGCCCGTATCTACACGGTGGTGCGCGAGCGCGAGCTCGGCATCCGCATCGAGCCGGGCGCTGAGGAGTCGGCCGAGCAGGTCGAGAAGGCCGAGAAGGAAGGCGCTGACGCATGAGCGAGCAGGCAGTGGTCCGTAACGCCCGCAAGGTGCGTGAGGGCCTGGTCGTGAGCGACAAGATGGACAAGACCGTCGTGGTCGAGGTCGAGGACCGCGTCAAGCACGCGCTCTACGGCAAGGTGATGCGGCGTACGTCGCGGCTGAAGGCCCACGACGAGCAGAACGAGTGCGGCATCGGCGACCGGGTCCAGATCATGGAGACCCGTCCGCTGTCCGCCACGAAGCGCTGGCGCGTCGTCCAGATCATCGAGCGGGCCAAGTAACCACCCACGTCATCGAAGGGGTTCCCCCAGGCTCACCGCCACCGACGGTGAGAACCAGGGCGACAAGGAGAGACAGAAATGATCCAGCAGGAGTCGCGACTGAAGGTCGCCGACAACACCGGTGCCAAGGAGGTCCTGTGCATCCGGGTTCTCGGTGGCTCAGGGCGTCGCTACGCCGGCATCGGTGACGTCATCGTCTGCACGGTCAAGGACGCCATCCCGGGCGGCAACGTGAAGAAGGGCGACGTCGTCAAGGCCGTGGTCGTGCGCACCACCAAGGAGCGTCGTCGTCCCGACGGCTCGTACATCAAGTTCGACGAGAACGCCGCGGTGATCCTGCGGCAGGACGGCGAACCGCGCGGCACGCGCATCTTCGGCCCGGTCGGCCGCGAGCTGCGCGACAAGCGGTTCATGAAGATCATCTCGCTGGCGCCGGAGGTGTTGTGAGATGGGGAAGCACGCGATGAAGATCAAGAAGGGCGACACCGTCAAGGTGATCGCCGGCAAGGACAAGGGCGCCGAGGGCAAGGTGATCCAGGTGCTCCGCGAGGAGCAGCGGGTCATCGTCGAGGGCGTGAACCGCGTCAAGAAGCACACCAAGGTCGTCCAGCAGGGCGGACGCGGCGGCACCACCGGCGGCATCGTCACCACCGAGGCCCCGATCCATGTGTCGAACGTGATGCTGGTGGAAGGCGACGGCGTGACCCGCGTCGGCTTCCGCCGCGACGACGTCGAGAAGCGCCGCCCCGACGGCTCGACGTACATCGGGACGCGCAGCGTGCGCATCTCGCGCAGGACCGGGAAGGAGATCTGAGATGACCGAGACCTCAACCGTCACCGAAGAGAAGGTCACGCCTCGTCTCAAGACCCGCTACCGCGAGGAGATCGTCCCCGCGCTGCGCAGCGAGTTCGAGATCGCCAACGTGATGCAGGTGCCCGGCCTGACCAAGATCGTGGTCAACATGGGCGTCGGCGAGGCAGCTCGCGACTCCAAGCTGATCGAGGGCGCGATCCGCGACCTGACGGCCATCACCGGCCAGAAGCCGACGGTGACCCGGGCCCGCAAGTCGATCGCCCAGTTCAAGCTCCGCGAGGGCATGCCGATCGGCGCGCATGTCACGCTGCGTGGCGACCGGATGTGGGAGTTCCTCGACCGTCTGCTGTCGCTCGCGCTCCCGCGCATCCGCGACTTCCGTGGGCTGAGCCCCGCGCAGTTCGACGGGCGAGGCAACTACACCTTCGGCCTCACCGAGCAGGTCATGTTCCACGAGATCGACCAGGACCGGGTCGACCGGCCGCGGGGCATGGACATCACGATCGTGACCACCGCTACGAACGACGAGCAGGGGCGCGCGCTGCTGAAGCAGCTCGGGTTCCCCTTCCGCGACAGCGGAAACTAGGCAGAGCAGGGAGAACTGACATGGCCAAGACCGCACTCAAGGTGAAGGCGGCGCGCAAGCCCAAGTTCGCCGTCCGCGCCTACACCCGCTGCCAGCGCTGCGGCCGCCCCAAGGCCGTCTACCGCAAGTTCGGCCTGTGCCGGATCTGTCTGCGGGAGATGGCGCACCGCGGCGAGCTCCCCGGCGTCACCAAGTCCAGCTGGTGACCGCGACCACCTCGATCACCGACAGAACCGACCGCTGAAGGTCCGGCCGAGCCGGAAACCACAGAAGAGAGAACGACACACACCATGACCATGACCGACCCGATCGCAGACATGCTGACCCGTCTGCGCAACGCCAACCAGGCGTACCACGACTCGGTGACGATGCCCTACAGCAAGCTCAAGGCGGGCGTCGCGGAGATCCTCAAGGCCGAGGGCTACATCACGTCGTACGACGTGGCCGACGCCCCCGACGGTGGTGTGGGCAAGACCCTCACCATCACCTTGAAGTACGGCCGCAACCGTGAGCGCTCGATCGCCGGCGTCCGCCGCATCAGCAAGCCCGGTCTGCGCGTGTACGCCAAGCACACGGGCCTGCCCAAGGTCCTCGGTGGTCTGGGCGTGGCGATCATCTCGACCAGCCAGGGCCTGCTCACCGACCGTCAGGCCAACCAGAAGGGCGTGGGTGGGGAAGTCCTCGCCTACGTCTGGTAACCCCCACTACGAGACCGAGGAAGAAGGAAGAGAGCAATGTCGCGCATTGGCAAGCTCCCGATCACGGTCCCGTCCGGTGTGGACGTCCAGATCGAGGGCACCCAGGCCGCCACCGTGACCGTGAAGGGTCCCAAGGGCACCCTGCAGCACACCGTGGCCGCCCCCATCACCGTCGAGCGCGGTGAGGACGGCGTCATCGAGGTCAAGCGCCCGAACGACGAGCGCGAGAGCCGCTCGCTGCACGGCCTGACCCGGACCCTGATCAACAACATGGTCGTCGGTGTGACCGACGGCTACGAGAAGAAGCTCGAGATCGTGGGCGTCGGCTACCGCGTCCTGTCCAAGGGCCCGACCCAGCTGGAGTTCCAGCTCGGCTACAGCCACCCGATCACGTTCAACGCGCCCGAGGGCATCACGTTCACCGTGGACGGCCCGACCCGGCTCGGCGTCCAGGGCATCGACAAGCAGCTAGTCGGCGAGGTCGCCGCGAACATCCGCAAGCTGCGCAAGCCGGAGCCCTACAAGGGCAAGGGCGTGCGGTACGCCGGCGAGCACATCCGCCGCAAGGTCGGAAAGGCTGGTAAGTGACCATGGCGATCTCCCTGTCCAAGAACAAGCACACCGCTGCCCGGACGAAGGCGCGCCTGCACCGTCAGGTGCGGGGCCGCAAGAAGGTCCACGGCACGGCCGAGCGTCCACGCCTGGTGGTCACCCGGTCGTCCAAGCACATCAGCGTCCAGGTGGTCGACGACCTCGTGGGCCGCACCCTGGTCTCCGCCTCCAGCATGGAGGCCGACCTGCGCGCCCTCGAGGGCGACAAGACCGCCAAGGCCAAGAAGGTCGGCGAGCTGGTGGCCGAGCGCGCGAAGAGCGCCGGCATCGAGTCCGTCGTCTTCGACCGCGCCGGCAACCAGTACCACGGCCGTGTTGCGGCCCTCGCCGATGCCGCCCGCGAGGGCGGCCTGACCTTCTAGACCGTCCGGGCCCATGACAGAGCACGCCAGAGCACGACAGATCGTGAAGAAGAGGAAGAGGAACATCTCATGAGCGGAGCCCAGCGCGGACAGCGCGGTGGCGAGCGCCAGGGCCGGGGTCGCGACGACCGTCGCGGCGGCGGCGCCGAGAAGAGCCAGTACGTCGAGCGCGTCGTCGCGATCAACCGGGTCGCCAAGGTCGTCCAGGGTGGTCGTCGCTTCAGCTTCACCGCTCTCGTGGTGGTCGGTGACGGCGACGGCATGGTCGGCGTCGGCTACGGCAAGGCCAAGGAGGTGCCGGCCGCGATCGCCAAGGGCGTCGAGGAGGCCAAGAAGCACTTCTTCCGGGTCCCCCGGGTCCAGGGCACGATCCCGCACCCGGTGCAGGGTGAGAAGGCCGCCGGCGTGGTGCTCCTGCGCCCGGCCGCTCCCGGTACCGGTGTGATCGCGGGTGGCCCGGTCCGTGCGGTCCTGGAGTGCGCCGGCATCCACGACGTGCTGAGCAAGTCGCTCGGTTCGAGCAACCAGATCAACATCGTCCACGCCACCGTGGAGGCGCTCCGGATGCTGGAGCAGCCCGAGACCGTCGCCTCGCGGCGCGGTCTCCCGGTCGAGCAGGTCGCGCCCGCCGCGCTGCTCAAGGCCGCCCACGAGGGGGCCCAGAAGCCGCAGGAGGTGGCCAACTGATGGCGCAGCTCAAGGTGAAGCAGCTGAAGAGCTCCATCGGCTGCAAGGCCAACCAGCGCGAGACCCTGCGTTCGCTCGGGCTGAAGCGGATCGGCGACGTGGTCGTCAAGGAGGACCGCCCGGAGATCCGCGGCATGGTCCAGACCGTCCGTCACCTGGTGACGGTCGAGGAAGTCGAGTAGTCATGACGTTGAAACTGCACCACCTGCGCCCGGCGCCGGGTGCCAGGACGGCCAAGACCCGGGTCGGCCGGGGTGAGGGCTCGAAGGGCAAGACCGCCGGTCGCGGCACCAAGGGCACCAAGGCACGCAGCCAGGTGCCCGCGCACTTCGAGGGCGGCCAGCTGCCCCTGCACATGCGCCTGCCGAAGATGAAGGGCTTCAAGAACCCCTTCAAGGTCGAGTTCCAGGTCGTGAACCTCGACAAGCTCGGCGAGCTGTTCCCCGAGGGCGGCGCCGTGTCGGTCGACGACCTCGTGGCCAAGGGCGCGGTCCGCAAGGGCCAGCCGGTCAAGGTCCTCGGCCAGGGCGAGATCTCGGTCGCCTGCCAGGTGAGCGCCCAGGCGTTCTCGGCGTCGGCCAAGGAGAAGATCGAGGCCGCCGGCGGCTCCGCGACCGTCATCTGACCCCACCAGTGCTCGGGGCGCGGGCCGGGCGGGGCAGAACGCCCACCGGGTCCGCGCCGTGCTGTTTCGGACGGCTCCTCCGGATGCGGTCGGCTGTGAATGCCCTGTTAGGCTTCCGGCGGTCGACGCGGACGTGTGCGAAGGCCCGATGACGCCGCTCGGGGGGTGTCACGAACAGGTCTCAGCCCGCGGGGCGAGATCGAGAAAGAGGATGTTGAGCACGTGCTAGGCGCCTACGTCAACGCGTTCCGGACGCCGGATCTGCGCAAGAAGCTGCTTTTCGTCCTGATGATCATCGTGATCTTCAGGATCGGGTCGCAGATCCCCGCGCCCGGCGTCGACGTCGGCAACGTCCACCAGTGCATCAGCGGTGTCAGCAACACCGGCATCTACAACCTGATCAACGTCTTCAGCGGCGGTGCGCTGCTCCAGCTGACGATCTTCGCGCTGGGGATCATGCCCTACATCACCGCGAGCATCATCCTGCAGCTGCTGGTCGTGGTGATCCCGCGCCTCGAGGCGCTGAAGAAGGAAGGCCAGTCCGGCCAGACCAAGATCACCCAGTACACCCGCTACCTGACGCTCGGCCTGGCCCTGCTCCAGGCGACCGGCATCGTGGCGCTGGCCCGCTCGGGCAACCTGCTCCAGGGCTGCACCCAGCCGCTGCTCTACGACAACAGCACGATGACGTTCCTGGTCATGGTGATCACCATGACGGCGGGCACGGCCGTGATCATGTGGCTCGGCGAGCTGATCACCGACCGCGGCGTCGGCAACGGCATGTCGATCCTGATCTTCACCCAGGTGGTGGCCCGGTTCCCCACGTCGCTGTGGTCGGTGCAGAAGTCCCGGGGATGGTGGATCTTCACGGTCGTGATCGCGATCGGGCTGGTCATCATCGCCGCGGTCATCTTCATCGAGCAGGCCCAGCGCCGGATCCCGGTGCAGTACGCACGCCGGATGGTGGGCCGGAAGATGTTCGGTGGCTCCTCGACGTACATCCCCCTCAAGGTCAACCAGGCCGGCGTCATCCCGGTCATCTTCGCCTCGTCGCTGCTCTACCTCCCCGCGATGGCCTCACAGTTCAACCAGAGCGGCAACGCCGGCTGGGCCGTGTGGATCCAGCGGTACTTCGTCCGCGGCGACCATCCGCTCTACATGATCACGTTCTTCGCGATGATCGTGTTCTTCACCTACTTCTACGTGTCGATCACCTTCAACCCTGAAGAGGTGGCCGACAACATGAAGAAGTACGGCGGCTTCATCCCCGGGATCCGGGCGGGCAAGCCGACCGAGGACTACCTGTCCTACGTCCTGTCCCGCATCACGCTGCCGGGCTCGCTGTACCTCGGTCTGATCGCCCTGATCCCGTTGATCGCGTTCGTCCTGATCGGAGCCGACCAGAACTTCCCGTTCGGCGGCACGTCGATCCTGATCATGGTCGGCGTCGCACTCGACACGGTGAAACAGATCGAGAGCCAGCTCCAGCAGCGCAACTACGAAGGGTTCCTGCGCTGAGATGAGGCTGATTCTGATGGGGCCGCCCGGGGCGGGGAAGGGCACCCAGGCCAAGGTCGTCGCCGAGCACTTCGGGATCCCCGCGATCTCGACCGGCGACATCTTCCGCTTCAATGTGTCCGAGGGCACCCCGCTGGGGAAGAAAGCCCAGGAGTACATGGACGCGGGGGAGTACGTCCCGGACGAAGTCACCAACCTCATGGTCCGCAACCGCATCGACGAGCCCGACGCCGAGCCGGGATTCCTGCTCGACGGCTACCCGCGCACCCTCGCCCAGGTCGAGGAGCTCGACGGCATGATCGCCTTCACCGGCCACCGCCTCGACGCGGTCGTCGTGCTCACCGCCGACCAGGACGAGCTCGTCGACCGGCTCCTGCAGCGAGCCCAGGTCGAGGGGCGGACGGACGACACCGAGGAGGTCATCCGGCGCCGGCAGGAGGTCTACGGCGAGCAGACCAAGCCGCTGATCGAGGTCTACCGCCAGCGCGGCATCGTGCACGAGATCGACGGCATGGGCGCTATCGACGACGTCACCAAGCGCATCTACGACGCGCTGGACGTCGTACCCCAGTCCTGAGGGGCCGCTGATGGGTCTGCTCGACCGCGGGCTGGAGATCAAGAGCCCCGACCAGATCGACCTGATGCGTCGGGCCGGGCTGCTGGTGGGGGAGACACTGGAGCTCCTCCGCGAGGCCACCAAGCCCGGCGTCACCACCGGTGAGCTCGACGCGCTCGCGGAGGACCACATCCGGTCCCACGGCGGCGTCCCGTCGTTCCTGGGCTACGGCTACCCGCCGTTCCCGGGCACCATCTGTGCCTCGGTCAACGACGAGGTCGTCCACGGCATCCCCGGCCCCCGCGAGCTGGTCGACGGCGACGTGATCTCGATCGACTGCGGAGCGATCGTCGAGGGCTGGCACGGCGACGCGGCGATCACGGTCGAGGTCGGTGACGTGCCGGACGCCGTACGCCGGCTGATGCAGGTCACCGAGGACGCGCTGTGGGCCGGGATCACCGCCGCCCGCCTGGGTGGCCGGGTCACCGACATCTCGCACGCGGTGGAGAGCTCCGTCCGAGGGCAGGGCGACTACGGGATCCTCGAGGAGTACGTCGGGCACGGCATCGGCAGCGCGATGCACATGCCGCCCAACGTCCCGAACGTGGGGCGTCCCGGCCGCGGGCCCCGGCTGGTCAGGGGGCTCGCCCTCGCGGTCGAGCCGATGGTCACCCTGGGCACCAAGGAGACCGAGGTCCTCGACGACGACTGGACCGTCGTCACCGCGGATGGCTCCCGGTCGGCGCACTTCGAGCACACCTTCACGCTGACTCGTGACGGCCCGTGGGTGCTGACGGCTCTCGACGGGGGTCGCGCCCGGCTCGAGCAGCTCGGCGTCCCCTTCGGCGGCCGCTGACAGCACGTGGACGCCGTACGACGCTGAACCGCCACGGTTCACGCCCCCCGATAGGTTCGCGGCATGCACGTGACGCCCCCGGTCTGGTGGATCACCATCCTCGTGACGTCCGCGATCCTGATCTTCGACATCTTCGTCATCGGCCGCCGTCCGCACGAGCCGTCCCGGCGGGAGGTGGCGGGCCTCCTGGCTCTCTACGTCGGCCTGGCGATCGCGTTCGGGATCGGGGTGTGGGTCAAGGCCGGGGCGCAGTACGGCGGGCAGTTCTTCGCCGGGTGGCTGACGGAGTACTCGCTGTCCATCGACAACCTGTTCATCTTCATCGTGATCATGGGCAAGCTGGCGGTTCCGCGAGAGCTGCAGCAGAGCGCCCTGCTGATCGGGATCGTGCTCGCGCTGGTGCTCCGCGGCATCTTCATCGCCCTCGGGGCCGCGGCGATCGCACAGTTCAGCTGGGTGTTCTACATCTTCGGGGCGTTCCTGATCTTCACCGCGGTGAACCTCGCGCGCGAGGGCAGCGAGCCGGGAGGGGGCTACGACGAGCCACGCGTGGTCGGATGGGCCCGACACCATCTCCGGATCAGCCAGGACTGGAACGGTGCGCGGCTCACCGTCCGCCGGGAGGGAGCCCGCTACTTCACGCCGATGTTCATCGTGGTCCTCACTCTGGGCGTGACCGACCTGCTGTTCGCCCTGGACTCGATCCCGGCGATCTACGGGCTCACCGACGAGCCGTACCTGGTCCTGACGGCGAACATCTTCGCGCTGATGGGGCTGCGGCAGCTGTACTTCCTGATCGGCGGCCTGCTGCAGAGGCTCGTCTACCTCGCCTACGGCCTCGCGTTCCTGCTGTTCTTCATCGGGGTCAAGCTCGTCCTGCACGCGATGCACGAGAACGCCCTGCCGTTCATCAACGGCGGGGAGCCGATCCACTGGGCCCCCGACATCCCGATCTGGGTCTCGCTGCTGGTGATCGTCGGCACCCTGACCGTGACCACGGTCCTCAGCCTGGCCGCCGACCGTCGTACCGCCCGGTCGTCCGCCTGAGACCGGGCCAGGGCGTGGGCCCGTCCGGTTGGAACACCCGGCTCACCGGCGATCCCTGCGCTTCTCGGCCGTTGCAACACCCGATAAGCGACAAGAACCCGTCTTCGTTGTGAACAGTGTGGCTGGCGTGACTCACTGGAGACGGGCCGTCGGCCGCCTGCGTCGATTAGGGGTTGTGACCATGTGCGGCCTAGACTGACGTGTCGGCCCAACTTGGGTCCGTTTCGCGGTGCCTCGCGGCTGCCCGGACCACTTCACGACTCGCAGGGGAGCGAGCGTGTGCGTGCCCGGGGAAGGGGCCTGTGCGACGGCTACGAGAGGTCCACCGGCCCCGACGATATCAGCGCCGGAGCGGGAGGTTCCCGGGTCGACGGTAGACGGCCGGCAGACAGATTGCGGAGGACATGCCGAAAAAAGAAGGTGTGATCGAGATCGAGGGCACCGTGGTCGAGGCTCTCCCGAACGCCATGTTCCGGGTGGAGCTGAGCAACGGTCACAAGGTCCTGGCCCACATCAGCGGCAAGATGCGCCAGCACTACATCCGGATCCTCCCCGAGGACCGTGTGGTGGTGGAACTGTCGCCGTACGACCTCACC
This sequence comes from Nocardioides sp., assembly GCA_017354415.1. Classification (GTDB taxonomy): domain Bacteria; phylum Actinomycetota; class Actinomycetes; order Propionibacteriales; family Nocardioidaceae; genus Nocardioides. The sequence goes on from JAFMQY010000100.1 coordinate 10,035, forward strand.
CGGGGTCGGATCGTCTACCGGTACAAGTGAGCGAGCCCGCTCGCTCTCCGAGCCGCCCACGAGCAAGAAAGGGCTGACATGAAGGTCAACCCGAGCGTCAAGAAGATCTGTGACAAGTGCAAGGTGATCCGTCGCCACGGCCGCGTCATGGTGATCTGCGAGAACCCCCGCCACAAGCAGCGGCAGGGCTGAGCAGAACTCACAACTGAACAACCACCAGCGTGATCGCTAGCTGGTCTCGACAGGCTCGACCGACGAGGACCAGTGAACCCACGCCCGGAGCAGTGGCCGGGCCTCGTCCGAGGCGGACGAGACGCGAACACGACCGAAACCGCTGTGACCAACCCCGAAGGGAACGCCAGGACACATGGCACGCCTCGTTGGTGTGGACCTCCCGCGCGACAAGCGCATCGAGGTCGCACTCACCTACATCTACGGCATCGGCCGTACCCGCGCCCAGCAGCTCCTCACCGAGACCGGTGTGAGCCCCGACATGCGGGTCCACCAGCTGGGCGACGACGAGCTGGTCAAGCTCCGCGACGCGATCGAGGGCAACGACGAGATCAAGATCGAGGGTGACCTGCGCCGTGAGGTGCAGGCCGACATCCGCCGCAAGATCGAGATCGGCAGCTACCAGGGTCGCCGTCACCGCCAGGGCCTCCCGGTCCGCGGTCAGCGCACCAAGACCAACGCCCGCACCCGCAAGGGTCCCAAGCGGACCGTCGCCGGCAAGAAGAAGGCCAAGTAACCCATGCCACCACGCAGTCGTCAGGCCGGCGCCAAGAAGGTGCGCCGCAAGGAGAAGAAGAACGTCGCCCAGGGCGAGGCTCACATCAAGAGCACGTTCAACAACACCATCGTCACCATCACCGACCCGACGGGTGCGGTGATCTCGTGGGCCTCGGCCGGCACCGTCGGCTTCAAGGGCTCCCGCAAGTCCACGCCGTTCGCCGCGCAGATGGCCGCCGAGGCCGCCGGGCGCCGGGCGATGGACCACGGCATGAAGAAGATCGACGTGTTCGTCAAGGGTCCGGGCTCGGGCCGCGAGACGGCGATCCGGTCCCTCGGTGCGATCGGCCTCGAGGTCGGCACCATCCAGGACGTGACCCCCACGCCGCACAACGGCTGCCGCCCGCCGAAGCGCCGCCGCGTCTGAGCGCCGAGCACGAGAACTTCTGAGGAGTCTGAAGACCAATGGCCCGCTACACCGGCCCCATGACCAAGAAGTCGCGCCGCCTCGGCGTCGACCTCGTGGGCGGCGACTCGGCGTACGAGCGTCGTCCCTACCCGCCCGGCCAGCACGGCCGTGGCCGGATCAAGGAGAGCGAGTACCTCCTGCAGCTCCGCGAGAAGCAGAAGGCCCGCTACACCTACGGCGTCCTGGAGAAGCAGTTCCACAACTACTACACCGAGGCGTCGCGCCGACAGGGCAAGACGGGTGACAACCTGCTGCAGCTGCTCGAGTGCCGCCTCGACAACGTCGTCTACCGCGCCGGCTTCGCCCGCACCCGCCGTCACGCCCGCCAGCTGGTCGTGCACGGTCACTTCCGGGTCAACGGCCGCAAGGTCGACATCCCCTCGTACCAGGTCAGCCAGTACGACGTGATCGACGTGCGCGAAAAGTCGCTGGAGATGACCCCGTTCATCGTGGCTCGTGAGACCCATGGCGAGCGCGTCGTCCCGGCGTGGCTCGAGGTGATCCCGTCCCGGATGCGGATCCTCGTCCACCAGCTCCCGGTTCGCGCCCAGATCGACATCCCGGTCCAGGAGCAGCTGATCGTCGAGTACTACTCCAAGAAGTGAGTGGCCGGTCGTTCGGCCCACACAACTGAATACCGCACCGCCACCACCAGTGATCTGAGCCCGTCATATAGCGGGTGGGCTCGGAAAGGAAAGAATCAGTGCTCATCGCACAGCGTCCGACACTGTCGGAAGAGACCGTCGACGAGTTCCGTTCGCGCTTCGTGATCGAGCCGCTCGAGCCCGGCTTCGGCTACACGCTCGGCAACTCGTTGCGGCGTACCCTGCTGTCCTCGATCCCCGGTGCCTCGGTCACGAGCATCAAGGTCGACACCGTCCTGCACGAGTTCTCGACGATCGAGGGCGTCAAGGAGGACGTCACCGAGATCATCCTGAACCTCAAGGGCCTGGTCGTCTCCTCGGAGCACGACGAGCCGGTGACCATGTACCTGCGCAAGTCCGGTGCGGGCGAGGTGACCGCCCGTGACATCCAGCCGCCGGCTGGCGTCGAGGTGCACAACCCCGACCTGAAGATCGCCACCCTGTCCGATAAGGGAAAGCTCGAGATGGAGCTCGTCGTCGAGCGCGGCCGGGGCTACGTCTCGGCGGTGCAGAACAAGGGCGCGGACAACGAGATCGGCCGGATGCCGGTCGACTCGATCTACAGCCCCGTGCTGAAGGTGACCTACAAGGTCGAGGCCACCCGTGTCGAGCAGCGCACCGACTTCGACAAGCTGGTCATCGACGTCGAGACCAAGCCCTCGATGAAGCCGCGCGACGCGATCGCCTCGGCCGGCAAGACCCTGGTCGAGCTCTTCGGTCTGGCCCGCGAGCTGAACGTCGAGGCCGAGGGCATCGACATCGGCCCGTCGCCGGTCGACGAGCAACTGGCTGCCGACCTCGCCCTCCCGGTCGAGGACCTGCAGCTGACCGTGCGCTCCTACAACTGCCTCAAGCGCGAGGGCATCCACACCGTGGGTGAGCTGATCTCGCGCTCGGAGCAGGACCTGCTCGACATCCGCAACTTCGGCGCCAAGTCGATCGACGAGGTCAAGGCGAAGCTGCACGAGATGGGTCTGTCGCTCAAGGACAGCGCGCCCGGCTTCGACCCGCAGGCCGCCCTCGCGGCGTACGGCGACGACGACGACGACGCGTTCATCGAGGACGAGTCGTACTGAGGTCACGCGCGTGCGCGTGAGGTCAGGACGGCGAGGACCGTCGCTGCGAGCTTGCTCGCAAGACGGCTTGTGACCAGCCACCAGCACCATCTACTCCGGTACCTGACACGGCCGGGGAGAATCGAGAGAGAGCCATGCCCAAGCCCAAGAAGGGTCCCCGCCTCGGCGGCAGCCCCGCGCACCAGCGGCTGATCGTCGCCAACCTGGCGACCCAGCTGTTCGAGCACGGTCGGATCACGACCACCGAGACCAAGGCGCGTGTGTTGCGTCCGGTCGCGGAGAAGCTGATCACCAAGGCCAAGCGCGGCGATCTGCACAACCGCCGCGAGGTGCTCAAGACGGTGCGTGACAAGTCGGTCGTGCACACGCTCTTCACCGAGATCGCGCCGACGTTCGCCGAGCGTCCGGGCGGGTACACGCGGATCACCAAGATCGGTTACCGCAAGGGTGACAACGCCCCGATGGCGGTGATCGAGCTGGTCACCGAGGCATACCAGCCGAAGGCCGACAAGCCGGCCAAGAAGGCCGCGAAGAAGGCCCCGGCGAAGAAGGCCGCCGCCAAGACCGCGGAGGCCCCGGCCGAGGAGACCGTCGAGCAGACCCCCGCCGAGGAGATCCCGGCTGACGAAACCCCCGCTGAGGAGACCCTGACCGAGGTCACCGAGGCGGCGACCGAGGAGCCGGCTGGTGAGGACGCCGCCACCTCGGAGGACTCCGAGAAGGCCTGAGCAGCCTCGCAACCCGAGTCGTCCGCCTGAGAAGGGGCTCTAGGACGCTGCTGAACAAGCCCACTTGGTGGGCAGGGTGATGGGCAGGGTCTCTCAATGAGGCCGTCTGTGTGGCATGTGTTGAGTCAGCGCCGTGGC
>JAFMQY010000021.1 GCA_017354415.1 Nocardioides sp.
CCGCCCCCGGCCCGGGCCGCGGGGGGGGACCCGGGCGAGGCGGCCGCGGCCGCCGTCCGGCTCGCCACTGGATGATGACGGACCAACCGGGCAGCTGTTCTCCTGGGATGGGACCGTCGCTGCGTGGTGATGCCACGTGGTTACCGCGGAGTCTGCGTGGCGGCTACCGGCGCCACGGTACGGCGGGCCATTGCTCGGCCGGTCCGCGCAGGGTAAGGGGCATCGCCGCTGACGGGCTCAGGTCCTCGATACCTTCACCATGGGCTGGACCTGAGGTGCGGGTGTCGAGAAGCGCACTGGGTCGATGGCGGGACGAGGTCATGCGGGGAGTGGTGAATTCAGTTCCCGGCGGAGAACAGGGCGAGTTCGTCGCCCCAAGAGTCCAGGTCGTCCCCACACGCTGTGGTGTCGTGGGCGGCGTCCCAGACGCGGACCTCGCGGTCGACCACCGCGAAGGTACGCCGGATCGCGTCCGGGTCGCCGGCCAGCATCCGCTCGAGCTCGGGCAGGAACGCCGCGGCCGACCACTCGGGTACGGCGAGAGGGTGCGTCCGCAACTCCCACGGGAGGTACTTGTTGTACGGGCGGAGCCGCCCGGCCAGCGTGAACATGACGTGCAGCAGCCACGATACGGACTCCGCCGCGTCGAGCCGGGCTTCGAGCAGGCGGCCGTCGCGGCGGTTCTTCAGGGCGCGATAGGCGAAGTTCACGTAGCCGTCGAGACGGTCCTGGTCGATCAGCACCCAGCGCTGTTCGTCGTCGTCGACCGTGGCCTGCCGGCGGACTGCCTCCGTGATGCGGCCCCCGGTCACGTCTCGGAACACCTGCGCGTAGGCGAAGGACCAACGGAAATGCCAACCGCCGGTGCCGTGGCGATCCACCCGCTCGAGATCGGCGACCGAGCAGTAGATCTCGTCGATGGTCGCGCTGTGGCTGGTCACCCGCTCCACGTCGTCGTCCCGAACGACGTAGACGTCGACGTCCGAGCGCTCGGTCGCCATGCCACGCGCGGCCGAGCCGCTGAGCACGAGCCCGAGGATCGTTGGATCGTCGCGCGCGACCAGCTCGTCGAGGGCCTCACGGGCTGCGGACGACAGCATCGCGACGACGCTAACGTGACCGACTCTGACGTGCCATCGAGTTCTGGTGTGACTCGGAACGACCGCCCAGCCGCCCACACCTGCGCTGCTGACAGTGTCGAAGGAGTGTCTGCGCCGGCTACAGACCAGCCTTGTCGAGGGCGGTCCGGAGCGACTTGCGGTAGCCCTCGCTGAGGGCCGCCGCGCCGCCCACCGGCTCGATCTTGGCGCTCTGTGCCGCGAGCGTCTCCTTGACCAGCTGGGAGAGGGCGTGCTCGCTGTGCTTCCGGGTGCCACGGTTGGCAGACGGGTAGACCGGCACATCGACCGCGGTCATGGTCGCACCGGACACGGCGATCCTGACCTGGACCATCCCTCCTTTGACCTTCACCTTGTCGCCAACGAGCGTTTTGAGCGCGGGCTTCGCGGCCCGTTTCAGCGGGCCGGCGGTCGAGGTGTGGTAGTTGAACGCCAGGACAAGGATGGTCAGCGTCGCGAGCACCCAGACCGTCATGCGGGTCATCGGGTCATCATCCGAAGCTCTCGACATGGAGCTGGTCGGGCGGCAGACCGGCCTTGCGAAGAGCACGGCGTACGCTCTTGGCCCACCGCGGCGGCCCGCAGACGTAGACGTCGCGCTCCGCCAGGTCCGGGACCCATCGGCGGATGACGTCTGAGTCGCTGGCCCCGTCGTAGCCCTCGCCGACCCAGGAGGTACGCCGCCGGCGCTTGCCGGAGAGCCGGACCAGGCGCAGCCCGCGCGTTTCCGCCAGCCAATCGAGCTCCTGCGGAAGATATGGCTCGTTGCCGCAGCGTTCGAGCAGGATGGCTTCGCCCGGTGCGTATGCGAGTCCCTCGGCCAGGGAGCGGAGTGGGGCCAGGCCCGCCCCGGCGCCGATGAAGGCGACCTTGGGGTGGGTGCGGGCACGGGCGGTGAGGCGTCCGTACGCGCCTTCGACGAGAACCCGCGTGCCGGGCTCGAGCGTCGCCAGCGAGCGGGTGCCGTCGCCGGACTCGCGGACCGTGATCCGCAGCCGGTCGGGTCGTGGCGCTGCCGAGATCGAGAACGGGTTGGCGCGGATCCAGCCGGGCCGGTCCATGAAGCGCCAGACCAGGAACTGGCCGGGCTCGGCCAGCTCGTCGAGGCGGCGGCCGGTCATGTAGACCGAAACCGTCCGTGGCCCTTCCCGCACCACTCCCGCGACGCGGACGTCGTGGCGGATGCTTCGGACAAGGGGGATCAGGAGCCGCCAGAGGAGGATCACGGCGAAGGTGAGTGCCCAGGCGGCCCACCACAAGTCGGTGAGGATCGGGCTGCGGAGGAAGTCCTTGCCGGTCCACAGCTGGTGGGGGAGAGCAAGGCCGGCGCCGAGGTAGGCGTAGAGATGGAGCAGGTGCCAGGACTCGTAGTTGAGCCGGTTACGAACGATGCGGGGGCTGGTCAGAACGACCACGATGATCGCGACGGTGCCGAGGACGGCCAGCAACATACCCGGATACGTCCAGGTCAGGTGCCAGAACGTTGTGGTTGCGCGGTCGACGTCGGCGCCGGCGTAGGCCAACGTCGCGATCGCGATGTGGGCCAGGATCAAGGTGAAGGAGCTGAAGCCGACCTTGCCGTGGAGGCGCACGATCCGGTCACGACCGATGGTGTTCTCCAGTGCGGGAAGGCGAGCCATGAGCACGATCTGGACGAGGAGGAGCGCCGAGGCGAGGAGCGCGGCGAGGTGTCCTGCTGCGCGCAGGATCAGGACGGTGTCTCCAGAGAGGAGTTGCTGGATCGCACCGCCTGCTGCCCAGGTCCACGCCACGAGCGTTGTCAGGAGCCACAGGGCCACGTCCAGGCCCACCCGAGTCGTCCCGTCTCGGCGGGCGCGCCCGGACAGCACGCGGTGGGACCGGCGTGATCCGTCCGGCGCGATGTGCAGCGGGGTACCCCCACACGGGTACCACCGGGAAGACACCGGTCAGTGGACGGTCGATCGGCCAGGACGCAGCAGGGTCCGGGACGATCGGAAGGCCGCTCGGCGTACGGTCCACTGCCCATGGGTCGGGCCGAGCCGGCACCGCAGGCAGACGGCTGGGCGCACGATCGGCCTCGCGGGCGTCGGACCGATCCGGCACGACCGGCGGCGCATCGATCCACCCGCCGTCGCTCGTCCACACGCGGGGCTGACCCGATGGCGCAGCATACGGGCGGACGAGCCCGGGTGGGACGCCTCGGGGATCGCTCGAGGCGCGGTCCACCGACCAGACGCCGGACCGATCAGGCACCGCCGGGAGGGCATCGATCGGGGCGCCGTCTATCGGCCAGGTGTCGACCAGGTCGGCCACGTGTCGGCCGGCGGCGCGCCGTCGCTTGGAGGGGAGGTGAGAGTGGAACTGGGACGAAGGAGCATGGTCGGCCGCAGGATCCGTCATTTTCCTCGGGTCACCGGCTACGGGCACCGGCTGTCGATTTGTCGGGGCATGGTGCACCCGGGAGTGGATTGCCCCCAGGGCATCGCGCATCTTGTCACATCGTGGCGAGGGCCGGGGCAGCCCCAACCTCGCGTCCGCCCGCGCGACCACGAGATCAACGACGTAGGCGTGTGGGCCGATGGCGTGCGCGATCCGACCGGCTTCCGCTGTCTCCGCGCGGGCGCACGCGGGGAGAACTCACGAGGAGCGAGCAGGATCGGGTGTCGCCGTCGCCGAGACGTACGACGTGCTCGGGACGGAGCCCCTGATGCCCACACCGTGGCCAGCCGGACCGGGCAACGCGATACGTCCTGCAGCAGGTCAGCGGCTGATTTCAGGTCGGCGACGGCGGCGGGGGTCGCCGGATCCGGCAGGTGCCACGACGAGTCCTGGGCGGGCGTGGCATCCGCTGCGGCGGCCTTCGGTCCGGTGGGCGAGGAGGCTGTCCAGGCCCGAGGGTGCGGCCGAGCCGCATCACACCGGCCGCCCACGGGCGCGGCGGCGATCGCGATGGGCAGGTTCAACCGAGAGGGGTCGCCGCCCGAGGGAAAAGCAGAATGACCGCGGCCGGTGTCTCACATACCGACATCACCTCCGGCGAAGGGCGGCCCACACGGCTCGACGTGCGCAGTCGGGGCTCGCGTGCATGACCGGTGCACGGCTCCGCCTCGGGCGGTAGTGGCTGGCCTCAGGTGGTGAGGTCGGGCGTGCCCGTGAGGTCGAGGCTGAGCTGCCACAGGCGACGTTGGACCTCGGCGTCGTAAGCGGACTCGTGCGCCCTGGCCACGTCGGATCGGTTGTAGAACCGGCCGGTGACCTGGTCGAGTGCCGGGTCGGTGACGAGCCGGTGGGTGGCGTTCTGCCCGGCCTCCAGGGAGTCGACGGTGTCCTGGCCGGCCTCACGGACGATCTTGGTGGGCATGAAGGTACCGGGGTGCAGGCTGTTCACCGTGACCTGCTCGGCTGGGAGCTGCTGGGCGAGTCGGAACCCGGCGGTGATCAGTGCGAGCTTGCTCTGTCCGTAGGCGCGTGTGCCGGTGTAGCCGTGTTCGAGCATGACGTCGTCGAAGTCGATGGGCGCCTGCCCGATCGAGGCGACGTTGACGATTCGCGCTCCATCCCCGTTGTCGTGCAGCAGCGGTAGAAGCCGCAGGGTGAGGTCGAAGGAGGCGAGGTAGTTGACGGCGAACCTCAGCTCGTACCCGTCGGCGCTGGTGTCGCGTTGATCGGTCGCGCCGAAGCCGATACCGGCGTTGTTGACCAGGACGTCGAGCCGGTCGATGAGCCCGGCGATCTCTTCGGCGAGAGCTCGAACCTGGGCGAGGTCGGCGAAGTCTGCACGTACCGTGACCGGGGCCTCGTCAAGTCCGTGGCGCTCAGCGATCTCGGCGGCCGACTGGTCCAGCTTGGCCTGGTCGCGGCCGTGCAGGAGGAGCCGAGCGCCGTCCGCGGCGAGATGTTCTGCCAGCGCACGGCCGTGGCCGTCTGTGGCGCCGGTGATCAGGATCGTGGCGTTGCTCGTCATCGTGGCAGTCCCTGGGTGTGACGCTCCAGCGCCGTGGATGACGCTCGAGTCGTCACTGTCCGGTACCCCGAATCACCCCCGCGCACCACAACAACGACGCTGCGCAGCCGCAAGGACATGCACCGGGTCGTCTCGTTCAGCCGTGTGACGGCCCAGGCGTTCGCCACGGGATCCGCCGCCGACCGAACCCCAGTGATGAGTTCTCGCGCCCGCTCCCGTCACACCTACAACGGGACACGACGAGACGGAAGGATGACGGATGAGTACGGACACGCGGCTGGAGGTGCTCGGCGTGAGCGGTCTGGGCGGAAGCGGTCTCGGCAAGGTCGACGTGACGGCGTTCTCGGGGCTGGCGGACCAGCATCGGCGAGAGCTGCACGTGCACTGCTACCGGATGCTCGGGTCGTTCCAGGACGCTGAGGACACGGTGCAGGAGACGTTCCTCCGTGCCTGGCGACGGTTGGACACCTTCGAGGGGCGGTCGACGTTCCGGGCCTGGCTGTACCGGATCGCCACCAACGCCTGCCTGGACCTGCTCGCCCAGCGCCGCCCGGCGCCCGCGACAGGCGGCGAGGTGCCGTGGCTGCAGCCCTACCCGGACCGGCTTCTCGACGAGCTGCCCGCGGACGACGCGGACGAGCCGGAGACCGCCGTGGTTGCGCGGGAGACGATCGAGCTGGCCTACCTGGTCGCAGTGCAGCACCTCGCGCCGCGCCCGCGGGCGGTGCTGATCCTGCGGGATGTACTCGGCTGGCCGGCGAAGGACGTCGCGGAGCTCCTCGGGGACTCCGTCAACTCCGTGAACAGCGCGTTGCAGCGGGCCCGCGCCGGCATGCGAGACCACCTGCCCGCCGAGCGGCAGGACTGGACCGGCCGCGAGGAGGACGCCGGGACGCGTGAGCTCGTGCGCCGCTTCACCGACGCCAGTGTCGCCAAGGACATCGGCCGGCTCGCCGCAATGGTTCGGGACGACGTCCGTTGCTCGATGCCGCCCACGCCGGGCCTGTACGTCGGTCGCGACACGGTGGTGAACGACTGGGTCGAGAGCGGCTTCCTGGACCTGGGGCACCTGCGCACCGTCCCCACCTACGTGAACCGACAGCCCGCCGTCGCCTTCTACCTCTGGCAGGAGCGGGAGCGCGCGTACCTGCCGCTGACGATCGACGTCCTGCGCGTCACCGGCGGGGCGATCACCGAGATCATCATCTTCCACAACGACCAGTACCCGCGGCTCGGGCTGCCGGAGCGCCTGCCGGCAGACGGCACTGCGTAGTCCCGGAGTGAACGCCGCGCTGCGCAGCCACCTGCATCCACCCTGCGGAACTCCGGTCGGCGCACGTCGAGGGTGCGCATCCGTCGCGCCGGACCAGGACCGTCACCTACCAGTCAACGCACTCCTGGGGCCGGTTACCGAATGATGGAGGACGACATGAACAGGATGAGCGACACGGGGATCGGCGCAGAAGGCCTGGCATCGGGTCAGGCCAGCCACACCCACCGACTCCGCGGGGTCGCGGTCACCGGCTTCATTGCCGCACTCGCGGCGATGGTGGCCACCACCCTGGCCGCTGCGCTCGCCAAGGCCGTCGGCGTCGACTTCGAGATCCCCGATGGTGGCGAGACGATCCCGTTGTCCGGGTTCACCGTGGTGACCGGCGTCTTCTCGGTCGTGGGCATCGTCATCGCCGCCGCTCTTCTTCGTTGGAGCGCTCGCCCCGCCGAGCGTTTCGTGTGGACGGCCGTGTCGCTGACCGCGATCTCGTTGATCCCACCACTCCTCTCCGGGGCAGACACCGCCACCACCACCGCCCTCATCGGACTACACGTCGTCGCTGCGACAGTGATGATCCCCACGCTGACGAGGAGCCTCCGCGCCGGACCACCTGACGATCGCCGATGATGGCATCCATGTCGCTACCCACCCCCACGGTGCATACCGCCCGCTTGCGACTGCGTCCCTTCACCGACGCGGACGCGGACGCCGCCTTCGAGTTGCACAGCAACAGCTACGTGCTGCGCTACTGGGACTCGCCGCCGTGGAACGATCGGGCGCGCGCCGACCGCTTCATCGCGGCATGCCGGCAGATGGCGGACGAAGGCACCGGGGCGCGGTTGGCCATCGACCGTCTCTCCGACGGGGCCTTCATCGGCTGGTGCAGTCTGACCCGGTGGAACCCGGACTATCGCAGCGCGTCGTTGGGCTACTGCCTCGACGATGCGGCATGGGGCCACGGCTACGCGACGGAAGCCGTAGGCGCCTTGCTGCAGTGGGCTTTCGACACTCTCGACCTGAATCGAGTCCAGGCGGAGACCGATACGCGCAACGCGGCCTCTGCCCGCGTCCTGGAGAAGCTCGGATTCGTGCGTGAAGGGACGCTGCGGGAGGACTGCGTCGTGAACGGCGAGGTCTCGGACTCCTGGGTGTTCGGTCTGATCAGGCGGGAGTGGCGGCCGTCTCCCGGGTCGGCCCCCGCCCGCTGAGTCCTCCGTGCGGATTGTTGCCAGCGCCCAGTCAGCGGCTGTGGGATGTCGAGAATGCTGTGGCGGCTCCGTCCCGGAAATGAGAACGACCGGACGAGCATTGGAGGATGGCAGCCATGTCACACATCAAGGGTTTCGACCATGTAGGGGTCACCGTCGACGACCTCGACGTGGCGACGGAGTTCTTCGTCGGGTTGGGCCTCGAGGTCGAGGGACGCACGTTCGTGGAGGGCGAGTTCCTGGACACCGTCAGCGGCATCCCGGACTCGCGGACAGAGGTCGTCATGTTGCGCCCGCCGGGCGGAGGAACCGGGATCGAGCTCGCGAGCTTCGTCAGGCCCGACCACGAGCCCGGATCGCCCGCCGCGATGGCGAACGAGCTGGGTCTGCGCAACGTCTGCTTCGAGGTCGCCGACCTGCAGGCGATGGTCGACAGCCTGGCCGAGGACGGTTACGGACTGGTCGGCGGCATCGGCCAGTACGAGAACATCTGGCGCATGGCCTACGTGCGCGGGCCCGACGGGATGGTCGTCTCACTGGCCGAACGGATCGGCTGACGCGCGTGAAGGGCCATGCTCATACATTGCGACAGCCGAGTTCAACGTGTCCGGATCGCCTTCGGCCACGGCGCTCGCGAAGCCGCCGCCCAGCATGCTCTGTGAAGGGAAGGCGGTGGTCTCCACTGTGCACCCATCCATGCAGCGGCGCCCAGGGCGGGGCTCCGGTGGCTGAAGTAACGGCCGTCCTTCGCGGAGGATGTTCGGCACGTGGTGCCTGGAATCCTCCACCAGGAGCCCGCTAGGAAGTGTGCGAATGGGCACGCATTTCGACCTCACCTGACCGTCCATTCGTCGCTGGATGCCGTCGGCCTGACCGCGGTGTTCTCCGCGTCGCTGGCGCGGGCCGGGATCAGCTGCAACGTGCTGGCCGGCTTGTACCACGACCACATCCTCGTGCCGTCCCACCAACGGGACGAGGCCCTCACTGCCCTGCGGGGACTTTCGAGCCAGCACGACTGAGGCGCGTCACCGGCGGCCCGCGTCATACCGGCGTCGTCATCGGGACTCGTGCCGACGACCGCCGGGTTGCTAGGGCCGCGGGAACGCGATAGGCAGGGTCCACGACTCTCGGGAGAACCACATGACCGACGTGCGACGCCCTGCCCGCCGCGCAGCGATCGCCGGGCTGGCGAGCAGCCTGGCCGCTGCTGTCACCACTGGGATCGTGCTGGTCAGCCCACCCGGACACGGCGCGGCGCCGCAGCCGCCGCGCGCTCACGTCTGGATGACCACGGCGGACGGGTCGGAACGGCTGCATGACCGGGGGACGGTCGCCTTCGCCCGGGGCGCCGCCAGCGACCAGCTGACGATCACGGTCGATCCGAGCCTGCGCTACCAGACGATGGACGGATTCGGTGCCTCGATCACCGACTCGTCGGCGTCGGTGCTGAACGAGCTCGACCCGGCCACCCGAGATGCGACCATGCGCGACCTCTTCGTCACCGACGGGCTGTCGTTCCTACGGCAGCCGATCGGCTCCTCCGACTTCGTCGACGGCCCTCACTACACCTACGACGACATGCCGCCCGGCCAAACCGACTACACGCTCGCCCACTTCTCGATCGACCACGACAAGGCCGAGACCCTGCCGCTGCTCCGAGAGGCACGTGCCCTCAACCCCGACCTCAAGGTGATGGGGACGCCGTGGAGCCCGCCGGCCTGGATGAAGACGAACGACTCGCTCGTCGGCGGCCGGCTGATCGACGACCCCCAGATCTATCAGGCGTACGCCGACTACCTGGTGAAGTTCGTGCAGGCCTACCAGGCGGCCGGCGTCCCGATCTGGGGCCTCACCATCCAGAACGAGCCGCAGAACCGCACCCCCTCGGCCTATCCCGGAACCGACCTGCCCACCCGCCAGGCGATCCAGGTGATCGACCGGCTCGGCCCGGCCTTGGCCGCCGCCGGCCTGCACACCAAGATCATGGGTTACGACCACAACTGGTCCGAGCATCCCAACGACGTCGCCAGCACCCCGCCCGGGGAGGACCCCGAGACGGAGTACCCCACCTTGTTGCTGCAGTCGTCGGCCGCCCGCTGGATCAGCGGCACGGCGTATCACTGCTACTACGGCGACCAGAAGCGGATGACCGCACTCCACCAGGCCTTCCCGGACAAGGAGATCTGGTTCACCGAGTGCTCCGGCTCCCACGGCCCGACCGACCCGCCGGCGCAGATCTTCAGCGACACCCTGAAATGGCACGCTCGCAACCTCACGCTCGGCGTGCCCCGCAACTGGGCCCAGACGGTCGTCACCTGGAACCTCGCACTCCACCCCGACGGCACCCCTCACAACGGCGGCTGCGACACGTGCACCGGCGTGGTCTCCGTGAACCCCGACGGCACGGTCACCCGCAACGCCGAGTACTACACGCTCGGACATCTCGCCCGGTTCGTGAAGCCCGGAGCGGTGCGCGTGGCAAGCTCGTCGTACGGCAGCACCGGCTGGAACGGCCTGCCGATGAGTGCGGCGTTCGTCAACCCCGACGGCTCCACCGCGCTCGTGGTCAACAACGAGTACGACGACCCGCGGACCATCGCGATCTCGGTCGGCGAGCACCATCTCGACTACACGCTCCCCGGCGCCTCGCTGGCGACATTCACCTGGCCGGTCTCCGCCGACCTCACGAGCGGGACGCGGCTGATCGACCCGTGGACCACGTCGATGACCAGCAACGTGGGCGACCCCACCACCGCCACTGCAGCGACCGACGACGACGGCTCGACGCCCTGGACCTCCGGGACCGCCCAGGCGCCCGGCCAGTGGGTGCAGGTCGACCTCGGGCACCTGCAGCGCGTCCGCCAGGTCGTGCTGGACGCCGGGCCGGCGGCGTACGGCTATCCCAACGACGTGTTGCCGTCGACCGACTATCCGCGCGGCTACCGGCTCTCGGTCAGCAGCGACGGGTCGCACTGGACCGTCGTCCGCGACGGCGTGGGCACCGGTCAGCTGACCACGTTGAAGGTGCCGCACAACCCGATCCGCTACGTCCGCGTCACCCTTACCCAGGCAGACGGGCACTGGTGGCAGGTCGCCGACGTACGGGTCTACGGGTAGTCACCACGCGGCCCTCGGGGTCGGGATCCTGACGAGCCCCGGCTCGGAGGGGCTCATGGCAGGAAGCTGGGCTCTTGACTCCCGTTGGGCATGCCCAGTACGCGCCCGGCCAGTGACTCGTCGCGCGCGAGTCGCAGCACCTGCGCGGCGATCGCCGCGGGCGCTATCAGGGCAGGAGCGCCCGCGCGCTCGGCAGGAGACATGGCGGCGAGCTCGCGGTGGGCACGGTCGAGTCCGATCCATCCCGGGACGATGCAGTTGACACGCACCCCGTATCGGTCCCGCCAGTCGGCGACCGCCGTCGTGAACCGGATCAGCGCTGCTTTGGCCGCCGCGTACTCCGGAGAGCCATAGGCGCTCGTCTCCACGCCGGCACTGGACGCGATGTTCACCACCGCTCCCCGACTACGACGCAGCGCCGGCAACGCGTCCTGTACAAGCGCCATCGGTGCCAGCAGATTCAGCTCCACCGCCGCACGCCAGGCAGACGGAGCGACGCCTGGAAACTGCGCACCGCCGATGCTCCAGCCGCCCGCATTGTTGACGAGAACGTCCAGGCCTCCCGCAGACTGCGCCGCAGTCAGCACAGCAGCGCGCCCCGAGTCGGTGGCGACATCAGCCAGCGTGACGCCCTCGCCCGGTGCGATATCCGCAACGACCACCCGCGCGCCGGCAGCGCGCAGTGCCTCCACGATGAAGCGCCCCAGGCCGGACCCGCCGCCCGTGACCGCCGCAACCCTTCCCTCGAGCTCCATGTCGCGACGCTAATCCGGAGGTGGCCAACGCCGGCCCGCGCCCGGTCATCTAGCCTTGGCTGATGCGTCGGGCCACGGCGATCGTCTGTGCCATGGCGTGCGCCGGTTGCATGTCGTCTCGCGGCCAGGTGCCCGAGTCGGAGTCGTCTGCCTCGCCTGGCCACGCACTGGTGCGGTCGTCGACGCCGCGGCCGATGGACCACCAGGGGAGCGTCGCCCAGCCGTCGCCACTGATTCCGGCGGGGGCGGAGGACCCCGCCGTGGTGCCGGCGATCTCCGGCGATCCCTCCGTGCTCGGCCGGCAGCTGGTCGCCGCTGAGCGCGCCATCCGGGCGCCCGGCACGAGCAGGTCCCGGCTGCTGGCCGCGGCCCGCACCGCCCAGGTCGCCTATGGGCGGATCGGGCGGCACCCCGGCTGGTCTGCGACGGTGCTGAAGGTCGTGCCGGCGTCGCTGCGCGCCAACGTGACCGCCAACCTGCGGGCACGACGCGAGCTGGAGGCGATCCCCAACTCGGCGCCGAAGAACCTGCTGCCCGCCTGGCGCATCCAAGCACCGGCGCCAGCCGGCAGGCTGTTGACGTGGTATCGAGCGGCGAGTGCGCGGTTCGGCGTCGAATGGCAGTACCTCGCCGCGGTCAACCTGATCGAGACGACGTTCGGCAAGATCCACGGGCTGAGTGCCGCGGGAGCGCAGGGCCCGATGCAGTTCATCCCCGCGACGTGGGCAGAGTACGGCGCGGGCGGCGACATCAACGACCCACACGACGCGATCTTCGCCGCGGCGCGATACCTCGCCGTTCGTGGCTTCGCCCGCGGTGAGGTGGCCGGTGCGTTGTACGCCTACAACCCGACGGTGCACTACGTGAATGCGGTCAAGGCCATCGCGTCCGTCCTGGCCGCCGACCCCCGCTCCTTCGCCGGCTACTACCGCTGGGACGTGTACTACCCGACCTCGTCGGGCGTACTCCTCCTCCCGCGTGGCTTCGACCAGCGCCACCACACCTCCGCGGCTGAGTATGCGCGAGCGCACCCCGAACGGGTCGTCCACTGACCTGCCCCACCGGAGACGTCGGGCGACGCAGGGAGTCGTGTTGTGTGAGGATCTCGATGTGGACCGGATCCAGCGAGCCGCAGTGAACGCCTCGGTGATCCGTCTCGGGGCAGCGCCCACGATTCGGGTCGCGACCAAGGCCATCATCATCCGCGATGACGCACTCTTGGTGACTGTCAACTCTGGGGATTTCGAGACGTTCTACCTCTGCCCAGGCGGTGGCCAGGAGCACGGAGAAGATGCTCATCAAGCGTTGCGCCGTGAGTGTCTCGAGGAGATCGACTGTCAGGTCGTCGTGGGTGACCTCGCGTTCGTCCGCGACTACATCGGTGCGGATCACGAGTTCGCCGAGCAGGACGGTTGGGTGCACCAGCAGGAGGTCTACTTCTTCTGCACCTTGGAAGCGGACGCGGAGCCGGGGCTGGGCGCGGTCGTTGACACCTGGCAGACCGGAGTCGCCTGGCTCCCGTTGGACGAACTGGTGGACCAGCCTCTGTGGCCGCGGGCGCTGGCTCGGTGGCTGCTGTTGCCTGAAGCTGAACGTCCCCGCTATCTGGGCAACGTCAACTGACGCCGGCTCTCCGATCCGTGAGCTCTGAGGGCAGACCGTCCCGGCACAGTTCGAGGACGTCGGCAGCGGTGCTGAGCGCGTCGATGACCTCACGTGCCGGTCGCGTGTAGACCGTCTGGTAGTCGATCTCGCCGGCGTCGGCGTTGACGTCGTACGCGAGACGCTCGCCGTTCGTGGAGAACTGGGCATCGATGCCGGGCCTGTTCCCGCGTGGATCCTCGCGGTGCCAGGCGCCATCGACGTACGTTGCGACAAGACCGTGCAGCACGAAGCCGCCACGGTCGTTCCGCAGTCGCTCGTAGCACAGGCCGCGAGTCCGGTCAATGGAGACTGGGTCGATAGATGAGCTCCTGCGTGCGACCGTCGAGCGTCCGGCTCTCCAACAGCTCCAGGTCGAAGTCGGCAGCACCCCCGAAGATCCGCTCCGTCCCGGTCGTTCCGGTGATGACGGGGAAGATCGTCACCTGCACGCGGTCGACCAGGCCGGCGGCCATCAGCGCCCAGTTCAACGACAGGCTGCCGTGCGAGCGCAGCGGCACCTCGGACTCCTCCTTCAGCCGGGTGACGACGTCGACGGCGTCACCGCGCACAAGCGTCGCGTTCGGCAGCTCGAGAGGGCCCTCGAGCGTCGCGGACACCACGGTGGCCGGCAGGCTCAACATCCGCCTCGCCCAGTCGTCACGAACCTCGGAGTCCTCGGTGCTCGAGGCCAGCATCTGTTCAAACACCCGGTAGGTCGTGGCCCCGAAGACCATCCGCTGCTCCTCGCCAAACAAGGAGAGGCGGTGCTCGAGCAGCTCGGGGCCTTGCTTGCCCCAGTAGCCGCCCCAGTCGCCGCCGGGCCCGTAGGAGCCGTAGCCGTCAAGGCTGGCGAAGACGTCGAAGGTGTAGGTCGCGCTCATGGTGTCCTCCTTCACGCCATGGATCGGCGTGCCCCGGCGACCCCTCCGGCCGCCTCTGACCTGTTCTACGAGCACCCCGCGCCAGATCCGACAGGCACCCGGTCGGAACCTCGATCGTCCTCTGGTGAACCCGACGCCGGCGGGCCTCGTAACTACGGTGGGTGGACCGGTCTCGCGGTCGCCCCGACCGCGGGTCAGAGGGCCCCCCTCGCACCGGAGGCGATGATGATCCGTCGGTTCCTGCTCGCCGCACCCATGCCCCTCGTGCTCAGCCTGAGCGCAGCCGTCCCGGCCATGGCGGCGAATCCCCCCGGAACCGGGCGTCCGATGCAGTCCTGCCAGGATCTGGAGCCCAACACCTCGGGCAACTCCGCCAACAGCCCCGGGTCACCGTTCAACGAGCCCGGCATCAACAGTGCCAATGGCGGAATCGGAGGCCAGCACTATCCGAGAACTCGCAGTACGACGTGGCGTGCTTCCAGCAGTCGATGAACGGCCACTGACGAGTCACCGCACGACCTGCGGGCGCACCCGTCCGCCTGGGAGGGGGCGCGGGTGCCTCGCGTGGTCGCGGTCCGCCCGGATGTGTGCCGACGCGAACCTGTGCGGACGATATTCGGCATCCGCTGCCTGGAATCCTCCGCGACACGGCAGCAAGGTGGCCAGGTAGTCGGCCTGCACCCCCTTCGAGGCTGACTAGCGGTCAGGCGCTCGTCCGGTCCAGAGCGCGCCGGTGTGCGGGCGCCGGCCGTCCCGCCTGGCCATGGAACGCGCTCTCGTTCCGGCGTCCGGTGCGCTCATCCGGGCGCCCATCGTCCGTGAAGCCGCGGTTCCAGCGTCGCCGGGTCCCGCGGGTCTGGGAGCCCGGAGGCCAGATCGATCAGGCGGAGGACCTCAGCAAGCGCCGGATCCGCCCAGCGCTCCTTCTCGGTCACAGCCAAGTCATCGGGCATAGGACCGCCGCGCCGATGTCGACGGATAGCGGCTCGTGGGTGTCCTTCAAAGTGCTCGATCGTCCCGAGCACGAGGTGTGCATCGAGCCTGGGAGCACCGGGCCACAGGCTCTCGATGAGCTCTGGGGCGGCAAGGAGCTCTGCGAAACGCGGGGCCAAGTCCGCGACCTCGACCGGTGAGAGGTCGAGGGCCGCGGGCCACAGGGCATCTTCGCCGTACCACCACATGATTCTTCCCAAGGAGAGCGGAGACGTGACGACGAAGGTGATCACTCTTCATGGTCTCAGCCCGGACCACCGACTAACCAGACTCCTCGACCGGTCCATGCCGCCCTCGGCGCGCGGTCACCCTGCCGAACTACTGAACAAAGGCAGGGCGAGCGTGCCTCGCTGCGCGTGTCGATCTCCGTTTCGACCTCGTTGGCTCAGTACTTCGGCACATCGAGGCTCGACGTACGACTCGCCATCGCCGCCTCCTGAAGTGGAATCGCACCCTCAGCCGTGTGCCGCGCGGACGCCGGCGGCCAGGGCGGCCACCTCGATCCGAACCGCGGACACGACGGTGTCGGTATCGGCGTGGGAGTCCGACCGCATCGAGGCCAAGGCGGCGTCGCGGAGCTCGGATGCGGCCAGCTCGATCCGGTCACAGTCCTGACGGTCCTCCTGGCGGAGCGACCCACCGCGTTCACTGGCTCGAAGTACGCCGTCCACCCCGTTGGCGGCCGCGCGGAGCCGGTCCGCCAGCGCTGGGAGTTCGCCCACCGCGACGTCGGCTCGCCGGGCGATCCTGACCGCGTGCTCGGCGGACGTGACGGCTCGCCACATCCGGTGCCGCCGGTTCTGGACCGCCCACCAGCGCGGCGATCCGACCGAGGCCACCGCGACCGAGCCCGAGTGACGGAGGAGGCGTTGGACGTCCGACTGCCATCCCCGCGGAGTCATCAGGCGCGCCCGCGCGGCGCGGTACCGGCGACGTACACGTCGTACGACGAAAACTGCTGCAGCGCCCGTCGCGACCATGAAGAGCAACCCCATGACACCGGTGACGATCAACACCTGCTCGACCACAGCCCCTCCGTTCCTCGCCAGCGAGCCCGGAACCCGTGGGGCCACCCTACGTCCAGTCCGCCAACGTCGTCCGCGACGGCGACCTTCGTCCCTGGAGTTCACCGCACTCCGCCTCTGGCCGGACGCGGAGGTCCGGCGAACCCTGGAGTTACCGAGGACGGTGAGTCTGATGACGACACACAGCATGTCGGTGACGTGGGCCGATGGAGCACTGAACGGCGAGCCGGCGAGCCCAGGACCCACACCTGCGTCAGCAGCGCGAACGCCACCAGTTGGAAGCATCCACGAGGTTCCGGCTGACCTCGTCGAGACACTCGCCGAGTGCTGGACTCGATGCCGT
Organism: Nocardioides sp.; assembly: GCA_017354415.1. Taxonomy (GTDB): domain Bacteria; phylum Actinomycetota; class Actinomycetes; order Propionibacteriales; family Nocardioidaceae; genus Nocardioides. Next base: position 16,304 of record JAFMQY010000021.1, read on the forward strand.
ATGGCGGGCCTGCAGCGTGCCAAGGGAGAACGCTGGGGCCGCTTCGTCGGAGTGACATCGACAGTCCTCACCGCGGCTGCGGGGACCACTGTCTGGTCGACGCTGCAGAATCAGACGGATCTTGCGACCGAGTGGATCCTGAGCGTGGTCGGCGCTGTCGTGGCGGTGGCGGTGGCCATCGAGCGCGTCATCACGAGGAGATATCAGGACGACGCCAAGGTCATGGACGGGCTGGTTCAGACCTTCCACGGCGTTCACGTCGACCTCTTGGCACGCGCGTCCACCTGCCGAAATGGTCATCGAGTTCACCGAGTACGACCGGCCGCACCGCCTGGCATCGCGCACCGCCATGCGTGGCGCTGAGGTCCGCGGATCGCTCAACTTCGAGCCGCTCGGAGACCGAACTCGGCTCCATTGGGACTGCGACGTTCGACCGAACCACGTCCGGTGGCTACTCGCCCCCGTGGTGCGGGCCGTGGGCAGCCGTCAAGAGCGCATCTGCTGGAGCGGTCTCAAGCGCCACCCAGAACGACACCCACCCTCCATCACCGCGCGCTCCCCAAGCGGACAATCGGATGGGGGTGACTCATGCTCATCGTGATCCTTGGTCTCTTCGTCATTGCCCACGGACTGGTGACCGCGGTGATCTGGACGATTCCGGCAACCGAGGACGCGCCGTTCGACGCCTCACACTCGTGGCTGCTGGGCGATGCGCGACCGCTGTCGGTCGTGCTTGGCCTCGTCGCGGCCCTTGCATTCGTCATCGTCGGGATCGGCGTCCTGGGTCACTTCGGCTGGTGGCCGGCCTCGGCTGTCGTGGCCGGTGTCCTCGGTGCTGTGCTGATGATCGTGTGGTTCGACCGGTGGCTGGCCGTGGGCCTGGCGATCAGCCTCGCGGTGGCCGCGGCCGGCGTTTGGGCACTCGTGCAGTCCTAGGAGCCGACCCGTCAGTTGCATACGCCGAAGAAGCGTTGACCCGGCGATTCCGTCATACGGGATTGCCAGGTCAGCGTCCTCGGCCGTGACGCGACTGCCAGGTCAGCGTCGTACGCCTCGACGCGACTGCCAGGTCAGCGTCCTACGCAAGGCGGGCAGGGAAGCCTCCGGTTGCCACCGGTCCCCATCGGGTGGGGGTGATGCGGAGGAGCGACTTTCCTTGCTCGGCCATGGCGCGTCGGTACTCGTCCCAGTCCGGGTGCTCGCCGGAGATGTTGCGGAAGTACTCGACCAAAGGCTCGACGGACTCGGGCACGTCCAGGACCTCACAGGCGCCGTCGACCTGCACCCATGCGCCCCCGAAGTCATCGGACAGGACCAGGACCGACCTCCGGCCTGCGCCGCGCGTTCATCGTCTTGGCGCGTTCGGGATACGTCGAGATGACGATCCGCCCGCTGTCGTCGACACCGCCGGTCACCGGCGAGGCCTGCGGCGATCCGTCGGAGCGGCGGGTCAGAAGGACCATCTGATGCCGGGGCCGGATGAACTCGAGAAGCTCGTCGAGGTCGACGGTGGTGTTGGTTGCGATGGTCCGTGCCATGCGGCCATTCTGACCCGGCCGCTACTGGAGGGGTATCTCGGTGCCGTGCTCGTCGGCGGGCCGAGGACCCTTGAACCGACGCTCGGCCTCCGTGATCGGTACGTCGTTGATGCTCGCCTCCCGGCGCAACATCAGGCCCTGCTCGTCGAACTCCCACAGCTCGTTCCAGTAGCTGCGCCACCACTGGCCGTCGTGGTCGTGGGACTCGTACTGGAAGCGCACGGCGATCCGGTTGCCCTCGAACGTCCAGAGGCTCTTGCGCAGCGCATAGTCCAGCTCGCGCTCCCACTTCGCCGTGAGGAACTCGATGATCTGCGCGCGGCCACTGATGAACTGATCCCGGTTCCGCCAGACCTAGTCCACCGTGTATGCCCCGGCCACTCGCTCGGGCTCTCGGGTGTTCCAGGCATCCTCGGCAGCCTGGACCTTCTGCGCTGCAGTCTCAGCCGTGAACGGAGGAAACGGCGGACGACTTTCGGACATCACCACTCCTTGTGTCAAGGTGTCAGAGACTCCAGCACATTACGACCGCTATGCGTCGCGGTGTCGGAGGAGCAGAAGCGCGATGGCGATGATGACCAGGGCGAGTGCGGTCAGCCAGCCGAACTCGATCCACTGGAGGGTCCAGTAGCGGGAGGCCGGCTGGTAGCTGGTCCATTGGGTGAAGCCGTGGTGGAGGAGGTAGGTGACGGGGTCGGTGCCTTCGTTCGGGACGACCTGGACCGTGGTCTTGCCGCCGCTGGAGTTGATCTGCTGGAGGCCACCGGCGCGCAGCACGGCGTTCAGCTCGGCGGTGCTGACGCGAGCACCGGCCTTCTCCCACCATTGCGAGATGGGCTGCGACCCGGGAACGTAGGCGAGGCTGCTGGTCACGAGCGGCGACAGGATGTGAAGCCTGAACCTGGAGGCGGCATAGGCCAGTGCGAACGTCGCCAACACGGCGGTGGCGAGGGCAGGCAGAACGCGGCGCCACAGGAGGCCCGCGAGTACGGCGACGGCGTACGTCGCAAGGCCCCAGCCGACGATCGCGAGACCGGTGGACGGGAACTCGCTGGGCTGAAGTCGCGGAGTGACGTCGGCCCGCCAGAGCGGCTGTTCGTGCCAGGAGACGAGGGCGCCGAGAAGCCCTGTCGATACGGCGACGACGGCGGCTCCGGTGACAACCATCGCGATGGCCCACCGGTTGCGGCCCACGCCCTGGGTCCAGGCGTAGCGGAAGGTGCCTGTCTCGAGCTCGCGACCGACGAGCGGGGCCCCGACGAAGGCGCCGATCAGCAGCGGCGCGAACAGGAACAGCGCGCTGATGAGACCGGGGTTGGTGTGGGTGTTCCTGAAGTTGTTCCACGCGAAGCTGCACGCACTGGAGCGCTGCGGAGTGCAGGCCTGGACCGTGTGCCAGGCCGACCGCATCTGGAGACCGGTCACGAGCAGATAGATCCCGGTGACGGCGAGGACGGCGAGGAGGACCACGACCGTGCCGCGGTGGCGCCTCCAGGTGACCCACGCCAAGCTGCGCCAGGGGATGGGTGCTGCGGAAGGAGGCCGAACGGCAGATGCATCGATCGTCGTCATCGGACCGTCTCCAACAAAGCGGCTCGCGAAGCGTCGGTGTCTTCCCGCAGGTAGGCCATGGTCAGCTCCTCGAGGCTGACGGGGCGGGCTTCCCAACCCGGTGGGAATGGCGCATCGGACAGGGTTTCGACCAGCAGGTGCTGCTGGGCTCCGGCGCTGGTCTTCTGGATCGTTCGCCAGCCCGGGCTCGGTGACTGGTCGGGGACTCCCGTCAGCATCCAGTGCCTGGTGAGAAGGCTCACGACGTCGCCGTCGATGCGGACGCGTCCGCGAGAGATCAGCACGAGGTAGTCGGCAACGCGCTCGAGCTCGGCGAGCACGTGGGAGGACAGCACGACCGTGAGGCCGTCCTCGGCCATGGCCGTCATGACGATGGACATGAAGTCGTGGCGGGCAAGCGGATCGAGCTGCGCGGTCGGCTCGTCGAGGACGAGGAGTTGAGGACGTCGGGCCAGTGCGAGCGTCAGTGCCAGCTGGGCTCGCTGACCACCTGAGAGCGATCCGGCCTTGCGGCCAGGCGAAATGTCGAGGTCGCGGAGTCGGTCTGTGGCGTAGGCGACGTCGAAGTGCCGGTTGAGGTTGCGGGTCAGGTGGATCATGTCGGCGGCCGACAGGTGCCGATACAGCGGGGTGTCCTGCGCGACGAACGCAACCCCGTCGAGAGCCACGCCCGAGCCTGCCGGCACGCCCAGGACGCTCACCTCACCGGTGGAGGGCTTTGCGAGGCCGACCATGAGGTTGAGCAGGGTGCTCTTGCCGGCGCCGTTCGGGCCGACCAACGCGACGAGCTGACCCTCTCCGATCTCGAGGCTGCAGTCCTCCAATGCCGTGACCCGGCCGAAGCGCTTCCCGAGGTCACGGGTCACCACGGCGTTCATGCGATCCCCCCTGCGGTACGGCGGTCCGTGAGCGCGCCGCGGCCGCCTTCATGCCCGCGGCGCTCAGCAAAATCCCGCAACGTGCTGGAGAACAGGGCGACGATGCCGTCCTGATCGAGTCCCGACTCGTCGGCATCGGACAACCAGGCCACCAAGGACCTCCTCAAGCCCGTCAGCCCTGCCAGATCGATCTGGTCCAACGTGCCCTCGACGAACGTCCCTTGGCCCGGCCGCCCCGCGGTCAGACCCTTGCTCTCCAAATCGCGGTAGGCCTTCAGCACCGTGTTCGGATTGATCGCCAACTCCGCCACGACCTCACGCACCTTCGGCAACTGGTCGCCCGGTTTCAGATAGCCAAGGCGCAACGCGTGCTCGACCTGGTGGATCAGCTGCAGGTACGTCGGGACGCCGGACCCCGGATCAAGGGTGAACACGATCGGCGACGACCGGTCCATCCCGTCGTCACTCTGTTTACCTATGGTCATAGTTAAACCATAGGGCGGTCCATCAGGATCGCACAAGACACCTCCCAGTCCGGTGGTTGAGGAGGTCGTTGTACGGCCGGGAGTCCGGTGGTTGAGGAGGTCGCTGCGAGGGTCTGGAAACCACTACCGAGGGTGGTTTCGAGACGCGCGTGGAACGCGCTTCTCAACCACCGGCGCACGCCCGTGGAACGCGCTCCTCAACCACCGGAGAACGTGTGGTCTCGGCGGGCTCAACCACCGGCGCACCTCGGTGGTCGGCGCGGAGCACTACCTCGACTGGCGGAGGAGGAAGGCCGCGGTGGCGAGGGGTGCAAGTGTCAGCAGCACCAACAGCACGATCACGGGCGGGTTGAGCCCGATGACATCCACGGGGGTGCACTGCTGGGCGCCGCCGGACAGCGTGTGGCAGGTCTTGGCAGTGGCCGTGGCGAGGATGATCGCGAACGCACCCGGGACCGCGAGGCCGCCCGGGATGACCAGTGTTCCCAGCCACTTGTCGCGCGTCCGCCAGACCGGCGACATCCACAGCAGGACCACGCCCACGCCCCAGCCGATGACGCCGAGGATCCCACCCAGGAGCAGGAGGGCGATCGCCGCATACTCCCGACCTCCGGCTTGGGGCGGGGGCAGGTCGGCACGGGCACCTCGGAGGTCTGCCTGGTAAGCGTCGACGATCTCCCCGGGATCGCCCAGCCGCTGGAGTACGACGCGCACATCGGCGTCCGACGAGGTGGCCACCGTTGCCTCGTGCAGATGTGCCTCGAGGTCGGCCAGCAGCTCCTGGCGATCGGTGCGCGGCAGCCCACGGGCGGCCTCACCCACGGATCGGAGGTAGTCGGAAGCCAGCGGGTGAAGGGTGGTGGTGCTCATGTCGGTGCTCCAGTCTCGAGCAGTGCGTCCACGGAATCTCGGAAGCGGGCCCACTCCGACGAGAAGGCCTGTAGCAGGGCGCGGCCCGTCGGCGTCAGCCGGTAGTAGCGGCGTGGCGGGCCTGCCGCGGACTCCCGCCAGGTCGTCTCCACCGTGCCCTCCTTGCGCAATCTGGAGAGCAGCGGATAGAGCGTCCCCTCGGAGGTCACCAACCCGTCGCGCTCGCTCAGCGCGGTCACGATCTCGAAGCTGTAGTGCTCGCCGTCCGAGAGCAGGGCGAGCACGCAGAACTCCAGAACACCCCGCCGCAGCTGGGATATCGCCGTCTCCCTCACGGCTACCATGCTTTACAAGGTACTTGGCCGCGCCATCATCGTCAAGCGTGTTCCGAAGGGGTCCGTCGTGGTCTCGACGAGCTCGACCGACGGCCTCCGGTGGTTTCGAGACGCAACTCGGGGGACGCGCCCCTCAACCACCGAAGTCAGGCGAGGGGGGAGTCAGTTGACCGTCGTGCCGGCCGATGCGAACTGCCCTTGGTCGACCGACCCGGACGGAAGCTGGAGCTCCCAGTTGAGGACGGCCGCCCCGGGCGTCACGTGGTCGGGGAGCGGCAGCTGCATCGCGAAGCTGACGCTGGAGTGGGCGGCGATCTGGCCGACCGCGCCGCAGTTGAGCTGGTAGGTGTGCACCGAGGACCGCTGTCCCTTGATGCCTTCCTGGTACGACGGGCACGGGTCGAGTGAGATCGCGGTCGAGGTGGGGTTCGTCAGCGTGACGGCGTAGGTCACAGAGTCGCCGGGGGAGACACTCCCGGGGACGCGCGACATCGTCGCGCGCAGCCCCGCGGCGGGCGTGGTGCTCGTCGCGCCGCCTGCGGATGAGCCGACATCACGGGCGCTGAAGTCGAGCAGGGTGCCGCCGCACTGCACGCCCATCCGGGCACCCGGGACCTGCAACGTGCCGGTCGGGAAGGTGAGCGCGAACGAGGTGGACCGGGCCAGGCTCTTGCCGCAGTCGTACGGCGAGCTGACCTGTACCTGGACCCGGTCGCCGGGGCCGAGGACCACGGCCGGAGCCGCCAGGCTGCGGACATCGAAGCCGATCCGCGTGCCCGACTCTGTCGTGGCAGTCACCCGCGAGGGCCTGGGTAGTGCACAGGGCGTGCGCCCGGAGTTCTCGATCGTGAAGTAGCCCGAGATCGCGTTGTTCCACGCGCCTCCCCAGCGCTGCTCGCCACGAGGGAGATGCAGCACGGAGACCTTGCAGGTCGGCGAGGTGGTGGACTGTGCGAGCTGTGCCGCCGCGGCCGGCTCGTCGGTCCACGGCACGAGACCGCCGGCGGTCGAGGACTCGTGGCTGCTGCATCCGGCGAGCACGACAAGACAGAGCATCACGACGGGCGCCACGGCGGCGTACCAGGTCCGGGCAGGGGGCTGGGGAGGATTCACGGAGCCTCGGATCAGGTGCAGATGTTGAGGTTGTGTCGGCGGGGCGAGTACATGGGTCCGTTGGCACAGTCCCTGTCCACGGACAGGGTGACGCCGTTCTCGGTCACCAGGCTGCCGCCCGTGTACTGCTTGAGCCGGTGCGGCCAGATGTTCTTCGAGACGCAGCTCATCTTGAAGGTGTTGGGGCCGGTCCCGTAGTTGGCGCCCCATATGTAGTACGGGCGCGGCGAGATATTCCACATCGCGGAGACGTCGGAGGCGCACGTCGACCCGTAGTAGCCCGGCAGCGCGTTGGTCCTGTTCCCCAGTTGGTGGCTCCATCCGCGAACGAATGCCTTGACGGCACGGACGCACCAGCGCTTGGTGGTGTCGAACGCCTCCATGTCATAGACGACTGGCGTGTGGGTGTGGATCTCGAGGCGCTTGACCTTCTTGTAGGCGTGCGCGGCGACGCGCACGCCCTGCCGGTAGGCGCGGGCCCGATGATGGGCCATGCTGGCCAGGCCGCTCTGGGAGGCGCAGGGTGCCTGCGGGCCGACCCAGATGGGCTGCAGGCCCCAGCCGCGCCGGATCTCTCTGTGGATCCACCGAGGGGTGAGGTTGTTGTTCGGGCACGCGCGGTTCTCACCGCCGATGTAGATGGCCCACCACCACCAGCGCGTGTTGTGCCAGAAGGCCGCCATCTGGGAGTGGGTCGGGGCGTTGCAGGAGTCCAGTCCGCGTGCTGCGTAGTGGTGGCTCTTGATGCGCACGGTCGTCGGCGAGGGGGGCGAGGTCGTCACGGTCGGTGAGGTGCTCGAGCCCGGCGCGGCCGCAGCGGTCGTCTGGGGAACACAGAGCCCGGCCAGGAGCACGAGACCGCCGAGAGCGGCGATCACGGGGCGAACCATGGAATCTCCCGTTCGTCGGTGATGCCCGTCGTACGTCGGCGCAACCGACGCGTTCGGCGTTCCACGCTACGGGCAGCACTCCGGCAAACCGCGCATTTCACAGATCTAGGCCGCGCCACAGTGACCAGCGCTGCGATCGACATCTCGGAGTCGTCAGTGAAGCCAGATCTCGGCTCGGTACGCCGGTCCCACGCTCAGGTCGTGCACCCCGACGGCCAGGTAGTCACCGAAGTGCTGGTGGAACTCCTTCGACTCGCCGGGCTGGAGCTTGAACGGGTGCCCGGGCATCCACGTCACGGTGACAGTGTGCGCGGGACGCCCGTAGTCACCGGTGTTGTTGACCACGCGCAGCCACTGGCTGTCGCCGACCGAGGCGCAGCGAGGGTCGGGAGTGTCCGGCTCGATCTTGACCGTCACCACGTCTCCGCTCACGCGGCCACACACTCCCGCGGCGGGGTACTGGGAGACCGCCGGGACCAGGCTGCCGGCAGCCGAGGGACTGGCAGCCGAGGGACTGGCAGCCGAGGGACTGGCAGCCGACGGACTGGAAGCTGATGGAGAGATGGGAGGGGCCGAGGGGTCACTGCTGTTCGAGCCCGCCGTTGCGGAGGCATGCTGATCACTCCCACCGGCGGAGGAGAGGAGCGCGGCCACCACGGCGATGGCGGCGACCACTACGGCGGCGGCGAGAGCAGCAAGGGGAACACGCCGTGACATCTCTGTCAGCGTATCTCCGCACATCCCGTCGACCGCTGCGTTGCCGTCGGTCGGTGTGTCTCCCGGCCGAACGGCGTGCCGCGCACCTTGCCGTCGCCCGGATGGCGGAGAGACGATCGCGTCGACCGGGCGACACGCGAAGGGGGCGGACATGAAGCGGCTGGGTGCGTTCGCGACCATGGGCGTGGGGGTACTGGCGACCGCCGTACTCTCACCGACTGGTCCGGTTCGCGCAGTGGGTGGCGGACAGGGCGGCTGCGTCGCCCATCACCCGGCGTACGTCGAGGACGTGTTCGAGGTGCACTACTCGTCCGGCTGCTCGGGGCACGACGAGCCCGAGCTGATGCCGGTCTCGAACGCGCCCGGGTCGGCCCAGAACCTCACGTGGACGTTCGAGCTCCCGAGCAACGGGCCGGGTGTCGACGTCGACGCCGTCGGACCGACGTTCTGGTTCGGCGGGCCGGTCGACGACAGCAACAGCCTCTTCGGGCAGGCCTACGAGGAGCTTCAGTTCTACCCGAACGCCGTGGTCACCACCTGTGGGCCGAACGGCGGTTTCGTCGCGAAGCATCGGGTCGGCTCATGGACGGTCTGCTCCCCGACGTGGTCGATCCACACCACCGGCCAGAAGCCGGTGTTCCACGAGCCGGCCGCCTTCAACGCGATGCTCTCCGAAGCCGGCTCGAGCGATGCCATGGTCATGCACCAGGGTGATCAGATCAGCGTCCACTTCTTCGTGACCGCCGCGAAGGACGGCTGGCACATCACGGTGCTGGACCACGACACCGGTCGGCAGGGCACGATCGTGCTCGACAGCAAGAGGGACGGGCCGCTGATGCCGGCGTACTCCGTGCAACGCATCGGCAACTCCCTGCTCTGGGGCGCTGTCCACGATGCTCCGGCGGCGTTCGTCTGGGAGATCGGCCACACGTCGCCGTTCACCAGTCCCTCGGACGCGTTCTGCTGGCCGGGCGAGGCGGGCTGCTACTCCTACGACGAGGCGGCCTGGGCGGGACAGTCGCCGCCGATCCACATCGACTCCGTGACCTTCCGCGGTGGCGCGGCTCCGACCGGGTGGTCCGTCGTGTCCGACTACGGCGGAAAGGCGGAGGTCACCGATCCCAGCGAGACCGGCTCGACGTGCTCGAGCTATGGCGGCCCGTTCTGCATCTACCCGTGGTTCACACGGAATCAGGACGGCTCGTTCAGCTACGGTGTCGACTACCCCACGACGGCCGACGACTTCGGCAAGGCCGACCAGTTCCAGCAGACCACCGCGTGCGGAGGGCCGTTCGGCCCCCACAGCACCTACTGCTCGACGCCGGTCGGCTGACGTATCCCGACCTCCTGGCCCGTAGTGGTCAGCCGAGGCGCTCGGCCTGTGTGTGACGTGGCCCGTCGTGCGAGGCCCCGCAACATCGCGCGGCTCATGACGAGGTCGGCTGGGACGATGGCGGCGTGGACCCCCGCGGTCAGCCACCACGGATAGGTCCGCGCCCGCCAGCGGAACACCAGCCGAGTGGCACGTCCACCGGCCACAGGGGACAGGACGAAGGTCCAGGTCCAGGAGACGCGGCGGCCGCGGCGGCGCCAGGACAAGGGGAGGTGGGTCGTCGAGTGCAGCACCAGCCGACGGCCGGGACTCACGTCTCGGACCACGAACCCGCACTCCGACACCGGTGGGCCGTCCGGGACGAAGTCACCCACGGCGAGGTGCGAAAACCCCTCGAGCAGGCGTGGGGCGCTCGGCAGGTTGTCCGGGAACAGTAGTACGTCGACCCACCTCGGCGTGTACCACCCGGCACGGTGCCACCCCACCTGGACCAGCCATGGCCACACCGCCTCAGGTGGTGCGTCGATGGTCCGCGCGTGCGTGGCCACCGTCTGCGGGTGCCTGACGATGTCATCACCGGGCAGCATGCTCCGACGCTCCTCATGCGTGGCGCCGTAGCTCGTCCCGAGGCGGTGCAGGACCGCGAATCCCGCGACGACGCTGGCGACAACGGCCGCCTCGCGAACCTGACAGGTCCTCGGCCGCGACATGCCCGATCTCCTTCGTCAGCCGTTCGGCAATCGGCTGGACGTGTGCTCGCTCGGGTGGTTCCGTGCGACGACTAACCCGGCGGTCCAGCCAGGGGCTCGACCACCCCGGGGCGGGCAGAGGGAGTCGACGTCGTGGCCGCTGGCGGCCAGGAGCCAGGCGATGAGGGAGTTGGAGTTCCACATCTCGCCGGCCTGGAGCTCGTCCCGCCCCCAGGTGGCGGTCGGGAAGCTCGGCACCAGGTCCAGGACCCGCTCAACCTGGACCGGATCGTTGCTGAGCCGTTGCGGGCTGTCCACGGCCTCCGCGATGTCGGGGATCACGCCGTCGCGCCAACGACGTACCTCGTAGCGGAAGTACCGGCAGCGACCCAGCCACGAGAGTCCGACCGGCCCCTCGCACACCACGCCGCGGTCGGGTGCCGCGATGCTCCACACGGGTGCCATCTCGATGGTGAAGCGGTCGCTGCCTCGGCTGACCTCGAGAGCGGAGTGGTAGAGGTCGCAGCGCGGGCGATGCCCGTAGCGGGCCGTGATCGCCTCGAAGACGCGGCCGTTGGTACGCACGCAGCGCGTGCTGCCTCCCGACCCGAGCGGCAGCCAGTACAGGTCGACGCTCGCGGTCCCCATGAACTGGTTCGTGATCACAGGTCCCTCTCCTTGCGACCAGGCAACGACGCGAGGACGTGGGGGAGGTAGGTGCAATGGTCCTCATCCGAGCCACCCAAGGGGCCTGAGTAGCATCCCTGGCGTGGAGGCGCCTGCGACGATCGCAGACCTTCCGGTGGATCCGGTCGCATCCATCGAGGAGGCCATCGCCCGGATGCACGACATCGCTGGGATGCTGCCTGCCACCGACGGCCTTGCGTGCTTCAACCGGATGTATCTCCTCGTCACCGAAGCGGTGCGCGATCAGGTGGGTTCCGGGTTCTTCGCGGACGCGGCGTTCATGGCGCGCTTGGACGTGAACTTCGTGAATCGCTACCTGGCTGCCATCAGCGCCTTCCGGGTGGCGCCCGGCGGGGCGCCGCGCTCCTGGAAGGTGTTGTTGGACAACCGGGCAGATTCCGGCCTGGCTCCGATGCAGTTCGCGCTGGCAGGGATGAACGCACACATCAACTACGACCTGGCGCCCGCTTTGGCGCAGACCTGCGCGGATTGCAGCACGGCACCGGACCGGGGGGCGCATCACGCAGACTTCGAGAAGGTGAACCTAACCCTGGAGGCACTCGACTCACACATCAGGGAATCGTTCGAACAGGGCGTGCTGCTCGAACTGGACCGGGAGTTCGCGGGCCTGCAGAACCTCGTGGACGGATTCAGCATCACCGCGGCGCGTGAGGCGGGGTGGGTCAACGCCGAGGTGTTGTGGAGACTTCGCGACGAGGAGTTGTTGGCCCGGGCGTTCCTGATCACCCTCGACCGCACTGTCGGCTTCGCGGGCGGTGCGTTACTGGTCAGACTCCCCCGGCTGTAGCGCGTCAACTCCTCGCCTCGTTGCGCGCCTCCATGGCGAGCCTCCGGAGTCGGTTGTCTCCCTTGTCGCGAACGATGACAGAGGACACGGACATCTGCACCCATGATCTGCACGGGCTCTTGGCGGCGGAGGCGCCGAGGGGTATGCCGGTGAGATGCGATATCTGGAGCTGTTCCGACACACCGACAACGACGGCGACTCGCTCACCCCGGAAGGAGTCGCGGCCGCTGAGTCGATCGGGCGGGAACGGCTGAGCCCGCCGTACGCGTTCTTCGGCTCGACCGGCGCCCACCGCGCGGACGAGATGGTCGAGATCCTGCGCCGGGCCGCAGGGCAGGAGGACCTTGCCGTCACCGTCGTACCCGCGCTGAGATCGTCGGTCGAGGACCGCTGGCGGGCTGTCGCGAAGGCTGCGGGAAAGGGAGCCACCGTCGAAGAGATGCGTGCGATCGACGCCGATCTCGTGGAGAAGGAGTCGGCCCTGCTCGGAAACGCGCTTCGGGCTGTCATCGAGTCTCTGCCCGACGACGGTCGCGGCATCTTGGTCGGCCACAGCCCGACCAACGAGGCGGCGGTGCTGGGTGCGACCGGGGAGGTCGTGGGCCCCCTGGGCAAGGGCGAGGTCGTGCTCGTGGTCGAGGAGCAGGGCAACTTCCAGGTGCGTCCTACGCCAGCATCTGGTTCGTCCTGACCGGACCGACGGCCTTCACCCCCGGTGGGAGAACACCTCTGTGCGCTCGGGCGCGCGGTCCGTCCGGACCGGCGCCGGGCACGCAGCGATGGCTGTCTCGAGCAGAGCATGGAGGCGCGCGTCCCGATCAGGGGTGCCGCTCGCCACGATGCCGTCGGCGGCCCACCGGATCATCGTCGGGGCGCTGCGGCTGGCGAAGGTCTCGCGGGTGATCCGCGCCGGCACCGGCAGCCGTTCGGCCCATGCGACCGCGCCCGGGACGAGGTCGAGCGCTGCCTGGGCCCGGACCCCGGTCTCGGCCAGGTTGAGGCCGGCCTCGGTGCAGATGCGGTGGGCGGTCAGCAGCCCAGCAGCGAGGACACGCTGCGTCTCCTCGGGCACGTCGAGGATCGGTACGGCGGCCACGGTGACCGGGAGCGCGATCCAGGTGTGTTCGTCCCCATGTCGACCCACGACCGACGGGACCAGCGGCACCAGCTGCTGGCGACCCACCTCGCCGATGAGGTCGTTCACCCGCCGGGCGAGCTGCGCCAGCAGCGGGTGGGTGCAGGAGGGGTGATCGCTCCATGGCTCGCCTGCCAGGAAGGAGGCGAACTCCATGAAACAGGCGCCACGGCGAGGTGATCGGTGCTTGCCGCGAGACAGAACCGGTACGCCGTCAGGTGCAGCAAATGACTTCATGGAGACCTCCCAAGACGAGCATGCGACCGCCGGTCGGCAGGATCAAGGGCTCCAGAGGTGCGAATGGGCCGAAAGCGGCGTCTCAGGCCGTTGGTTTCGGCGCGGTGGCCCCGACCGGGGCGTCGACGCTCTCCTCGGACGGCATCAGGATCCACAGGATCGGGTACACCAGGACCTGGCTGCCCGGAAGGATCAGGAGCACCAGCACGAACAGAAGCCGGGTGGTCCAGGGGCCGAGGCCGAACCGGCGACCGAGTCCGGCGCACACACCGCCCAGGATCCGCTCGTCACGAGGCCGGATCAGGCCATGCTTGGCGAAGCTCTGGTGGATGTCATTCATGGGAGGGGCACGTCCTTCGGTAGAGATGTCTTCGGGTGGAGATGTCAGGGCGATTCCCGACATCTCTACTGTGCGTCACGGGACCGCCGTACCCCATCGGGGGCTGCCCTGACTCGCCCCCGCCCCTGGCGATCGGGCCTCGGGGTTCGATGACAGCTGTTCTCGGGGTGCGTCGTTGGTGGCTCTGCGACCGTTTCGACGTCATCCTGGGATCGCCGGGCCCCGG
>JAFMQY010000329.1 GCA_017354415.1 Nocardioides sp.
GATGACCTTCGGGGTGTCGCCGGAGGGCACCTCGGTGCCCTCGTCGTAGCTCGAGTACAGGTACGGCGTGCGGGCCGCGAACTCCGCCGCGCACGTGTCGACCGCGTGGTACACCGGGCGGACCCCGAGCGAATGCCGCAGGGCCCGTACCTCCTCCTCGCCGATCCCGCGCAGCTGCGCGATGGCGGCGTCGGAGAATCCCGCGCTCTTGGCCTCACGCAGGAGAGCCTCGTCAAGGGAAGAGGCGCGACTCACCGTTAGGGATATCTCGTGAATAATCACCAGCTGATCGACGAACCACGGGTCCACGCCGGTCACCTCCGCGACCTGCGCCGGGCTGGCGCCCGCGCGCAGGGCCTGCAGCATGGTGTTCAGGCGACCGTCGTGCGGGGTGCGGCAGCGGTCGAGGAGCACGTCCGCGGTGTCCGGGGTTTCGCCGAATCCGAACGGAGCGTCGCTCCTCTCCAGCGACCGCAGCGCCTTCTGCAGGGCCTCGGGGAACGAGCGGCCGATGGCCATCGCCTCGCCCACCGACTTCATGTGGGTGGTGAGCGTCGGGTCGGCGCCGGGGAACTTCTCGAACGCGAACCGCGGCACCTTGACGACCACGTAGTCGAGCGCCGGCTCGAAGGAGGCCGGGGTCTGGCCGGTGATGTCGTTCGGGATCTCGTCGAGGGTGTAGCCGATCGCCAGCCTGGTCGCGATCTTCGCGATCGGGAAGCCGGTGGCCTTGGAGGCCAGGGCGCTTGACCGGCTGACCCGGGGGTTCATCTCGATGACGACCATCCGGCCGGTGGCCGGATTGACCGCGAACTGGATGTTGCACCCACCGGTGTCCACCCCGACCGCGCGGATGATCTTGATGGCGACGTCGCGCATGTGCTGGTACTCGCGGTCGGTCAGCGTCATCGCGGGGGCGCACGTCACCGAGTCGCCGGTGTGCACGCCCATCGGGTCGATGTTCTCGATCGAGCACACGATCACCACGTTGTCGTGGCGGTCGCGCATCAGCTCGAGCTCATACTCCTTCCAGCCGATGATCGACTCCTCGAGGAGGACCTCGGTGGTGGGGCTGGCGTCGAGGCCGGCGCCGGCGATGCGGCGGAGGTCCTCCTCGTCGTAGGCGATGCCGGACCCGAGGCCGCCGAGCGTGAAGGACGGGCGGACGACGACGGGAAAGCCCAGCCCGGGGTTCTCTTCGGATCCGTCCCCGTATACGGCATCCAGGCATTCGCTGAGGCTGCGGCAGATCAGGCTGCGGGGGACCTCCGCGCCGAGGCCGGTGACGATGTCCTTGAACCGCTCGCGGTCCTCGCAGGCCTCGATCGCGTCGACGTCGGCACCGATGAGCTCGACGTCGTACCGCTCCAGGACGCCGTTCTCATGCAGGGACATGGCCGCGTTCAGCGCCGTCTGACCGCCCAGGGTGGGGAGCACCGCGTCGGGACGCTCCTTGGCGATCACCTTCTCCAGCATCTCGCTGGTGATCGGCTCCACGTAGGTCGCGTCCGCGAACTCCGGGTCGGTCATGATGGTCGCCGGGTTGGAGTTCACCAGGCTGACCCTGATGCCCTCCGACTTCAGGACACGGCAGGCCTGGGTCCCCGAGTAGTCGAACTCGCAGCCCTGCCCGATGACGATCGGGCCAGACCCGATCACCAGCACCGATTCGAGATCGTCACGCTTCGGCATGGATCACTTCCCCCCGTCCATTACGCCGCAGAACTGGTCGAAAAGGTCCACCGCGTCGTGCGGCCCGGGCGCCGCCTCCGGGTGGTACTGCACGGCGAACACCGGCCGCTCCCTGAGCCTGATGCCCTCCACGACACCGTCGTTGAGGTTGACGTGAGTGACCTCAGCCTCGCCGTACGGGGTGCCGAACGGCTTGCGAGCCTTGGACGGGACGTGCGCCCACTCCCCGGCGTCGGTGGCGGCCCCGTGTTCCTCACCGG
>JAFMQY010000330.1 GCA_017354415.1 Nocardioides sp.
CGCGCAGTCCCCGCCCGCGACGACCGCGAGGACGAGATACGCGCGCGGTGTGCCGAGCGTGCCGGAGACGGCAAGGTCAACCTCGCGGAGGTAGGCGCGGAACAGCGTGCCCAGGGACGAGCCGAGATCCCTCTCCGTCACGCTGCTCACGTTACGGCGCGGCGAAGCAGTCATCCCGTGGCCGGCGCCCGCACGTACTCCAGAACCACGATCCCGGTCTGAAAGCCCTGCTGGCGCACCAGCCTGAGCGGAGTTTCGGGTGAGGTCCCGTCGAACAGGCTCCGGCCGGTGCCCAGGATCAGGGGATGGACCATGAACCGGTAGAGGTCGATGAGCCCGGCCCGGTGACAGGCGTCGAAGACCTGCGCCGAGCCCGAGAGCAGCAGGTCACCGCCGGATTCCGACCTCATCGCTTTGATCTCGTCCAGGAACTCCCGGCCCAGCAGCTTGGCGCCCTCCCACGGGTGGGGGCCGAGCGTGGTCCCGACCACGTACTTGGGCATCGTATTCATCTTGTCGGCGAATCCCACCGGGTCGGACATGGTCGGCCAGGCCGCGGCGAATCCCTCGTAGGTGACGCGGCCGAGCAGCAGCGCGTCCGTCGCATGCAGCTCCTCCAGCTTGAACTGCTGGGCCTCCTCCCCGAAGTAGGGACGCGACCAGTGGCCGGGTTCCTCGAAGATGCCGTCGACAGTCAGGTATTCGGTGGCCACCAAGCGCATCCGCGGCATGGTAGCGGTCCCGGACCGTCACGCGGACCGGCGCGTCACCTCGACCGCCGATGCCTCCTCCGCCGTACGCAGGACCCAGACGCGGAGGAACCCCTCGTTGACGGTGGGGAGTGCCCGCTGGAGGTCGGCATGGTGGCGGCGGATGACGGCGGGGCCAGGACGGCGGTCGGGGCGGGTGAGGGCGCGTTCCAGCAGGATTTCCAGCGGCAGGTCGAACACGACGGCGACGCAAGGGACGTCGTGGGCTCGCGCCAGCGCCACCAGTCGCCGCCGCCAGAAGGTCTGGACGTTGGTGGCGTCGACGACGGTCAGGCGGCGGCGCTCCAGCCGCAGAGCCGTGATCAGATCGAGCACCCGGAACGCGGCCGCGGTCGCCGACTGGTCGTTCTCGTCGTCGGCGACGAGCGCACGGCACCGGTCGGAGGAGACCACCTCGGTCGAGCCGAAGTGGGCCCGCGCGAACGTCGTCTTGCCGGCGCCCGTGGGCCCGACCAGGAGGATCAAGGCGGGGTCCGGGACCTCGATCCGCGTCACCTGCACCCGTTCGATCATGGGCCGTTTGCCGGGAGGCGGCCCCTCGCCGGGTGGCGCCTCGTCAGTCGGGGAGGCCCACCGCGCTCCGGCCGTCGCGGGTGACGGTGGTGATCTCGGGCCCGTCCGTGCCCACGATCACGGTGTGCTCGAACTGGGCGCAGGGCAGCAGGTCGTCGGTCACCACCGTCCAGCCGTTGTCCCAATCGTGATGCCGGACGGTGCCCGCGGTGATCATCGGCTCGATGGTGATGACGAGGTTCTCCGGCATCGGCCATGCCGACCCCGCGGCCCCGCGATGGTGGTTGACGTGCGGCGCGGCGTGAAAGAGGGCACCGACCCCGTGGCCGCCGTAGTCCTCGACCACTCCCAGCCCGCGCGCGTCTGCCACGCCTTGCACCGCCTGACCGATCACCTCCAGGGGGCGCCCCGCGGCGACGGAAGCGATCCCCGCCAGCGTCGCGATGCGCGTTCCCTCGACCAGGGCCCGCATCGGCTCGTCGACCTCGCCCACGCAGAAGGTGGCGCAGGTGTCGCCGTGGACGCCGTCGATGTAGGCCGTCACGTCGACGCTGACGATGTCCCCCTCCTCGAGGGCGTGGTCGTCGGGGATGCCGTGGCAGATGACCTCGTTGACCGAGGTGCAGATCGACTTCGGATAGCCGCGGTACGTGAGCGTGGAGGG
>JAFMQY010000101.1 GCA_017354415.1 Nocardioides sp.
GCCGGTGCTCGGGGACCGGCGACCCGACCACCGGCCGGACCGCGAGGTCGACGCCGAGCACCGGCCGGATCCCGGCCGCCCGGCAGGCCAGGGCGTGCTTGACCGCGCCGTAGGTGCCGTCACGGTCGGTGAGGGCGAGGGTGTCCATCTCGTGCTCGGCGGCGCGCTCGACGAGCACGTGCGGGTGGGAGGCGCCGTACTGACGGGAGTAGCCGGACGCCACGTGCAGGTGGACGAAGGGGTCCATCACGGATCCATCACGGTCAGCCGGCGCGGGATCGCCGGACCGGGTCGGGCAGGACACACAGCTGCGGGGAGACGACATGTGGCACGAGCCCCAGCGCCTGCTCGACGACGGCCAGGAACCGGTCGGCGTCACGGACCAGGTCGTCGGCCTCACGCTCGGTCACCGCCCGGGTCGAGCCCGCCTCGGCGGCGGCCCGTTTGGCGGCCCCGGCGGCGAAGAACGTCGCCCACTCGGCCAGCTCGGGCGCGACCTCGGCCAGCAGGACCCACGCGTTCTTCTGTGGGCGGCGACGACCTCTCGAGCTCGCCGGGCGAGCCCGAGCGGCCAGGAATGCGGCCGCGGCCCGGAGGGCGGCGACATGGGCACAGGCGTAACGGGCGGGGACGTCGGTCGCGACCACCGCGTCACGCAGCGACTCGGCGGCCCGGGCGAGGTAGGAGTGGGTGGTCGCGGGCAGGGAGAACGGCCCAGGGGGTGCAGGAACAGAGGTGGGCATCGCCGGCTCCCCCTCAGTCCGCGCAGCCGACGAGCGCCCAGCGCCCGTCGCTCCAGTCGAAGGCGAGCTCGAAGACCCCGCTCCGGTCACCGGCTCCCCCTTCTCCACCGCCCCCTTCTCCACCATCCCCGTCTCCACCGTCCCTGCCGGCACCACCGGGACCGCGGCCGGCCTCGACCCGCCACAGCTCGCGCTCCGCGAGCAGGTCGGTGGCCGGTGGTCTCGACGGGCTCGAGCGGCTCGAGCGGGGGTCGGGAACCGGGTCGTCGGAGCCGATCACCGCGCGCGCCCCGCCGGACTGCCACCACGGCCCGGTCTCGACCCAGTGGGCCAGCACCGCCCGGACCTTCCACAACCGACCCCGCCACAGGAACTGCTCGGGACCCTCCATGCCCGACACCTGACCCATCCGGGCCTCGACCGGGTCGTCGTAACGTCGCATGCCCTCTCCTCAGCTGGTGTGTCTGTCGAGTGCTCGTCGACCCCGGTGTGGACCCGGCCCGGGACGGACGGGGGTCGAGGTCGCCCGCCTCGGGACCGGGTGATCGAACACATGTTCGAACACCAGGAAACGTTACACCGCCCCACCGACACGCACCAGGGGTCGGACCGATGGGTGTGGAGAAGGTCGCGTGGGAGGCCCGAGCGGTCAGCGGAGCCGGCGCGGGCGTCAGACCGGCGTCAGGCGGAGTGCTCGGTGGGGCCCTCGACCGATCCGGGCGTCTGGTCGGCGGATCCGTCCAGCCACGGGCCGGCGACGTGGGCGAGCGTGTCGCGATGCCACAGGCAGACCACGGTCACCCCCTCGACCAGCAGCGACGCCACCGCCACCGCGACGAAGACCAACGGCGGCTCGAGCACGACACCGAGGGCGATGCTGACGTAGCCACAACAGATCATCAGGGCGCTCAGCCCGATCTGTCCCCAGCGGTAGCCCAGCCTGAGGAACACCGCGAGCACCCACACCAGCATCGCGACGACCACGAACATCGTCGCCGCCACGGGCAGGAAGTGCGGCGCGACGAAACCGGCTCGGGCCAGGCCCTCGCGACCTCCCTGCGCGAACGCCTGGCGCGCCCCGTCGTGCCGGTTCGCCCAGGAGCCGACCACCTCGTCGTAGAACACCGCCATCAGCACGACGGTGAGGCCGATCACCCCGACCAGCGCCCAGGCACCGCGGACGGCGAGGGTCACCGACCTCGGCACGGAGGGCACGGAGGACACCGTGTCCGTGCTCCCAGGGCGCCGTTCCACGTCCGTCCCTTCCGGCTAGGGTCGGCGCATGAGCGCCGAACCAGCTGCTGTCACCCGGTTCAAGGAGGCCCACTCCGCCGCCGGGGGCGGGGGCCGCGTCGTCATCCTGCCAGACAGCGTTCACACGGCCGTGCTCGCCGCCGAGGCCCTGGGCTGCCCGGTGGGTGCGATCGCCAACAGCCTGCTGTTCGACGCCGAGGGAACTCCGGTCCTGATCCTCACCTCGGGCGCCCACCGCGTCGACACCGCGACCACCGCGGAACGGATCGGCGTACCGGCTCTGAAGCGGGCCACGCCCGAGTTCGTGCGGGCGCACACCGGCCAGGTGATCGGCGGGGTCTCACCTCTCGGCCACCCGACACCGGTGCCGACGTACGTCGACACCGCACTCCGGCAGTACGACGAGATCTGGGCTGCCGCCGGACACCCCGCCGCCGTCTTCTCCACGACGTACGACGAGCTCCGGGCGATGACCGGCGCCCCCGAGGTCACGGTCGACTGACGGTAGGCTCCCGTGGAGATCTGGGTCAACCCGGCGCGCAGCAAGTGCCGCACCGCGCTCGACGACCTCGACGCGGCTGGAGTGAGCTACACCGTGCGCCGCTACCTCGACGACCCGCCGACACGGGCGGAGCTCGAGGATGTGCTCGCCGCGCTCGGACTCGAGCCGTGGGACATCGCCCGGCCGAAGGAGGCGACCGAGGAGGGGCTGACGTTCCCCCGCGAACCCGGCCACCGCGGCCAGTGGCTCGACGGGCTCGCCACCCATCCGCGGGCGATCCAGCGCCCGATCATCACCGCGGCAGAGGGCACCGCCGTGATCGGCCGCGACCCCGGCTCGGTCGCCGCGGCGATCAGACGCGAGGCCGGCGAGCCGTGACGGCGCTCGCGTTCGTCTTCTCCAGCGGGTGGGGCGGCGGGCTCAACTGCTACCTCGTCGTGCTCGTCCTCGGCATCGCCGACCGGGTCCACGACACCTCCCAGGTGCCGAACGTGCTCCAGCGCTGGGACGTGCTCGGCGCGGCGGCGGTCATGTTCGCGATGGAGTTCGTCGCGGACAAGATCCCCTACATCGACTCGACCTGGGACGCCATCTCCACCGCGATCAGGCCGACCGTGGGCGCCGTCGTGGGCGTCCTGCTCGCCGGCCAGGCCGACTCCCTGAACGGCGCTGTCGGGGCCGTCGTGGGCGGGGGCACGGCACTGCTGTCGCACAGCGTGAAGGCCGGCGCGCGACTGGCGATCAACGCCTCGCCCGAGCCACTGAGCAACATCGTCGCCAGCGTGAGCGAGGACGCCGCGGTCCTCGCCGTGGTCTGGTTCGCGATCGAGCACCCGCGGGCCGCCGCGCTCATCGCGGGCGTCCTGCTCGCGGGCGGACTGATCCTGCTCTACGCCCTCGCCCGGGTGGTCCGGCGCGGGTGGCGGGGGTGGAAGGGCGAGGACCTCCGCACTGCCGGCCCGGCCTGACGGGGGCGCGCGCGTGGCCCGGGTGGTGGTGATCGGCGGTGGCTTCGGGGGACTCGCCTCGGCGCTCCGACTGGCCAAGCTGGGCCACGCGGTCACCCTGGTCGAGGAGCGCGAGCCGGGCGGTGTGCTCGCGCCGGTCGTGGCGGACGACTTCTCGTGGGACGTCGCCACGCACACGCTCCTCCCGGCCGTCATACGGGACCTGTTCCGCAAGTCCGGACGCCCGCTGGAGAAGGAGCTCGAGCTGGTCCCGCTCGACTGCCTCCGCGAGCACTGGTTCGGTGACGGCACGTCACTGGTGCTGACCGCGGGCCGGTCGGGCCAACAGGCGGCGTTCGACTCGCTCGGCGCCGGGCTGGGCGACCAGTGGGTGGCGCACGTCGCGTCGTACGCCGACGACTGGGAGGTCGTCCGCCGCGGCTACGCCGAGACGCCATGGGACCCCGATCACGTGCCCCGCGACCTGGCCCGCAGGCTGGACGCGCGCGAGAGCCTGCACCGGCGTCTGCGCAAGGCGTTCCGCGATGAACGCCTCCGGCTCGTGGCCGCACACCCGTTCACGACCGACGGGCACGACGTCCGCTCGGTGCCGGCCTGGGCGGGGCTCACGGCGTACCTCGAGCAGCGGTTCGGCGCCTGGGGGTTCGTCGGCGGCACCGTTGTGCTGCGCGATGCCCTGGTACGACGGCTCGCCACCCGCAAGCTCGAGCTGGTCACGGCCCGAGCGCACGACGTGGTGGTCCGAGGCGATCGGGCCGCAGCGGTGCAGACGGCAGCGGGCGAGGTCGAGGCGGATGTGGTGGTGATTGCAGTGGACCCTCGCCGGCTCCCCACGCTGGCGGCGTTCGTCGCACGGACCACGCCGGCGATCCCGGCACGCATGACGTTCCTCGGCCTGACAGGAGAGGTGCCCGACCTCCCACACGAGCTGGTGGTGCACGGCGACCCCACTCTCGTCGTCCGGACGACCGGTCGCGCGCCCGCCGGTGCGCAGGGCTGGACGGTGCAGACCCGCGGCCGGAGCGGCGAGGACCCGCTCGCGGCCCTGTCTCGGCACGGCCTCGACATCCGCGGCCGGGTGGTCAGCCGCCTGGACCTGTCCCCGCGCGAGCAGGCCGAGCGCTGGGGTGGCTCACCGCTGGGCGTGCTCTGGGAGGGCCGCGGCACCGTCCGTCGCCGGCTCGGTCCGCGAACTCCGGTCGCCGGTGTGTACGCCGCGGGCTCGCACGCAACGCCCGGGTCGGGATTGCCCTTCGTGGGACTGTCCGCGGCGCTGGTGGCGCAGGTGGTGGGTCCTGCGACCGGCTAGGGTGCGTCTCGCCGGGCCTTGCCGAGCGGGGAGCGGTCGCGCGCGCACAAACTGGTCGTCAGACTGCACAAGTCCAGCCGGAGGAGATGCAGTTTGACGACCAGTTGGTTGAGTCAGCTGGCGGACCCGGCGACCCAGGCCTAGAGGAGCTGGAAGGTGACCGTCACCGACGAGGTGACCGACGTCTCCCCCGGCTCGAGCGAGGCGGCATCGAGCGACGCCGCGACGGGCATCGCCATCCGCGGCAGGCCACTCACGAGTCCGCCCTCGACGACGTCCTGGGGTTCGCCGAGCCTGGCTCCGGCCAGTCCCGCGAGGTGGCCCGCACGCTCGACGGCATCGGCGTACGCCGCCTCCCGGGCCTGACGTTCGGCGGCGGCGCGGTCGGCCACCTCGAGTGACACGCCCTCGACCTGGAGCCGGTCACCGACCGTCGCCGCCAGTGCGGTGAGCAGTCCGCTGGCCGCTGCGATGTCCGTACACCGCAGGGTCAGGGAGTGCCTGGCCTCGAAGCCGGACCGCCGGCCCTGGTCGTCGTGCGCCGGCCAGATCTGGAGACCGGTGGTGCCGATCCGCTCGGGGGTCGTGTGCTCCCGACCCGTCGTCACGACCCGTGTGGCCGCGCTGTCCGCACCCGCCAGAGCCTCGGCCACGTCCGCCGCGCGCTGCACCGCTGAGACACGCACGACGGCAGAGTCGGGCGCGACCCGGGCCTCGCCGTGGCCGGTGACGCTGACCGTGCGCATCTCAGACCCTGATCTTCAGCGCCGCGAAGATCTCGCGCGTCGCCTTGGAGCGGTTGAGTGTGTAGAAGTGCAGCCCGGGCGCCCCTCCGGCGAGCAGCTGCTCGCAGAGCTCGGTGGCGATGCGGATGCCCTCGGCACGCAATGCCGTCGGGTCGTCCTCGAGCGGGAGGATCCGATCGAGCGTCTCCGGCGGCATCTCTCGCCCGGAGAGCCGCACCATGGTGCGCATGGAGTTGAGGTTGAGGATCGGCATGATGCCCGGGACGATCGGGAGGTCGGCGCCGATCTCGCGGGCACGGCGTACCAGCCCGACGTAGTCGTCGGCCCGCAGCACCATCTCGGTGATCGCGAACTCCGCGCCGGCGTCGTACTTGGCCTTGAGGACCTGCGCGTCCTGCTCCAGAGAGACGGCGTCGCGGTGACCCTCAGGGAACGCGGCGACCCCGACGGACAGGCCCGTGCCGTTCTTCAGGAGCGAGACGAGCTCGGTGGCGTACTCGAATCCACCGGGGGTCGACGTCCAGGGGGTGCCGGGGCCGCCGGGAGGATCGCCCCGCAGGGCGAGGACGTTGCGGATGCCGGCGGATCGCAGCTCCTCGACGATCGCAGAGAGCTCGGTCCTGGTGTGCCCGACGCAGGTCAGGTGGGCCATCGGCAGCATCGAGGTCTCGCGGGCGATCCGGCGGGTGATCCCCACCGTGCGCTCGCGGGTGGTGCCCCCTGCGCCGTACGTCACCGAGACGAACGTCGGGTGCAGCTCCTCGAGCTCGCGGATGGAGCGCCAGAGCACCTCCTCGCCCTCGGCGTCCTTGGGCGGGAAGAACTCGAACGAGAACGAGCGCTCCCCTTCGCGCAGGAGCTGCCCGATGGCCGAACGGTCTGGCATGCGCCCGAGTGTAAGGAGGGCGGGCACAGGACACCGTCGTACGTCCGGCTCGTGGTGGCCGCCTCGGACGTCGAGACGCCGCCTGATCTCGAGACGTGTCGCTCAGCCCCTCGCCAGCTCGGGTCTCAGCCGACGCTCCTCGATCCCTCGCGGTCCCGATGACCTCGCAGGCTCGGTCACCGCGGCTCGCCCTAGGCTCGGCGCGTGACCGAGACCGTGCCCGGGTGGGACCAGACCGCGTTCCGCGGGCGCGTGCAGGCCGCACTCGACGGCTTCCTCGACGAGCAGGCGGTGCGGCTGGCTCCGCTGGGCGCCGACGCCGCCCGCCTGCTCGCTGAGGCACGAGCCGTCGTGTCGGGAGGCAAGCGGTTCCGCGCGGCCTTCTGCTACTGGGGCTTCCACGCCGTGGCCGGCCTTTCCTGCGCCGACGACGATGCCTTGGTGCGCGCATGCGCGGCACTGGAGCTGCTCCACGCCAGTGCGCTCGTCCACGACGACTACATGGATGCCTCAGACACCCGACGGGGTCGGCCCGCGACGCACCGGATGTTCGCCGACGAGCACCGCGGCGACCGGTGGCGCGGCGACCCCGAGCAGTACGGCGCGTCCGCCGCGATCCTGCTGGGCGACCTCCTGCTCAGCTGGTCCGACGAGCTCCTCCGCCGGTGCGGGATGCCGCTGGAGCGGGTCGCGGCCGCTCTCGACATCCTCGACCGGTGCCGCTCGGAGGTGATCGCGGGGCAGTTCCTGGACGTCTCCGTGCAAGCACGCGGCGAAGCGGATGTGGACCTCGCGATGACGGTCCTGCGCTACAAGTCCGCGAAGTACTCGATCGAGCGCCCCCTGCACATCGGGGCAACGCTGGCGGGCGCGAGCGAGGCGCATCTCCGCGAGCTGTCGTCCTTCGGACTCCCCCTGGGCGAGGCGTTCCAGCTGCGCGACGACCTGCTCGGCGTGTTCGGCGATCCCGACCAGACCGGGAAGCCGGCCGGAGACGACCTGGTCGAGGGCAAGCGGACGGTGCTGGTCGCGCTCACTCTCGACGAAGCGCCTGCTCCCGACGCGGCCAGGCTCGACGCCGCCCTCGGCACCGATCTCGCGGCCGAGGAGGTCGCCGAGCTGCGCCGGATCATCAACGACTCGGGGGCCCATCACCAGGTCGAGCAGGTGATCGCCGAGCTGGCGGGACGGGCGGCCACCGCACTGCGCCGGGCCGACCTCGACCCCCAGGCACGCGACGTACTCCTGGAGCTGGCGACCGCGGCCACCGATCGGGTGGTGTGACGTCGAACCCGCTTCAACCGGTCAGTCGAGGCTGGGGATGTCTTGGAGGTCGGGGCCCTCGCCGCGGAGCAGGACGGCGAACCGGCCGCCCTTGTCGGCGTGCACCCGTCCGCCGAGGACCGACAGTGCCACCGAGAACGCGCGCTCGTCCTCGCGGGCCAGCGGACCCCATCCCTCCCACAGCAGGACCCAGCCCTCACTGTCACCGGCGGTGACGTCGCCGAGACAGTCGGCGAGGGCGTCGAAGTTCTGGCCGTAGTAGTCGGGGAAGTCGAGGGCCTCCCCGATCGCGGCCAGGAACTCGGCCTTGGTCGGCCCGTGCCAGCCGTCGACCTCGGCGAAGCGCCAGCCGGCGTGCTCGACGGTGTGCCTGACGTCCTTGACCGGGAAGTGGCCGTGCCACCGGTAGATCCCGGGCTTCACATGATGCGCCAGCAGTCCCGCGAGTCCGCTCATCTCTGCGTCACCTTTCGATCCTATGAAACGTTCGGTAGTGGGTCGGTCCAGTACAGCTGCCCCGCCGCTCCTTCGATGATCCTGCGTGCTCCGCGGTCCGAAGCGCCAGGGGTCGGCACGGTGTACTCGTGGTGGTACCCGGATGGCCGGGCCGGGAGCAAGCCCTCGCGGTTCTCGGGCCACGATCGCGACCAGCCCGATCCGGACCCGGCCGCGCGGTGTCGTCCGCTCAGAAGCCCATGGCCTGGGCACGCCGCTTGACCTCGGACCCGCGGTTCTCCCGCAGGGCGTCTATCGGTCGGCCAGGGAGGTCCGCGTCGAGGAACAGCCAGGCGATGCACTCGCGGTCGTCGTAGCCCGCGTCGTGCAGCACCGTGAGGAGGCCGGGCAGACCCTTGACCACGATCCCGTCCTCGTCGACGAACGCCGCGGGCACCTGGGGGCCTGCGCCCGGAGACGGTACGGCGGCCGCCAGCTCGTGGGCTTTCACCATCGTGCGCACCTTGGCCGGGCTCACCCCGAGGCGGTCCGCCGCTTGGGCCCAGTCCAGCCAGTCGTCGACCAGCCGCGTGAGGTCGGCGTTCGCCAGCGATGTCATGTCACCCACTCTGTCACGGCCACGAGGCGCCGCGTGAGGTACGTCGACGGTCCGCCGCAGCGGCGCGCCGGGTCCCCGGTGAATGTGGTCTGCGGGTACCGATCCGTAGGATGGGCGGGCCGGTGACGTCCCCGACCGGTGATGGAGGGTCGACGTGGATTCAGACACGCGCGCGCGCGTGGGCGGCGACGCCACGGTCACCGATCCCCTGATCGGGCAGGTCCTGGGCGACCGCTACCGCATCGGCCCGCGTATCGCCCGCGGCGGCATGGCCAGCGTGTACGAGGCCGTCGACCTCCGGCTCGACCGCCCCTGCGCGGTGAAGATCATGCACCCGGGCCTCGGCGACGACACTGCCTTCGCCGACCGGTTCACGCGAGAGGCGCGCGCGGCCGCGCGGCTCAACCACCCGAACGTCGTCAGCGTCTTCGACCAGGGCGAGGACCCCGACGTCGACGGGGGCACGCTCTACCTCGTCATGGAGCTCGTCCCCGGGCGCACCCTGCGCGACGTCATCCGCGACGAGACGCCGATGAACCCGGCGAGGGCCGTGGCGACGATCGAGCCCGTGGTCTCCGCACTGGCGGCCGCCCACCGCTCGGGTCTGGTCCACCGCGACATCAAGCCGGAGAACGTCCTGATCGCGTCCGACGGCCGGGTCAAGGTCGCAGACTTCGGGCTCGCCAAGGCGGTGACCGCGGACACGCACCACACCGCGACCGGCGGCGTGCTCATCGGCACCGTCTCCTACCTCGCGCCCGAGCTCGTCGTCGACGGCACCTGCGACGCCCGCGCCGACGTGTACGCCGCCGGCGTGGTGCTGTACGAGCTGCTGACCGGGCACAAGCCCCACGAGGGTGAGTCGCCGATCGCCGTCGCCTACAAGCACGTGCACGAGGACGTCCCGCCGCCGTCGCGCACCGTCCCCGACATCCCGCGGTACGTCGACGCCCTCGTCGCGCGGGCCACCTCCCGCGATCTCGCGCAGCGCCCTGCGGACGCCGGCGTCCTGCTCCACCAGCTCCACCGCGTCTCGCAGGCCCTGGCCAGCCAGGTGTGGGACGACGAGGAGCTCACCGCTGATCTCGCACCCCCGGTGCCGGCGCCTGTGAGCGACGACACCCACGCGCTCGACATCCTCCCGCTGGAGCCTGGCGACTACGTCGCCCCCGCCGCGGGAGCCGCGGACGCTGAGGCTGCGGCGACACCGACCCTCCCACCGACCCTCCCGCCGACCGCGGGCGTGGCGGCACCTCGGCGCCGGTCGCGTCGGGGGCCGATCCTGCTCGCCGCCTCCTTGGTCGTGGCGCTCGCCGCCGGCATCGGCGCGTACTGGTTCGGCTGGGCGCGCTACACCGCGACCCCGGGCGTGATCGGGATGGCCGAGCACGCCGCCACGGCGAAGCTCGACCACGCCGGCTTCGACGTCGCGGTCGGCCGCCCGGCGTACTCCGAGACGGTGCCGAAGGGCCACGTCATCACCACCGACCCCCAGCCCGGATCACGCGTGCTCGACCACGGCACGATCACGCTCACGGTCTCCGAGGGCAAGGAGCGGTACGCCGTGCCGAGGCTGCGCGGCAAGACCGTCGACCAGGCCCAGGATGCGCTGCGCGCCCAGCACCTGACCTACGGGCGCTCGGTGATGCGCTGGAGCGACCTGGTGCCGCAAGGGCAGGTCCTCGGCACCAACCCGGTCGCCGGCAGGCGCGAGCCGCGCGACACCGCCGTGGACCTGATCGTGAGCAAGGGCCCCGCGCCGATCAGGGTGCACGACTGGACGGGCAAGAACGCCGACCGCGCGGCCCAGGCCATGCAGGCACAGGGTCTGAACGTCCAGACCGGCCCGCCGGAGTACTCCGACTCCGTGCCCGAGGGCCACGTCCTCTCGCAGACCCCGAGCAGCGGAGTCCTGCACCGCGGCGACTCGGTGACGCTGGTCGTCTCCAAGGGCCCGGAGCTGGTGCAGGTGCCGGGCAACCTGCGGGCGATGGGCGTCGGCGCCGCGACCCAGCTGCTCAGGAGCCTCGGCTTCCACGTCCGCGTCGAGCAGTCGCCGTACTACATCGGCGTCGGCTACGTCTACAGCTCCGACCCGAGCCCCGGCTCCATGGCCCCGAAGGGCAGCACCGTCGTCCTGCACGTCATCTGACGCGCCACCTTTCCGCCGTAGGGCCCGCGATAGCGTTCCGTGGTGTCCGAGTCCCGCCGCCTGACGTTTCTCGCGACGGCGGCACTGCTGGCGGTGACGGCCTGCTGGGGCTCGACGTTCTTCCTGATCCACGACCTGCTGACCCGGGTACCGACCCTGGACTTCCTGGCCGTCCGGTTCGCGATCGCGAGCGTGGCGATGGTCGTCCTGGCCCCCAAGGTGCTGGGCCGGCTCACCCGGGAGTCACGCCGGCACGCCGTCGTCCTCGGCTGTCTGTACGGCGTCGCCCAGATCCTGCAGACCGCCGGTCTGGCCAAGACACCGGCCAGCGTCTCCGGCTTCATCACCGGGATGTACGTCGTGGCCACGCCGGTGTTCGCCGCCCTGATCCTGCGGAGCCGGATCGGGAGTTCCACATGGGTCGCGGTGCTGTTGGCGATGGCCGGACTGGGTGTCCTGACCCTCGGCGGCTTCTCGGTCGGCTATGGGGAGGCGCTGATCTTCGTCGCCGCGATGATCTACGCCCTTCACATCGTGGGCCTCGGCGCATGGTCCGATCCCCAACAGGCACTGGGGATGGCGACCGTGCAGCTGATCGTGATCGCGCTGATCTGCCTCGTCAGCACCGCGCCCGGCGGCCTGGTCCTCCCCGACCGGCTCGGCGACTGGGTCAGCGTCCTCTACATGGCGATCTTCGCCGGGGCGGGCGCGATGATCGGCCAGACCTGGGCCCAGGCGCACCTGCCACCCACGCGCGCCGCGATCATCATGAGCATGGAGCCGGTCTTCGCGGCCCTCTTCGCGGTGCTCTTCGGAGGCGAGAGCGCCACCGTACGGATGGTCGTCGGCGGCCTCCTGGTGCTGGCCGCGATGCTGCTCGCCGAGCTGGCACCGCGCCGGAAGGTCGAGGCCGAGGTCACCCACCTCACGGTCTGAGGGGGGTCGCACATTTGGTCCCCCGGGCTCGATCCGACCTACATTGACGGCATGGACGACCTGCAGACTCCTGCCGGGGTGTGCGCGCAGTGCGGCGCGCCGCTCACCGGCGGTCGGTTCTGCACGAACTGCGGTGCCCGGATCGAGACCCTTCCCGAGAGCGACCAGGGGTGGCCGAGCTCGACCGACACCGCCGAGCGGAGGTACGACGTCTCCGGGCCACCGCGACACGTCGCGCCCACCTCGCCCGGGGCTCCTCCGCCGGTGCGTCCTGCCCACGCTGCGGCTCCTCCCACGGTGACCTCGTCCACCGGTCGTGTGCTGCCACCTCCTCCCCCGCAGCCCCCGCCGGCTCCCCCGTCGTACGACCGCCAGGGCCCCGGCATGGGGCTGTGGATCGGGGTCGCGGCTGCGCTGGTGGTCGTGCTGCTGCTCGGCGGCTTCCTGCTCTTCCACGGCTCAGGTGGCGCAAGCCCGTCCAGCGGCGCCTCCCATCCCCTGGTCCCCAAGTCCCATCCCACGAAGGCCACGCCCTCCTCCGAGAGTCCGTCTGCGTCGCCCACCTCTCCCTCACCCTCGCCTGCAGGACCGGCTGGCAACGTCGCCGGGCAGGCCCAGGTCTCTGCGCCGGCGCACGCTCCCGACGGGGTGGACTTCCTGGGCCGGCCGGTCACCTACGTCGCGTCCAACGTCGTCGACGGTCGCCTCGACACCTGCTGGCGGCAGCCCGGCGACGCCACCGGCACGGAGCTCACCTTCCACCTCGACCACCCGACGCAGCTGACCCGGGTCGGCCTTGTCAACGGCTACGCCAAGATCGCCTACGACCGCGGCCAGCGGTTCGACTGGTACACGGGCAACCGCCGGGTCCTCGGCGTCGACTGGATCTTCGACGACGGGTCGCAGGTCAGCCAGCATTTCGGAAACAGCCGGACCATGCAGCAGATGCCGATCAAGCCGGTCACGACCAGCGTCGTCCGGCTCCGGATCACCGCCGTCTCCCCGCCGGGCAACGGGCCTGCCTCCCGCAACGACACCGCGATCAGCGAGGTCATGCTGGTCGGCCGCGCCGCCTGAGCATCAGCGGGTCACAGCTGCGCCAGTACCTTGGCCGCGACCTCGGCGTCCTGTCGGGTCACGTCGAGGTGCGTGACCAGGCGGACCGTCCGGGGCCCGACCGGTGAGACGAGCACGCCACCGTCGCGGGCGCCGGCCACGAACTCCGCGGCGTCGTCGCGGTCCACCACGACGATGTTGGTGTCGACCGTGCCCGGGTCGACGCCGCAGGCCTCGGCGAGGAGCTGCGCGTTGTCGTGGTCCTCGACGAGCCGGTCGACGTGGTGGTCGAGCGCGTGCAGCCCGGCCGCGGCCAGGATCCCGACCTGGCGCATCCCACCGCCCATCCGCTTACGCCGTACCCGCATCTCCGCGATCGCGTCGGCCGAGCCGACCACCAACGACCCGACCGGTGCGCCGAGCCCCTTGGACAGGCACACCGACAGCACGTCGACGCACGCGGCGTACGACGCCAAGGGGACGCCGGTGGCGACGTGCGCGTTCCACACCCGGGCGCCGTCGAGGTGGACGGCCACGCCGACGGAGTCCGCCCACGCCCGCAGGGCTTGCAGGTCCTCGAGCGGAAGCACGGCACCACCCGCGAAGTTGTGGGTGTTCTCCACCGACACCGCCACCGTCCGGACGAAGAACGGCCCCATGTCGGGCGCGAACATCTCCTGGATCGCGGCC
>JAFMQY010000331.1 GCA_017354415.1 Nocardioides sp.
CCTGAAGAACGCGTACGCCCTGCCCTCGGGCGGATCGGGCCAGACGGTCGCGATCGTCGACGCGTACGACGACCCGAACGCCGAGTCCGACCTGGCCACGTACCGCTCCCAGTACGGGCTTCCCTCCTGCACCACCGCGAACGGCTGCTTCAAGAAGGTGAACGAGACCGGCGGCAGCAGCCTGCCGAGCGCCGACTCCGGCTGGGCCGAGGAGATCTCGCTGGACCTCGACATGGTCTCCGCGGTCTGCCCGAGTTGCCACATCCTGCTCGTCGAGGCGACCCAGCCGTCGATGAGCGACCTGGGCACCGCGGTCAACACCGCGGTGAACCTCGGTGCGAAGTTCGTCTCGAACAGCTACGGCGGGTCCGAGTCCTCCTCCGACCCGAGCTACGACTCCTCGTACTTCAACCACCCGGGCGTGGCGATCACCGTCTCGTCGGGTGACAGCGGGTACGGAGTCGAGTACCCGGCCGCCTCGCAGTACGTCACGGCGGTCGGCGGCACGACGCTGAACACGGCGTCCAACGCGCGCGGCTGGTCCGAGACGGCGTGGAGCGGCGCCGGCTCCGGCTGCTCCTCGTACGACGCCAAGCCGTCCTGGCAGAAGGACACCGGCTGCTCGAAGCGCACGGTCGCGGACGTCTCGGCAGTCGCGGACCCGAACACCGGGCTCGCGGTCTACGACTCGTACGGGGTCGGCGGCTGGCTGGTCGTCGGCGGCACGAGCGCCTCGTCGCCGATCATCGCCAGTGTGTACGCGCTGGCCGGCTCGCCCGCGTCGGGCACGTACCCGGCGTCCTACCCGTACTCCCACACGAGCGCGCTGAACGACGTGACCTCGGGCAGCAACGGCTCGTGCACCACGTCGTACCTGTGCAACGCGGCGACCGGCTACGACGGCCCGACCGGGCTCGGCACCCCGAACGGCGCCACCGCGTTCGGCAGTGGCTCCACCGGCGGGAACACCGTCACCGTCACCAACCCGGGCAACCAGACGAGCACGGTCGGCACGGCGGTCAGCCTGCAGATCCACGCGTCGGACTCCGCCTCGGGCCAGACGCTGACCTACAGCGCGAGCGGCCTGCCCGCCGGGCTGTCGATCAACGCCTCCAGCGGTCTCATCTCGGGGACACCCACCACGGCGGGCACCTCGAACGTGACCGTGACCGCGAAGGACACCACCAACGCCTCCGGGTCGGCGTCCTTCACCTGGACGGTCAACCCGGTCGGCGGCGGGTGCTCCTCACCCGGCAACAAGGTGGTCAACGGCGGATTCGAGAGCGGCACCGCCCCCTGGACGACGACCACCGGCGTCCGACAGGCCAACGGCAGCGGTGAGAGCGCCCACACCGGCAGCTACTTCGCCTGGCTCGACGGCTACGGAACCACCCACACCGACACCGCCACCCAATCCGTGACCATCCCGTCCGGATGCAGCGCCTCACTCACCTTCTGGCTGCACATCGACACGGCTGAAAGCACCACCGGCAGCGCCTACGACAAGCTGACCGTGAAACTCGGCAGCACCACTCTCGCCACCTACAGCAACCTCAACGCCGCCTCCGGATACGTGCCGAAGACGTTCGACGTCTCCTCCTTCGCCGGCCAGACGGTGACCCTGTCCTTCTCCGGTACCGAAGACAGCACCCTGTACACCAGCTTCGTCCTCGACGACATCGCCATCAACGCGTCCTGACCGGTCGGCTTCCGCGGGGAACCAACGGGCGTTTCCCGCGGAAGCCCTCATCAGAACCGCCCCGCCGCCACCGTCAGCGCCCCCAGCAGGATCACGGTCGTGAGTGCGACGTTGCGCGGCTCTCGCAGGTGAGCGTGCGACCAGATCGCCGCCACCATGATCACCGCGAAGCCCGCCGCGGCGAGCGGCGTGAGGTACTCCGCCACGCGCAGCGTACGGGGCAGCACCATGCCGAGCG
>JAFMQY010000332.1 GCA_017354415.1 Nocardioides sp.
CTTCGACAGCCGAGCGACGCTTGAGGCGGGCGGCGCCCAGCATGAGATCTACCGCCTCGCCGCGGTCCCGGGGAGCGAGACCCTCCCGTACAGCCTGAAGGTGCTGCTCGAGAACCTGCTTCGCAACGAAGACGGGGTCAACATCACCAGGGACCACATCAACGCCCTGGCCAACTGGGACGCGAAGGCGGAGCCGGACACCGAGATCCAGTTCACCCCGGCCCGGGTGATCTTGCAGGACCTGACCGGCGTGCCGGCCGTTGTCGACCTCGCCGCGATGCGCGAGGCGATGCAGGCCCTGGGCGGCGACCCGAAGAAGATCAACCCGCTCATCCCCGCCGAGCTGGTCATCGACCACTCGGTGGTCGCCGACATCTTCGGCACTCCCGATGCCTTCCAGCGCAACGTGGAGCTTGAGTTCCAGCGCAACGCCGAGCGCTTCCAGTTCCTGCGCTGGGGCCAGGACGCGTTCGCCGGCTTCCGCGTCGTCCCGCCGGGCACCGGCATCGTGCACCAGGTCAACATCGAGCACCTCGCCCGCGTGGTCATGACCAGTGACGGTAAGGCGTACCCGGACACCTGCGTCGGCACCGACAGCCACACCACGATGGAGAACGGCCTCGGCGTCCTCGGCTGGGGCGTCGGCGGCATCGAGGCGGAGGCGGCCATGCTCGGCCAGCCCATCTCCATGCTGATCCCGAAGGTCGTCGGCTTCCGCCTCACCGGCCAGCTCCCCCAGGCCGCCACCGCGACCGACCTGGTCCTCACGATCACCGAGATGCTCCGCAAGCACGGCGTGGTCGGCAAGTTCGTCGAGTTCCACGGCGACGGCGTGGGCGAGGTCCCCGTCGCCAACCGGGCGACGATCGGCAACATGTCGCCGGAGTTCGGCTCGACCTGCGCGATCTTCCCGATCGACGCGGCGACGATCGAGTACCTGCGGCTGACCGGGCGCCCCGAGACCCAGCTTGACCTGGTCGAGAAGTACGCCAAGGCCCAGGGCCTGTGGCACGACCCGGCGCGCGAGCTGCGCTTCTCCGAGGAGCTCACCCTCGACCTGTCCACCGTGGTCCCGTCGATCGCCGGGCCGAAGCGCCCGCAGGACCGGATCGAGCTGGCCAACGCCAAGCCCGCGTTCCGCGACGCCCTGCCCGCCTACACCGGCGGCAACGGGCTGAACGGGACGTTCCCCGCCTCCGACGCCATCGACAACAGCGACACCCGCCCGACCCACGAGGTCAAGATCACCCTTGAGGACGGCACGGAGACGACCCTCGACCACGGGCACGTGGTCATCGCGGCGATCACGTCCTGCACGAACACCTCCAACCCGTACGTGATGATCGGCGCCGCGCTGCTGGCGAAGAAGGCCGTGGAGAAGGGCCTGGCCCGCAAGCCGTGGGTGAAGACCACCCTCGCGCCCGGCTCGAAGGTCGTCATGGACTACTACGAGCGGGCCGGGCTGATCCCGTACCTGGACAAGCTCGGGTTCAACCTCGTCGGCTACGGCTGCACCACCTGCATCGGCAACTCCGGGCCGCTGCCGACGGAGATCAGCGACGCCGTCAACGAGAGCGACCTCACGGTCGTGAGCGTCCTGTCCGGCAACCGCAACTTCGAGGGCCGCATCAACCCCGACGTCAAGATGAACTACCTGGCGTCCCCGCCCCTCGTCGTCGCCTACGCGCTGGCCGGCACGATGGACATCGACCTCGACCGCGAGCCGCTCGGCACCGACAGCGAGGGCAAGCCGGTCTTCCTCGCCGACATCTGGCCGTCGCCTGACGAGGTGACCAGCGTCGTCACCAGCGCCGTCGCCGCCGACATGTTCACGGCCGACTACGCCGACGTCTTCGCGGGCGACGACAACTGGCGCGGCCTGCAGGTCCCCGCGGGCGACACGTTCGAGTGGGCCGAGGACTCCACCTAC
>JAFMQY010000102.1 GCA_017354415.1 Nocardioides sp.
GAGCACGCGCCCGACGACGGGGGGAGCGAGCAGCGCGGACGGCGGGTCCATCAGGCCGGCGACGCGGAGGAAGCGGCGGGCCACCTCGGGGTCGCGCTCGGCCGCGGTGAGCACACGGTCGACGTACCGGCTCGAGAGGCGCATGCCGAGCGGCCGGTGCCCCTCCACGTCCGGCATCGCCATGTCCGAGCCCACGGCCAGCTGCCAGGCTCGCCCCACAGGCCCGGACGCCTCCCGGAAGAACCGCAGGGCCAGGTCGTGGTCTGCCCCGTCCGCCAGCGTCCGGCGCAGTGCCAGTGCCTGCTCCGCGGCCACGCTCATGCCGGTGCCGTAGATGGGGTTGTAGGAGCACATCGCATCGCCGAACACGACCAGCCCGCGCGGGAACGCCGTCAGCCGGTCGTAGCGGTGACGCACGCTCGCCGGGAAGTGATGGGTCGACACACGTCCCTGCGGCTGCGCACGGCGTAGGGCATCGACCACCCAGCCGGGCGCCAGACCGGCAGCCGCCTCGACCATGCCCGCGTGGGTGGTCGGAGGCGGGCTCTGGTCGGTGCCCATCAGCGTGAAGGTCCAGGTGTCGTGCTCGCAGGCGAACAGCGCCACGCCGAGGGACCGCGTGGGAGTGCGCCCCTCGATCACCATGTCTCGGGGGTACGACGCGTCCGGCAGCCGCACCTGTTCGCTGGCGTAGCGCACCCGCACGGTGACTCGCTCCTCCTCGGGACGGCGGTACCCGAAGCTGCGGCAGCCAGCGGGGCACCCGGCTCCCACGTCCGGAGGCGTCCACCACCAGCTCGGTGGGAAGCGGCCGCTCGGACTCCGGGTCTCGGGTCGTGGCGATCCGGACACCGAGCACCGAGACCGGCGACCCGTCACTCGGCACGTCGCGGACCAGTCCGGTCACCTCGGTTCCCTCGAGCAGCAGGATCCGGGGATGCGCCGCCACCCGCCGGCGTACCGCGTCCTCGAGGAACGGGCGTGAGGCGAACAGCACCGGCGCGATCGGCCGTGGGTGCGGGGCCAGCAGATGCCCACCCGGCGCGAAGTGGCACCGGCTGAGGTCGCCGACGAGCGCCGCACCCTCGGCCTGGGCCTCGTCCAGCACCCCCGGGAAGAGCTCGTCGACGATCTCGACCCCACGAGCCTGGAACCCGTGCACGTGTCGGCCCTGCGGGACCCCGCGGCGGGGCTGAGCACGGCGTGGCACGGCATCCCGCTCGATGATCGTCACCTCGCGGAACGACTCGCTCAGCACCCGGGCTGCGAGCAGCCCCCCCATTCCACTCCCCACCACGACCGCGTGGTCCCGCTCCGGCATGTCGCCCCCCGTTCGTCCGACTTGCGGATCCCCCACGGTGGGGGACTCCGCCCTGGTGGCACTTGGAGGGAACGTGGAGAAAGTGAGGAGACCTGCTGGAGGAGCGGTTGTCGCGGGCGCCCTTGGATCGTGACAATGTCAGGTGAGACATGGGACGGGGACATGGTCTTCACGTTCGAGCAGTGCCAGCTGGATCCCGTGCGCTTCGAGCTCACGCGTGGCGGGGCGGCTGTGCATGTCGAGCCGCAGGTCTTCGAGGTCCTGGTCTACCTCGTCACCCACCGCGATCGGGTCGTCACCAAGACCGAGCTGCTCGATGCCGTGTGGGGTGACCGCTTCGTCAGCGACTCGGCGTTGACCAGCCGGCTCAAGGCGGTCCGGAAGGCGATCGGGGACGACGGCCGCGACCAGCGCCTGATCGCCACCGTGCACGGGGTCGGCTACCGGTTCGTCGCCCCCGTGAGCCACGACGGCGGCGCCCCTCCTGCGCTCGTGGATGCATCCCATCCACGCGCGTCCCAGGAGATCCGTTACTGCACCTCGCCCGACGGGGTGCGGATCGCCTATGCCTGCACCGGATCCGGGCCTCCCCTGGTCAAGGCGGCGAACTGGCTGACCCACCTCGATCTCGAGTGGGACAGCCCGATCTGGGCACACTGGCTCGACGCGCTGTCGGCACACCATCGACTGGTCCGGTACGACGAGCGGGGCTGCGGGATGTCCGACTGGGACGTCCACGACTTCAGCCTGGATGCCTGGGTGGAGGACCTCGAGCTGGTCGTGGACTCGGTCGGCCTGGACCGCTTCCCTCTGCTCGGGGTCTCCCAGGGCGGGGCGGTCGCCCTGGCCTACGCCGTACGCCATCCCGAGCGGGTCGCCAGGATCGTGCTGGTCGGCGCGTATGCGCGCGGGCGACTGGCCCGTGCCGCCACCGCCGAGGAACGGGAGGAGGCCGCCCTCGACCTGCAGGTGGGGCGGGTGGGCTGGCGCCGCGACGACTCGGCGTACCGGCAGGTCTTCGCCGCGCAGTTCCTCCCCGATGCGACTCGCGAGCATTGGGACGCCTTCAACGCCCTGCAGCGCGCGACCACCTCCACCGAGAACGTCGTCCGGTTCCTGGACACGTTCGCGAACCTCGACGTCTCTGCTCTTGCCCCCCAGGTCGCCTGCCCCACGCTGGTGCTGCACGCCCGCCGCGACCGGCGGGTGCCGACGGCACAGGCGCGGGAGCTGGCAGCGCTGATCCCGGGCAGCACCGTGCACCTCCTCGACTCCGGCAACCACATCATGATGGCCGACGAGCCCGCCTGGTCTGACCTGGTCACCGAGCTCGACGCGTTCCTCGACTCCGCGTGAGCGGACGGTCTCAGGCGGCAGGGTCGGGGATGCCCACCATCGCCGCGCTCACGGCGTACAGCCGGTCGCCGAGCGCATCGTCGCGGGCGAGCTCCGAGGGCTCGCGGAGCCGGTTGCGCTGGTAGTAGCCGCCGGTCTCGCCCTCGACCTCCGGGCTGGTCGCCAGGTAGGCGAGGCGCGATCCACCGACCTCGGGGCTCTCCATCGGGACCCTCTTGAGCACGGCCAGGACCGGCCGGGCGAACCACGGCGCGCCGTTCCAGATGTTGGTGGCGATCTCGCCCGGGTGCAGCGACGTCACCGTCACGCCTGTGCCGTCGAGCTCGCGCGCGAGGTGGCGTGCGGTGAGGACGTTCGCCAGCTTGGAGCGGCAGTAGGCGCGCATGATCGTGTAGCCGTGCTCGAACCCGAGGTCGTCGAAGTCGAGTGTCCCGTTGTAGTGCCCGCCGGACGCCGTGAACACGACTCGGGCAGGGGCGCTCGCCTCCAGCCGGTCGACGAGCAGCTGGGTGAGCAGGAAGCCGCCGAGGTGGTTGACCGCGAACGTCGCCTCGATGCCGTCACCGGTCAGGGTGCGGCGGGCGAACACCGTCCCGGCGTTGTTGACGAGGACGTCGATCCGCTCGCAGGTCGCGAGCACCTCCTCCGCGAGACGGCGTACGGCGGCCTGGTCGGCGAAGTCGCACAGCAGCGAGTCGACCCCGCAGTCGGGCTGTTCGTCGCGGATGCGTGTGACCGCGCCGGTGGTGCGGTCGGGGTTGCGGCCCACCAGCAGGATCCGGCAGCCCGGCTCCGCCGCGGCGATCTGGCTGGCGCACTCGAGGCCGATGCCGTCCGATCCGCCGGTGATCACGTATGTCTTCATGAGGACGTCATCCGGTCGACGTCGAGAGCCTCGTCGAGCTGCGCTTCGGTGATCTCGCCACGCTCGACGTAGCCCAGCTCGAGCACGGTCTGCCGGATCGTCGCGCCGTTCGCCAACGCCTGCTTGGCGATCCGCGCGGCGGACTCGTAACCGAGGTACTTGTTCAGCGGGGTCACGATGCTCGGCGAGGACTCGGCGTACGCGCGCATCCGCTCACGGTCGGCGGTGATCCCGTCCACGCAGGTGGCGAGCAGGCGGGAGGAGCTGGCGAGGAGCTCGATCGACTCGAGGAGGTTGCGGGCGATGACCGGGAGCATCACGTTCAGCTCGAAGCTGCCGCTCGCGCCGGCGAAGGCGATCGCGGCGTCGTTGCCGAGCACCTGGGCGCAGACCTGCAGCGTGGCCTCGGGAATCACCGGGTTCACCTTGCCCGGCATGATGCTCGA
Organism: Nocardioides sp.; assembly: GCA_017354415.1. Classification (GTDB taxonomy): domain Bacteria; phylum Actinomycetota; class Actinomycetes; order Propionibacteriales; family Nocardioidaceae; genus Nocardioides. Next base: position 3,989 of record JAFMQY010000102.1, read on the forward strand.
GCCCGGCTGGAGGTCCTTCAGGTGGATCTCGGCGAGGCCGGCGGTCGGCCCGCTGCCCATCCAGCGCAGGTCGTTGCAGATCTTCACCAGCCCCACGGCGTACGTCCGCAGAGCGCCGCTGAGCTCGACGAGGTGGTCCTGGGTGCCCTGTGCCTCGAAGTGGTCGCCGGCTTCTTCGAACCCGCCGTCCGTGTCCTCGTTGAGGTAGCGGATCGCGTCCTGGGCGAAGCCCCGCGGGGTGTTGATCCCGGTGCCGACGGCCGTGCCGCCGAGCGCCAGCTCGCGGACCCGCGGCAGGGTCGCCGCGATCCGGTCCCGCGCGTGGGCCACGGTGGCGGCGTACCCGCCGAGCTCCTGGCCGAGCGTGACCGGGGTGGCGTCCATGAGGTGGGTGCGGCCGGACTTCACGGCGTCGCCGTACTCGCGCGACTTGGCGGCCAGAGCCTCGTGGAGGATTGCGGTCGCGTCGTCGAGGTCGCCGCAGGCGAGCACGGCGGCCACGTGGATCGCGCTGGGGAAGGTGTCGTTCGACGACTGGCTCGCGTTGACGACGTCGTTCGGGTGGCAGTCGACACCGGTTCGAGCGGTCAGCGACGAGATCACCTCGTTCACGTTCATGTTCGTGCTGGTGCCCGACCCGGTCTGGAAGACGTCGATCGGGAACTGGTCGTCGTGCTCCCCGGCGACGACTCCGGCGACCGCCGACAGGATCGCGTCGCGCTGCTCGGCGGTGACCACGCCGAGATCGGCGTTGGCGCGCGCCGCGGCGCCCTTGATCCGGGCCAGCGCGTGGATCAGGGCCGGCGGCAGGGGGCGGCCGCTGATCGGGAAGTTCTGCACCGCCCGCTGGGTCTGGGCCCGCCACAGCGCGTCGGCAGGCACCTCGACCTCGCCCATGGAGTCGTGCTCGATGCGGAAGTCGCCGCTCATGTCCCGAATCTACGCGGCGACGGGACCGGGAGTCAGAGCGACTGCAGGCGGGCGAGCGCGGCTTCGGCCGAGGTGCGCAGCCCCTCGTCGTCGAGGTCGCCGTCGTCGACATCGCGCTGCTCGCCGTCGGCGACGTAGGCATCGACATCGGCGAACAGGTCGTCGAGAACGTCGAAGACTGGCGCGGACCACCTGAACGAGTCGTTCTGGTAGCGATCGAGGAACTGCTGCTCGAACGCCCGAGCCGTCAGCCGCGCGGAGACGAAGCCCTCGAGCAGCGTGAGGTACGGCTCGACGGCATCCTGCTCGCTGCTCATCATCCGCCTCCCAGGCATCCTCCGAGTCCGTCAGACCCGGATGCTTCCCGCCGCCGGGGCCCATCGAAACGCCGTCAACCGCGACGGGCGGCGTACAGCCAATACTGCTCCTCGCGGTCCTGGAGCCGCACCTCGTGACCGTGCTCGTCGACGTTCTCGAAGACCGTCCGCAACGCCTCGGCCAGGGCCGGCGCCGGCGCGGCGGACCAGACGACCAGCGCTCCGCCGGGCGCGAGCAGGCGGCGTACGTCGGTGAGGAACGGGGCGTCGTAGATGGACGCGTTGGTCTTGTGCACGAGGTAACCGGGGCCGTTGTCGACGTCGAGCAGCACCACGTCGTACGACGTGTCGCCGGCCTCGGCGACCACGGTCGCGATGTCGGCGACGACGACCCGGGCGCGTGTGTCGGCGAGCAGCTGTCGGCCGTGGGGGATGGTGCCGTCGCGCATCCAGTCGACCAGCGCCTGCTCGATCTCGACGACGTCCACGTGCTCGACCCGCCGGTCGCCGAGCACCCGGTCGAGGGTGAAGCCGAGACCGAGGCCGGCGACCAGGACCCGGCTCGGGTGCTCGACCGTGTCCAGTGCCGCGTCGGCCATCGCCTTCTCGGAGGCGTGCTCGGCGGTGTCCATCACGAAGACGCCGTTGGCACGCAGCTCGAGCACGGTAGGGCCACCGGACGGGTCATCGGGGCCGGGGCGTCGCTCGCGCAGCACCAGCTCCCCGCGCTCGGAGGCGCTCCGGGCCACCTCGGCGTACTCCATGGGCACCACGGTAGGGAACAGGTCGGATGCTCGGCGCGGGGACTTGGATGCGGCTGAAAAGTTGAGTAAGACAGTAGACATTCGTAAGAATAGGGCTGCTGAGAGGGGTGCAGATGAACCAGGGCGATCGACGTACGCCGTGCGTGGTGGTGATCGGTGCCGGTGCGTCCGGCAGCCTGACCGCCCTTCATCTCGCCCGGACGGCCCGGCGGAGGGGCACCGCCCTGGACGTCGTGCTGGTCGACCCTGCACCGCATCGCGCCCGGGGTACGGCGTTCGGCACGACCGACCCGCGGCACCTGCTGAACGTGCCCGCCGGTGGCATGAGCGCGCTGCCGGACGAGCCCGGCCACTTCGTGGCCTGGCGCGCCCGTCAGATCCCCGAGCTGATGCCCGAACCGGGTGACTTCGCGCCGCGCGAGGAGTTCGGGACCTATCTCGACGCGACCGTGGCCGACGCCTACGCCGCCGAAGGCGCTCCGGCTCTGCGCCACGTCCGGGCCCGGGCGACCGGGATCCGACGCAAGGCCGACGGAATGCTCGTGAGCACGGACGACGGGCGGACCCTCGAGGCCGGGGCCGTCGTGCTGGCCACGGGTGAGCTGTCGCCGCGCGCGCGCTGGGCTCCGCAGGACCTGCGCGACTCCCCGTTCTTCGTCGCCGACCCCTGGGCACCCGGCGCCATCGACGTCGTACGCCGGGACTTCGCCGGGCCGGCCGACGCGCTGCTCGTGGGCACCGGACTCACCATGGTCGACGTCGTCGTGTCGCTGACCGGCGTAGACACGCGGCCCGACCGACGCATCCACGCGGTGTCCCGGAACGGGGAGCTCCCGCGTGAGCACCTCGCCGAGCCCCAGCTCGCCGCCATCCCCGAGGTGGGCGACTGGGGGACCTCGCTGGCGGAGTACCGCGAACGCGCGACCGCGCACCTGGTCCGGGTCCGGGCCGCGACCGGCGACTGGCGCCCCGCCGTCGACGGTCTTCGCACCGTCGTCCAGACGCTGTGGGGGCGGCTGAACGACGCCGACCGACTCGAGTTCGTTCAGGAGTACGCCGGCAGCTGGGGTCGGGTGCGCCATCGGATGTCACCCGTCTCGGCCGCGACGCTGGCAGCCCTGCGGGACGTCGCGCGGCTCACCGTCTCTGCGGCCGAGGTGCTGGCGGTCGAACCGCTGGCGCTCGGCGGGCTACGGGTCACGCTCTCGGACGGGACGACCCGTGAGGTCGGCTGGGTGGTGAACTGCACCGGGCCCGCCATCACCTTGGAGGCCGGGACGGACCCGCTGTACGACGAGCTCCTGGCCCCGCGCGCCGGAGTCGCCCTGGCCCAGCCCGCGACTTTCGGGATGGGAGTCAGGACGCGAGACGGCAGGCTGGTGGACTCCTCGGGCTCCAGCGAGGCCCCCGTCTGGACGCTCGGTGCCGTTCGCCGAGGGGAGCTGTGGGAGTCCACGGCCATCCCGGAGATCCGCGCCCAAGCCGCACAGGTCGCGATCGCGGTGCTCGACGAGCTCGCCCCTCTCCCGCGCCGCCTGGCCGACGGCCGGCTGGTCGGCGGACACCACCCGGTGGCGAGACCCCGCGACCCGCTCGGGCTGCCCTTGTCGACCACGGCGGAGGCAGCCGCGGCGTACAACTCGGGGCTGGAGCGGGTCATGCGCCTGCAGTCCGGGGGCGAGTCGCTTCTGCTGGAGGCGACCGAGCTCGACCCGGGCTTCGCCGCCGCCCACGCCGCGCTCGCCATGCTCGGTCACGAGGGCGGCGCGGACGTCGACGTCGCTGCCCGCCTCCGGGCGGCGCGGAAGGCCGCGCGGGTCAGGGCCGACGATCGGGAGCGGAGCCTCGTCGAGGTGGTCGGCCGGCGGGTCGAGGACGCCCGCAACCTCGGCGCGACCGCGCTGATGAACCACATCGCGCAGTACCCACGCGACGTGCTCGCGGTCTCGGCGGCGGTGCCCACCATCGCCTTCTCCGGGGTCACCGACATCCAGCAGGAGGCGTGGGAGCTCGTCGAGGGCCTCGCGCCGGCGTACGGCGACCACTGGTGGTACATCTCACTCCTGGCGTTCACCCGCCAGGACCAGTCACGCTTCGACGACGCCGGGCTCCTCGCGGAGAGCGCCCTGTCCTGCGAGCCCACGTCGGGGCACGCGGTGCACGCCCAGACCCACGTGATGTACGAGACCGGACGGCACGACGCCGGGCGCGCCTGGCTCGACCACTGGGTGCTCGAGAGCGGTCGGGGCGCGAGCCATCGGGCGCACTTCTCCTGGCACGCGGCCCTGCACGAGCTGGCGATGGGCGACACCGAGGCGGTGCGGCAGCGGTACTACAGCCAGCTCGCCCCGCCGGCTGTCACCGGTGTTCGAGCGCTCATCGACTCGGCCTCGCTCCTCTGGCGCTGGCGCGTCACGACGTCCGGCTGGGACGACGCTGCCGGGGTGTCGGCGTTCCAGGGGGAGAGCGCTCCACCTCCGGCCACGGGCGTGCTCGAGGCGGCCGGAGCGCAGCTCGTGGACCGGCCGGAGACCCCGTTCGTCGCACTCCACGCGGCACTGGGCATCGCCGCATCCGGTGACGTCGGGCGCCTCGCTCGCCTGCACGCGCACTGCCTCACGTCAGCCGAGCCGACCATGCAGACGGCCGTCGCGACGGTGTGCGAGGCGTTGCTCGCCGCGGGTGAGGGGCAGTGGGAACGGGCTGCTCGGCTGCTCGCCGACGTGCTGCCAACCTTGCCTCGCGTCGGCGGCTCGGCCGCCCAGCGCGAGATCGTCGAGGAGACGCTGCTCTTCTGCCTGGTCAGCGACGGCCAGGCCGAGCGTGCCCTGCGTCTGCTCGACGACCGCCTCGACCGCCGTACCTCACCGCTCGACCGGCGCCGCCGCGACTCCCTCACCACCACCTCGTCGTCGGGTCCCCGCAAGGTCATACCTTCTGGTCGCTAGCACGACCAGTTCGCATGACGTCCCGGAAGCGGCGACCCCCGCCGGACCAGTTCTTCGGGCAGATCGAGCGTGCCTGGCGAAGTCGCGGCTGCGCGATCGTGGGCCATCGAGCCTGACCCCCGGACTCCCCGTAGCGTCAAACTTCCTGGTCGCTGGAACGACGGCAGCTCATGACGTTGCGCGCGGGCTACTGGGCGGAGCGGACGCGGATCCCGGAGAGGGGGACAGTGACGGCGCCGCCGGGGTCGGTGAAGAAGTCGTTGCCCTTGTCGTCGACCACGATGAACGCCGGGAAGTCCTCGACCTCGATCTTCCAGACCGCCTCCATCCCGAGCTCGGGGTACTCCAGCACCTCGACCGACTTGATGCAGTCCTGCGCGAGCCGCGCGGCCGGTCCGCCGATCGAGCCCAGGTAGAAGCCGCCGTGGGCCGCACACGCCTCGGTGACGGCCTTGGATCGGTTGCCCTTCGCCAGCATCACCATCGAGCCGCCCTGCGCCTGGAACCCCTCGACGTAGGAGTCCATCCGGCCGGCGGTGGTCGGCCCGAAGGAGCCGGACGCATAGCCCTCGGGCGTCTTCGCCGGGCCGGCGTAGTACACGGCATGGTCCTTGAGGTACGACGGCATCTCCTCGCCGGCGTCGAGCCGCTCCTGGATCTTGGCGTGGGCGATGTCGCGGGCGACGACGAGCGGGCCGGACAGCGACAGCCGGGTCTTGACCGGGTGCTTCGACAGCTTCGTCAGGATCTCGGCCATCGGCCGGTTGAGGTCGATCCGTACGACGTCAGCGTCGTCCGAGGGCTGGGTCGCGGCGGTGTGGGGGAGGTACTTCGCGGGGTCCGTCTCGAGCTGCTCGAGGAAGACCCCGTCGGGTGTGATCTTGCCGAGCGCCTGCCGGTCGGCCGAGCACGAGACGGCGATCGCGACCGGGCACGACGCCCCGTGCCGCGGGAGCCGGACGACCCGGACGTCGTGGCAGAAGTACTTGCCGCCGAACTGTGCGCCGATACCAAAACCTTGAGTGAGCTTGAAGACTTCCTCCTCCAGCTCGAGGTCCCGAAACCCGTGCGCCGACAGGGATCCGGACGTCGGTAGGTGGTCGAGGTAGTGCGCCGACGCGTACTTCGCGGTCTTCAGCGCGAACTCCGCCGAGGTGCCTCCGATCACCACCGCCAGGTGGTACGGCGGGCATGCGGCCGTTCCGAGCGAGCGGATCTTCTCGTCCAGGAAGGACAGCATCCGCTTCGGGTTCAGGACCGCCTTCGTCTCCTGGAACAGGAACGACTTGTTGGCCGATCCACCTCCCTTGGCCATGAACAGGAACGTGTACTCCGGCACGCCGTCGTGGTCGGGCGTCGAGTAGAGCTCGATCTGCGCCGGCAGGTTCGTGCCGGTGTTCTTCTCGTCCCACATCGTCATCGGCGCGAGCTGGGAGTAGCGGAGGTTCAGCTTGGTGTACGCGTCGTACACGCCCCGGCTGATCGCCTCGCCGTCGTCGACCCCGGTCAGCACCCCTTCGGACTTCTTGCCCATCACGATCGCGGTCCCGGTGTCCTGGCACATCGGCAGCACGCCGCCGGCGGAGATGTTGACGTTCTTGAGCAGGTCCAGCGCCACGAACCGGTCGTTCCCGCTGGACTCCGGGTCGTCGATGATCTTCCGAAGCTGGGCGAGGTGGGCAGGCCGCAGGTAGTGCGCGATGTCGTGCATCGCCTCGGCCGTGAGCCGGCGAAGCGCCGAGGGCTCCACCCGGAGGAACGTGCGACCCCCCGCCTCGAACGTCGAGACCCCCTCGGTGGTGACCAGTCGGTACGGCGTGTCGTCGGCGCCGATCGGGAGGAGGTCGGAGTAGTGGAACTCGGGGCCGGAGGAGGAGCCCATCGGGTCTGGGGAGGATGACGCAGCACTCACGTCAGCACGATAATCGCCGCCGTCCGCGCCAGGCACGACGCCCGAGCAAGTCCGCGAACGTTCGCGTGACGTGCAACACTTCCCCGGTGACCACGGCCCCACGTAGGCCGGCCCGGGGCCGCCCCGCGCCGACTCTGGAAGAGGTGGCAGCCCGCGCCGGCGTCTCCCGAGCCACCGCCAGCCGAGTGCTGCGCGGCGACACCAAGGTGAGCGAGCACGCACGCACGGTGGTGATGGACGCCGCACGCGAGATCTCCTATGTGCCCAACCTCGCCGCCCGGTCGCTGGTCACCGGCCGCAGCGACTCCGTCGCCTTCCTCGTCGAGGAGAGCGAGGAGAAGATGTTCTCCGACCCGTTCTTCCTCCGGATGCTGCGCAGCGCCCAGGAGACCGTCGCGTCCACCGGCCGCCAGCTGGTGTTCTCCGTGATGAGCCGGCGCGAGGACCAGAAGCGTTTCCTCGCCTACGCCGCGGGCGGGCACGTCGACGGCGTCCTGCTGATGTCGCTGCACGGGAAGGACCGCCTTCCGCAGCACCTCGAGGAGATCGGCGTGCCGACCGTCCTGAGCGGCCGGCCGCTCAGCAACCGCCGTCGCCTGTGGTACGTCGACGCCGACAACGTCGGAGGCGGCGCCCTCGCCACGTCGTACCTGCTGTCGTCCGGGCACACGTGCGTCGCGACCGTCGCCGGCCCCCTCGACATGTGTGCCGGCCAGGACCGGCTCGCGGGATACCGTGCCGGCATCGAGGCAGCGGGTCTGACGTACGACGAGAGCCTGGTCTCCGTGGGCGACTTCACCTCAGCGGGCGGCTTCGATGCTGCCACCCGCCTCCTCGAGCGGCGCCCGGACGTGGACGCGATCTTCGCGGCCTCGGACCTGGCCGCGATCGGCGCCATCCGGGCCGTCCACGCCGCCGGCAGGGACGTCGGTGACGACGTCGCGGTGGTCGGCTTCGACGACATCCCCGCCGCGGCCGAGCACGAGCCACCGCTTTCCACGGTTCGGCAGCCGATCGCCGAACTGGGGACGACGATGACCCGGCTCCTGCTCGCTCGGATCGAGGGCGAGGACGACCTCCCTCACCGCACCGTGCTCCCGGTCGAGATGGTGCGACGCGCAACCGGGTGAGCGACGGGGACCTCGGCCAGCGAGGGCAGGACTTTGGCAACGAGTTCGAAACAAGTCCTTGACTTGTGAGCACCGCCACAGCATCCTGTCCGCAAGGCGCTTGTGAGAGCGCTCTCACGGATCCGGGACGGACCGAGTCCGGACCCCCAAACAGGAGGACCCATGCCTCGAAGCTCCACGCGTCGCCGCGGCGCAGCGCTGTTGGCGGTGGCCGCCCTCGGCGCATTTGTGCTCGCCGGCTGCGGCAGCAACAACTCGTCGGCAGCGACGAACACCCAGGCGGACGCAGGCCCCTGCGGCACCACCGCCGACACCACGCTGACCGTCGGCCTTTTCGGCACGTTCGGCTTCAAGGAGGCCGGCCTGTGGGACGCCTACCACAAGCTCTGCCCCAACATCACGATCAAGGAAGACGACGTCGAGCAGTCAGCCGACTACTGGACCAAGCTCAAGACCCGCCTTGCGGCCGGTAGCGGTCTGGACGACGTTCAGGGGATCGAGATCGGCTTCGTCGCCGACGTCGTGAAGAACCACGCGGACCAGTTCGTGAACTGGAACGACGTTCCGAACGCCGCCGCGGACAAGGCGGAGTTCTACCCCTGGAAGTGGAACATGGCTTCCACCAGCGACGGGTCGGACACGGTCGGTCTCGGCACCGACATCGGCCCCGAGGCGATCTGCTACCGCAGCGACCTGCTCAGGCAGGCCGGCCTGCCGTCCGACCCGGCGACCCTGGCCAAGAAGTGGACCACCTGGCAGGACTTCATCAACTTCGGCAAGCAGTACGAGGCCTCCCCGACCAAGCCGGCGGACTCGCACTTCGTCGACAGCGCGGCCAGCATCTTCTCGACCGCGGTGTACCAGGGCAACGAGGCGTACGCCAACGCCAACGGCGACACCGACGTGGAGAACAGCGACGGCGTGAAGAACGCCTGGGCCTACGCCACTCAGGCCGCGCAGGACGGCATCACCGCCGGCCTCTCGCAGTTCACCGACCCGTGGAACAAGGCCTTCTCGAGCGGCGCGTTCGCGGCCCTCGCCTGCCCCACGTGGATGATGGGGTACATCCAGGGCCAGGCTGGCGACAGCTACGCCGGCAAGTGGAACATCGCTCCGGTACTGCCCGGCGGTGCCACCAACTGGGGTGGCTCGTGGCTCGGCGTTCCCACCGCTGCGGCCCACAAGGACGCCGCGATCGCACTGGTCGAGTGGCTGTCGAGCAAGGACCAGCAGGTGACCATGTGGAAGGACGGCGGGCACTTCCCGTCGAACTCCGACGCGGCCGCAGACCCCGGTGTGAAGACTGCCAAGAGCAAGTACTTCAGCAACGCGCCGGTGGGCCAGATCTTCGGTGACATCGCCAGCAAGATGAAGATCCCGCCGCTCGGCCTCTACGACACGCAGATCCAGAGCGCGATCACCACGCAGCTGACCAACGTCGAGACCAAGGGCACCTCGCCTGACGACGCCTGGAACGCAGCGCTCGACTCGATCAACCAGATCACGGGGGGCTGACACCGACCCCGGGCCGCCGACCTA
>JAFMQY010000226.1 GCA_017354415.1 Nocardioides sp.
CGGGCGTCGGCGGGAAGTCCCGGCGCGGCCTCGGGGGCGACGTAGCCGTCGGTCCCCACCAGCACGGGCGGGACCTCGCCGAGCCGGGCCGCCACGTCGAGGTCGCCGAGTCGCAGGTGGGGCCGCCCGGTGCGGGTGGGCTCGAGGAGGATGTTGGCCGGCTTCACGTCCCGGTGCACGAGCCCGGACGTGTGGACGGCGGCGAGCGCCCGGAGCAGCTGGTCGAGCAGTACCCCCACGTAGTCGTGCGGGAGCGCGCCGTAGGCGGCCAGCAGCCGGTCGGCGGTGCCGCCGCGGACCAGCCGCATCACGGAAACGTGTGCGTCACCGTCGAGCAGGCGCTCGGTGGGCACGACCGGGTGACGGTGGGGCGGACATGTCGGCGGCTGGGCGTCGCCGGTGACGCGAGGGACGACCTTGACCGCGACGCACGTCCGGCACCGGGTGTCCCAGGCCTGCCACACGGTGCCCGATCCGCCCTCTCCGACGAGGTCGACCAGTCGGAGCCGGCCGGCGAGCACGGTGCGCATCCCGCGACATTAGGCGAGCCTCGGGGCTGTCGTGGCGGGGTCGACGGCGACCTGTGGAGAACTACTGCCAGGAGGTCTTCGACGGCCGGCAGAGGCAGAAGGTGTGACCGGCCGGGTCGGCGTACACCCGGAAGCCACGGTCGTCGCCGGGAGCCGGCGGCTCCTCGGGCTGTACGGCGCGGCCGCCGAGGTCGAGAACGCGTTGGTGGGCCGCCGCGATGTCGGCGACGAAGAAGTCGAGGTGCATCTGCTGCGGGACGTCGTTGGCCGGCCAGGTGGGCGGGACGTGGTCGGGCGCGAGCTGGAAGGCCATCATGGGCCCGGGACCGGCGACCGTGACCCACTCGTCGTCGGCGTAGACGACCTGGTATCCGAGCAGCTCGGCGTAGAAGTCGGCGTTTCGGCGCGGCTCGGCGCAGTCGAGGACGAGGGCGTGGACGTAGGGTCGATCGCTCATGGCGGCACGCTAGCGGCGGGCGGGGACGTGGTGCCGCTGGATTCGGTCCGTCCGCCTGCCCGCTGTTAGCCTTGGCCGGTCGTCCCGCTGTGCGTGGGTCGACCGCGGCGGTCGCCCGACGACGAGTTGACAGACTGCCGCGTCACGCAAGCCCTCCTGCCACGGATGGTCCGTGGCCGCTCTAGTCCAGAGGAGGTGGGGACCGCTGTGCGTGCCTATGAAGTGATGGTCATCCTCGACCCGAGTCTCGAAGAGCGGACGGTAGAGCCGTCGCTCGACAAGTACCTCAACGTCATCCGCAAGGACGGCGGCAGCGTCGAGAACGTCGACGTGTGGGGCCGGCGCCGCCTGGCCTACGAGATCCGGAAGAACGCCGAGGGCATCTACGCGGTCATCAACCTGACTGCCGAGCCGGCGACGGTCAAGGAGTTCGACCGGCAGCTCGGGCTCAACGAGTCGGTGCTCCGCACCAAGGTGATGCGTCCCGACGCTCACTGACGCGCTGTGGAACGCCGGTGGCTTCTGTCGGCGGTACCGAGCACGATGAGCCCGAACGCATCCGCACTCTTGGAGGAGACCTGACATGGCAGGCGACACGCAGATCACCATCGTGGGCAACCTGGTCGACGACCCCGAGCTCCGCTTCACGCCGTCCGGGGCCGCGGTGGCGAACTTCCGGATCGCCTCGACGCCGCGCACCTACGATCGCCAGACCAACGAGTGGAAGGACGGCGAGGCCCTGTTCCTGTCCTGCTCGGTGTGGCGCCAGGCCGCGGAGAACGTCGCGGAGTCCCTCCAGAAGGGGATGCGCGTCATCGTGCAGGGCAACCTCCGCTCGCGGCAGTACGAAACGCGCGAGGGTGAGAAGCGCACCGTCTTCGAGATCCAGGTCGACGAGGTCGGTCCGTCGTTGCGCTACGCCACCGCCAAGGTGACCCGCACGCAGCGGTCGGGCGCGTCGTACTCAGGTGGGCAGGGTGGCCAGGCCGGTCCCTCCGACAACGACCCGTGGGCCTCCCCGGCGCAGAGCCAGGGTGCTCCCGCGGGAGGCGGTGCCTCGAAGGACCCCTGGGCCGCCCCCGGCGTCAGCTCGGACGAGCCGCCGTTCTGACCGTCCCCGCCGAGCGAAGCGAGGCGGGCAGATCGAGTAAGCGCCCCGGCTGAGCGTGCGAAGCCGGGACGGACGCATCGAGATCCACCAGCTACACCAGAAACAACCGAAGAAATCCATTCCGACCCTGCCATCACTCAGGGACGGGCTCACTGAAAGGGAGCACCACAATGGCCAAGGCAGTGATGCGCAAGCCGAAGAAGAAGGTTTGCCAGTTCTGCAAGGAGAAGGCGACCGGTGTCGACTACAAGGACACCACGCTGCTCCGCAAGTTCATCTCCGACCGCGGCAAGATCCGCGCGCGTCGGGTGACCGGCAACTGCGTCCAGCACCAGCGCGACGTCGCGATCGCAGTGAAGAACGCGCGCGAGCTCGCGCTGCTGCCGTACACCTCGACCGGTCGCTGAGAGGGGCGGACACGATGAAGATCATCCTGACCCAGGAGGTCACCGGCCTCGGGCAGCCCGGCGACGTGATCGAGGTCAAAGACGGCTACGGCCGCAACTACCTCCTGCCCCGCGGCGTCGCGATCCGCTGGACCCGTGGCGGCGAGAAGACCGTCGAGTCGATCAAGAGGGCCCGCGCCTCCCGCTCGGTGCGAGACCAGGAGCACGCCGACCAGATCAAGGGCAGGCTCGAGGCCGCCCCCGTCGACGTGAAGGTGAAGGCCGGCTCCACCGGTCGCCTGTTCGGCGCCGTCACCACCACCGAGATCGCCGGCGCTCTCGCCACGGTCGCCGGTGAGGAGGTCGACCGCCGCGCGATCGCCCTCGGCAACCCGATCAAGACCCTCGGCCCCCACTCGGTGTCGGTGCGTCTGCACGACGACGTCTCCGCGACGGTGGCCCTCAACGTCATCCCAGCCTGACGCCGTACCAACCCACCACGGCCCGCCCGGACTCCGGTCCTCGGCGGGCCGTGGTGCGCTTCAGCGTGTCGCGTCGGAAACCAACTGGTCGTCAAATTGCATTCCCGCCGCGGCGAATCTGCAATCTGACGACCAGTTAGTTCTTCATCGAAGCGGAGATGCCCCAGACCGAACCGCATTTCGTCCACACAGGACGCTGAGACGCCCCCTTCCACAGCGACGGCCCGAGGCGGAGGCGTCGCGGACGGCCGGGCCCCGAAGGTGGGCCACATGGCTGCCTCGGACAGCGGACACCGACGTCCTGCGGCGCCCTCTCGGGATCCAGCGTGACGCCGACCTGGCGCTCGGGCGACCGCACGACCCGGAGCGGATCGAGGCGTGGTACGCCCTGCTGCGCGAATCGTGCTTCACCGATGCCGGACGAGCACTCCTCCTGCGACGCCTCGGGTTGGACCCCAACGGCGGTCCGCCTGACGCCGACGGCCCCCGGTGGGGTAGCTGATGCAGTCACGTTCGAACTGACTGGTCGTCAGACTGCAACACGCCGAGTCCGGGCATGCAGTCTGACGACCAGTTAGTTGGCCACCCAACCGACCAGGCACACAGACGCGCACGGGGCTCCGGCAGACACCCGACCGCCTGTGTATGAACGGTGGATATCCCCCTTGTGGACCAGGGGCGCGGTGATCTGTCGACAAACCAGCGACCCAATCCCAGATGGCGAAAAGGTGAACCAGGTCACACGGCGGATTTTTTGCCTGCACATCTGTGGAACGGCGAACACGCAGGTCAGAGGCATGATGCTGCCGAAACCAACGAGGTTCTCCACACGTTGTCCACGGGCCCGGTCACAGCCGAGGCAGGGTCGTCCACCTCGCCACGCCGGTTATCCCCAGCCCCTGTGGACAGGGCACTTTCGGACCGCGGCGCAGAAGCCTAGATTCGCGCCTCGGTGGGTCGGACCGGCTGGTGCCGGACGAACGCCGGAGCGTGCTCGGACGCCTCCGGGTCGCTGTCGGCGGTCGCCCCTAGCGTCACATCTGTCACAACCGGAGGGCGCGGGCGGCACCCCCGATGAGCCGGAAGGAGCACGAGGGTGAGCATCACCGAGCAGGGGTCGTGGGACGCGAACCTGCCCGAGCCCCCCCGTGACAGCGTCGGCGACGAGTGGGGCGACGGCCCCGCGGCGTACGAGCCGGGCCAGCGGCCGTCCCGGCCGGGTGACCGGACGCCGCCCCAGGACAACGCGGCCGAGCAGAGCGTCCTCGGTGCCATGCTGCTGTCCAAGGACTCCATCGCCGAAGTCAGCCAGGTGCTGCGGGGCACCGACTTCTACCGTCCGGTCCACGAGGTCATCTTCGACTCGATCATCGACCTCTACGGCCGCGGCGAGCCGGCCGACCCGATCACGGTCGCCAACGACCTGCAGCGCCGCGGCGAGCTCGCCCGTATCGGCGGCGCGCCGTACCTCCACACCCTGTCCGCCAACGTGCCGACCGCGGCCAACGCGGATTACTACGCCCATATCGTCCGCGAGAAGGCGATCCTGCGGCGGCTGGTCGACGCCGGCACGCGGATCGTCCAGATGGGGTACGCCGGTCAGGGCCAGGTCGACGACGTGGTCGACGCGGCGCAGGCCGAGGTGTACCAGGTCACCGACCGGCGCTCGTCCGAGGACTACGCACCGCTCAGCGACATCATGGACGGCGTCCTCGACGAGATCGAGGCGATCGGCAACCGCGAGGCCGGGCTGTACGGCGTGCCCACCGGCTTCGCGGACCTCGACGACCTGACCAACGGTCTGCACAACGGCCAGATGGTGATCATCGCGGCCCGTCCGGCGCTCGGAAAGTCGACGCTCGCCCTCGACCTGTGCCGGGCGGCGTCGATCCACAACAACCTCGCTGCCTGTTTCTTCAGCCTGGAGATGACGCGCTCCGAGATCACGATGCGACTGCTCAGCGCGGAGGCGAAGGTCCCGCTCAACCACATTCGCAACGGCCAGATGAACGACGACGACTGGCAGAAGCTCGCCCGCAAGATGGCCGAGGTCTCCAGCGCCCCGCTGTTCATCGACGACTCCCCGAACATGACGATGATGGAGATCCGCGCGAAGGCGCGACGGCTCAAGCAGCGCCACGACCTGCGCCTCGTCGTCATCGACTACATGCAGTTGATGACGTCCGGCCGCAAGTTCGAGAGCCGCCAGCTGGAGGTCTCGGAGTTCTCCCGCCAGATCAAGCTGCTGGCCAAGGAGCTCGAGGTCCCGATCATCGCGCTCTCCCAGCTCAACCGCGGTCCCGAGCAGCGCGGCGACAAGCGCCCGATGATGAGCGACCTGCGCGAGTCGGGCTCACTCGAGCAGGATGCCGACGTGGTGATCCTGCTCCATCGCGACGACGTGTACGAGAAGGAGTCGACCCGCCCCGGCGAGGCCGACCTGATCGTGGCCAAGCACCGCAACGGCCCGACCCGCGACATCGTGGTCGCCTTCCAGGGGCACTACTCCCGCTTCGTCGACATGGCCCACTGATATGGAGTGACTTCCTGTCAAGGGGCAGGGTGAGGCGCCCGTCCCTGGATGGTGCTCAGGGGCGGACGCCTCGTGCTTGGTCGACGGGGTCGGGGTGAGCGTGTCGTTGGCGAC
>JAFMQY010000333.1 GCA_017354415.1 Nocardioides sp.
CCGCTCGCGGGACCACGCCGCCGAGCTGATCGCGGACGGCCGGGTGAGCGTCGCGGGTGCCCGCGCCACCAAGCCCGCGACCGCAGTGACCACCGACGTCGCGCTCGTGGTCGCGGCGGACCCTGAGATCCCGGGCGGCGAGGAGTACGTCTCCCGCGGGGGACACAAGCTCGAGGGTGCGCTGGCGGCATTCGAGCCGCGCGGCCTGGTAGTGCGCGGGCAGCGGTGCCTGGACGCCGGTGCCTCGACAGGCGGGTTCACCGACGTCCTGCTCCGGCACGGTGCGCGCGAGGTAGTAGCCGTGGACGTGGGATACGGACAGCTCGCGTGGCGGCTCCGTCAGGACGGACGGGTGGTCGTCCACGACCGCACCAACATCCGCGATCTCGACCTCGAGACGATCGGCGGGACGGTGAACCTCGTGGTCGGGGACCTCTCCTTCATCTCGCTGACGCTCGTGCTCGATGCGCTGCTGTCGGTGACGGCTCCCGACGGCGATCTGGTGCTGATGGTGAAGCCGCAGTTCGAGGTCGGGCGCGAGCGGGTCGGCAAGGGTGGTGTCGTCCGCGACCTCGGGCTGCGTGCCGAGGCGGTGCAGACCGTGGCCGGGGCCGCGGCCCAGCGCGGCTGGGGTGCCCGCGGGGTGACAGTCAGCCCGCTGCCAGGGCCGTCCGGCAACGTGGAGTTCTTCCTCTGGCTGCGGCACGGCCCGTCGACCGTCGGGCACGAGGAGATCGACCGCGTGGTGTCGGCCGGACCGGCGGGGATCGCGGGTGAGAAGGTGGGGGAGTGAGCATGACCGACCGGCGCCGCGTGCTCCTGCTCGCCCACCCGGGACGTGCGCAGGCTCGTGACGTCGCCCGGAAGGTCGTGGACGCGCTGACCGGACACGAGATCGGGGTGCGACTGCTCCGGGAGGAGGCGACGGCGCTCGGTCTGGCGGACGATCCGTCGGTGGAGCTGGCCGAGGGGGGCGACCCCAGTGCCGAGTGCGAGCTGGTCGTGGTGATCGGCGGCGACGGGACGATCCTGCGGGCCGCCGAGCTCGCGCACGTGAGCGGCACGCCGCTGCTCGGGGTCAACCTCGGGCACGTCGGGTTCCTGGCCGAGGCCGAGCACGACGACGTCGGCTCGGTGATCGACGCGATCGTGGAGCGGCGCTACACCGCGGAGGACCGGCTCACCATCGACGTCTCGGTGTTCCGCGACCGTGAGCTGGTCTGGCAGACCTTCGCCCTCAACGAGGCCAGCGTCGAGAAGGCTGCCCGCGAGCGGATGCTCGAGGTGGTGGTCGAGGTCGACGGACGGCCGTTGTCCCGCTGGGGGTGCGACGGGGTCGTGTGCGCCACGCCGACCGGCTCGACGGCGTACAACTTCAGCGCCGGAGGTCCGGTCGTCTGGCCCGGAGTGGAGGCGTTGCTGATGGTGCCGATCAGTGCGCACGCCCTGTTCGCCCGGCCGCTGGTCGTGGCCCCGACGTCCGTGCTGGCGGTCGAGGTGATCGCTCCGGCCCAGGCGGCAGGCGTTCTGTGGTGCGACGGCCGGCGCACCGTCGAGCTCCCGCAGGGGGCGCGGATCGAGGTTCGCCGAGGCGCGCGGCCGGTCCGCCTGGTGCGGTTGCACCAGGCGCCGTTCACGGACCGGTTGGTGGCGAAGTTCGGCCTCTCCGTGGAGGGCTGGCGCGGCGCGAGCGAGCGCTGGCGAGGAGACCACGGTGCTTGAGGAGCTGCGGATCACCGGGCTCGGTGTCATCGAGTCGGCCACGCTCGAGCTCGGTCCGGGGCTGACCGTGATCACTGGGGAGACCGGAGCAGGCAAGACCATGGTCGTGACCGCGCTCGGCCTCCTTCTGGGCGGCCGCGCCGACAGCGGCGCGGTGAGGTCGGGCACCCGAACGGCGCGGGTCGAGGGTTCGCTCCGGGTGAC
>JAFMQY010000103.1 GCA_017354415.1 Nocardioides sp.
CCCGGCGCACGAGCAGGTCGTTGCGCCCGTCGCCGGTCAGGTCGGGCGTGACCACGAGCCGGGTGGCTCCCGAGACGCCGGTCGCCGCGTCGGTCGCGCCCTGGAAGCGGATCAGGCCGCCGGTCGGCACCACGAACGCCTCGCCGCCCCGGGCGCGACGGACGACGATGTCGGGCTGCTTCGTCGAGGCGATGTCGGACTCGAGCTGCCGGCCCGAAGAGCCGCGCTGGTCGGTGGCCGCGAGCCTCCGGATCGCGGGCAGCTTGTTGTAGAGGTACCGACCCGGGCACAGCGTCGCCTCCGCGTCGCGATGCCCGTTGATCGCTTGGAACCACCGCGAGGTGACGAACTGGTGCCTGGACGCGGCATACACGCCGTGCAGCGACAGCTTCCAGGCGAAGAGGGCGGCGAAGGCCTGGATCAGCGCGGTGCTGGGTCTGGCGATCTGGTAGTTGCCGATCGCCGAGGCCCCGAACGAGTCGTCGTTGTAGCCCAGGGTGTGGGCGCCGACCACCGGCCGGTCGACACCGCCGTACCGGCCCTCCCAGATCCGGCCGAAGCGGTCGATCAGGAAGTTGTAGCCGATGTCGCTCCAGCCGCGGGACAGCACGTGGTAGGCGTAGATGCTGCGGATGATGCCGGGCACCTCGGCACGGGTGTAGTTGTTCGCGTTGACGGTGTGGTGCACGAAGCCGGCGTGGATGTCGCCGTAGTGGAGCGATGACTTCGAGCGCAGGCTCTCATCGGCACCCCACTGGGCGCGGGAGTAGATCATCGGCTCCGGGGTGACCGCCGCGGCCGCGAGAGAGGCGGTGTCGAGGCGGCTGGTGTCGATCGCGGCCCGCTCATCGGCGGTGCGCGTCGCCTTGCCGGGCCCGATCACGGCGAGCTTCATGTCGGCCGGGAGCGGCCGGGGTACGACGACCTTCACCTGCACCTGGTCGACGTTGCCGACCAGCACGGGCTCGGTACCGGGCCGCGCGTGCCGCGCCTCGGCCGAGCCCGGGTCGGGGCCGTGGGCGGGGTCGTAGGGAACGTCGCTCCAGTGGGTCCAGACACCGTTCGTGCTGGTCCGGGCCGCGACGTGCAGGGCTGCCTGCGGGATGGACACCCCCGCTGCCCAGGTGACGCCGACCTCGCCGAAGCCGGTCACGCTCTGGGCCGTGCTGGTCAGCGTGCTCCGGCCGGCAGGCCCGGTGGAGATCCGTGCGGATGCGGTCGGCAACGGTCGGGCCGCGGGTGTGCCGGGGACCGTCAGCTGCACCTCACGCACATCCGGCTTGACCGGTGCGGTCGGCACTCTCGAGGGCCGCAGGGCCTCGGCCGTGTACGCCGTCGGCCGGGCGAGCGCCGTACCCCCGCCCGGGCTGGTGCCCACCACGTCGAGGGTGACCACACTCGCCGCAGGCGTCAGGGCGGCGAGCACCACGCCGACGGCCAGCACCTGCTGACAGGCGGTCACGAACCGGCTGCGGTTGGGGGTCATGCGGGCCGCTCCAGGGCGTGTGGAAGGAGTCACATGCGCAGCAAGTTTCACACCCGTCACACACGGGCAGGAAGGAGTTCTGAGTAACTACGCATGTGTAATTTCCACTCGACACGCCGTCGAGCGCGAGATCGAAGCGTGCTTCGACCTCGAGGCAGCGCCCCACCAAGGGCCGATGGATCTCGAGACGGATCGCTGGCCCTCCTCGATCCGGCGCTTCACCGCGCTCAGATGTCGGCGCCCAGCTCCTCGTCCATCTCCGCCTCGGCGTCAAGGGCGTTTTCGGCGTCGTCGTCGTAGTGCAGGTAACGGATGCCTTCGTCGACCGGGCCGTCGAAGCCGAGCCGGCCCTTCTCCAGGACCAGCACGCGGTCGCACATGCTGCGGACGCTGCCGGCCGAGTGGCTGACGTAGAAGATGGTCGTGCCGCTCTCGCGGATCTCCTGCAGCTTGGCCAGGCACTTGCGCTTGAACGGACGGTCGCCGACCGCCAGGACCTCGTCGGACAGGAAGATGTCGGCGTCGACGTGGATCGCCACCGCGAAGCCGAGCCGCGCGAACATCCCTGAGGAGTAGTGGCCCACCGGAGAGTCCAGGAACTTGCCGATTTCGGCGAACTCCACGATCGAGTCGAACTTGCGCCGGGTCTCGGCCTCGGACATGCCGAGGATCGCGGCGTTGAGATAGACGTTGTCGCGACCCGTCAGCTGCGGGTGGAAGCCCGCGCCCGTGGCGATCAGGCCGGCCGTCCGGCCGCGGGTGAGCACCTTGCCGGAGTCGGGTCGCATGATCCCGTTGATCATCTTCAGCAGCGTGCTCTTGCCCGAGCCGTTCAGGCCCATGAGCCCGATGGACTCACCCTGGCGCACGGTGAAGGAGACGTCGTCGACGGCCAGGAAGGAGTCCGAAAGCTCCTGCTGCCGCAACATCGCGATACTCATCTGCTTGATCGTGCGGTGGTAGCGCAGGGTGAACGTCTTCGACACGTGCCGGACGACGATGGAGCGCTTGTCGGTCATTCGGGGTCCCCGGGGCGTTGTCCGACGGAGGAGCGAAGCTGGGGAGACGCAGAACGTCGTGGGGTGATCACAGCAGGCGCTCCGGGATGCGGCGCTCGAGGCGCGAGAACGTCGACTGGGCGAACACCAGGATCGCCAGGCTGATGAGCAGCGCACGGATGCAGAGCCAGAACAGGTTCGGCGGCATGTCGACGACGGCCGTGCGGGCGGGATTGCTCGTGGCACCCACCCAGAACGCCCGCTGGAACGCCAGGACCGCCTCGACCATCGGGTTGAGCAGGTACAGGTTGGTGTGACCCCGGAACCGCGCCGCCACCAGGGTGAAGGGGTACACCATCGGGACACCGAACCGCACGAAGTTGGTGAGGATGCTGACGGCGTTGCCCACATCGCGCAGGAACACGTTCGCTGCGCTGAACAACAGCGCCATGGCGGTGCCGATCGTCATGCTGATCAGCAGCGCCAGGACGGCGTACACCATCCCGATCGGATCGGGTCGCCAGCCTGCGAGTGTGGTCGCGAGCAGCAGGATGACCAACTGTGGCCCGACATGGAACAAGGAGACCAGCATCGAGGCCACCGGGAACATCTCCCGGGGCACCGCCATCTTCTGCACGAGCGACTTGTTCCGCACGATCGAGCGGGTGCCGGCGTTCATCGTCTCGGTGAAGAAGTGGACGATGATCAAGCCGGTGAAGACGTGGATCGCAAAGGCATCGACCCGGTTCGCGCGCCCGAACAGGATCCCCATCACGAAGTAGTAGATGAAGAACTGCGTGAGCGGGTTGACGTAGGACCACATCAGGCCGAGCACCGAGCTCTGGTAGCGCGCCGAGATCTCGCGGCGTACCAGGAGGGTCAGGATGTAGCGGTGCCGGAAGACCTCCAGGAGGCCCTGCTGTGACCAGGGTGGGTTGAGCGGGGCGTGGACGATCCGGTCGGGTGCAGCTGCTTCGGTGGCCATGAGAGGACTCACTCGTCGGGTTCGGTCCAAGGCCGGAAGGTCTCCTCCCATGCCTCGGGCGAGGTGATGTCGTCGAGCGCGGCACGGTACTCCGCGGCGAGGCGCGGCCACTCCCGGCTGAAACGCTCGTGGATCTCTACGGTACGACGGAGCAGGTCACGGAACCGATGCGGGTCACGCTGGTAGAGCGCGGCGGAGGTGCCGTCGTTCATCGAGACGACCGCCGAGTCCAGGTTCGCCAGGCGGTACCAGTTCACGTCCATCGCCGTGAGCTCGATCTCGGCGTACTTCCGGGACATCGGACGCACCGGGCGCAGCTGCCGGATGGGGGCGAGGATCGCGGCCATCAGCAAACCCTTCGGGCCTGGGATCTCGACGCTGGTGTCACGACCCTTGCGCGGCGGTCGCTTACGCCGGACCCTCGGCAGCTCGTCGCGGTCGCTCTTCAGCTGCATGTCGGAGAACTGCTTGGCCAAGGCGTTGATCTCGGTCCGCTTGGTCGCGAGCACGCCGTGCAGCGCGTAGGGGCCGGCCAGGACGTCCTCGAGGGCCCGGTGTCGCATCTCCACGGTGGCGTACTGCATCGAGACCAGGTGCTTGATCTGGTGGTTGAACGACTCGCGCACCATCCGCCCCCCGCGGGGGTACGGCGAGTGCAGCAAGGCTGCGACGAAGCGGTTGCGCTGATGGAAGTAGGACTGCCAGTCCAGGCCGTCGTTCTTGTCCGTCCACGGGATGTGCCACACCGCTGCGCCGGGGAACGACACCGTGGGGATGCCGGCCTCCTTGGCGCGCAGGCCGTACTCGCTGTCGTCCCACTTGATGAACAGCGGCAACGACAGCCCGATCTGCTCGAGCACCCGGCGCGGGATGAGGCACATGAACCAGCCGTTGTAGTCGACGTCCGCCCGCTTGTGCAGCCACCGGGTGGAGCGCAGGTTGCGGTTGGCGAAGTTCCACCGGCTGAAGCCGTCCGGTCGGGTCTGCCACCAGAAGCGCCACGGCTGGACGATCTCGCCGAAGCTGTGCAGCTCGGAGCGGCTGTAGATGTTGAACATGTGGCCGCCCACGATCGTCGGCCGCTTGGCGAGGTCGCCGAACGTGACGGCCCGGATGATGCCCTCGGGCTCGCAGACAACGTCGTCGTCCATCATCAGGGCGTACGTCGCCGTGCCCTTGCGCACCGACTCGAGCTGGCCGCGGGCGTATCCGCCGGAGCCGCCGAGGTTGCCCTGCTCGATGACGCGGAGCAGGTCACCCAGCGACTTCTCGGCCGCCGGGAAGTGCTCGGAGTCACGCATCAGGTCGGTGCCCTGCTCCATCACGAGGACGGTGTCGAGGTAGGGACGCAGCTCGTCGGTCTCGCCGATCTGGGCGAGCAGCTTGGCGACGTAATCGGGGCGGTTCATGGTCGTGATCGCCACATCGACCGTGCCGTGCTCGGACCGACCGGCGGGCACCTCCGCGGTCCACTCCGCCGACGTGACGAGCACGTCCTCGTCGCTGGCGACCACGTCGTACCAGTACCACCCGCCGTCGATGAACGGCTTCAGCGTGAGCGGGAAGCTGAACCGGATCGGCGCGTCATCCAGGGTGAACTCCGCCGCGACCCGCTGCGAGTGTCCCGCGGCCATCGACTTGTACACGATGACGGTGGCCCCGGCACCCTGCAGCTCGACGCTCAAGGTGACCTCCTCGACCACCGTCCACCGGCGCCAGTAGCTGGCCGGGAACGCGTTGAAGTAGGTGCCGAACGAGATGCGCTCGCCGGAGCGGACGCGCAACGCCGTGCGTGACTCGATCTGGTCGGGGTGGATCGAGCCCTTGTTGGAGGCGGACTGCCGGAGCAGGGCGTTGTTGATGTCCTCGGCGTTACGGTTGCCGCCGAACGCGTAGCGGTCCGCGTCGAGCCTGACCTCCTCGGGGTCGACGTACAGCGCCATCACGTCGAAGTCCCGGTCGAGCGGCAAGATCTGCCGCTGCAGGAGTCGCGTCACGGTGGCGGGTCCCGACTCGGAGGACTCCGGCGCGGGGGCTGCGTGCTTGGGCTGGGCGGTCATTCGTCCACTCCTCCGCTGGCCAGCGCCTCACCCTGGGTGAAGTGCGGCTTCAGCTTGTTGTCGAACATGCTGAGGGCCGAGCCGATGGCCATGTGCATGTCGAGGTACTGGTAGGTGCCGAGCCGACCGCCGAAGAGCACCATCGGCTCCCGCTTGGCCAGCTCGCGGTACTTCAGCAGTTTCGCCCGGTCTTCGGCGGTGTTGACCGGGTAGTACGGCTCATCACCCTCCTCGGCGAACCGGGAGTACTCGTGCACGATGACCGTCTTGCCCGGCAGATGGGTCCTCACCCGCTCGGGGTGGAAGTGCTTGAACTCGATGATCCGGGTGAAGGGCACTTCCTGGTCGTTGTAGTTGACCACGCCGGTGCCCTGGAAGTCGTCGACGTCCTCGACCGACTCCTCGAGGTCAACGGTGCGCCAGGAGAGCCGGCCCTCGGAGTGGCCGAAGTACTCGTCGATCGGCCCGGTGTAGACGATCGGGACCTGGCCCTTGTACGTGTCTGCGACGTGGAAGTAGTCGGTCTCGAGCCGTACGTCGATCTTCGGGTGGTCGGCCATCGTGGTCAGCCACGCCGTGTAGCCGTCGGTCGGCAGTCCCTCGTGGGTGTCGCTGAACCAGCCGTTCTCGAAGGTGTAGCGGACCGGCAGCCGCGTGATGATGTCGGCGCTCAGCTGTCTCGGATCCGTCTGCCACTGCTTGGCGGTGTAGCCCTTGATGAACGCCTCGTAGAGCGGGCGCCCGATCAGGCTGATCGCCTTCTCCTCGAGGTTGGTGGCGGCCTCGGTGGCGATCTCGCTGGCCTGGCTCGCGATCAGCTCGCGGGCCTCCTGTGGCGTGTGGCTCTTGCCGAAGAACTGGTTGATCAGGCCGAGGTTCATGGGCAGCGAGTAGATCTGACCCTGGTACTTGCCGAAGACCCGGTGCTTGTAGTCGGTGAAGCTGGTGAACCGGTTGACGTACTCCCACACCCGCTCGTTCGAGGTGTGGAACAGGTGCGCGCCGTACTTGTGCACCTCGATACCGGTGGTGGGCTCCCGCTCGCTGTAGGCGTTGCCCCCGAGGTGGGGTCGCCGTTCGAGAACGAGGACGTCGAGGCCGAGGTCGTCGGCACACCGTTCAGCGATGGTGAGGCCGAAGAACCCTGAGCCCACGACGACGAGGTCGGGCTTGGACAATGCAAACTCCTGATCGGGGTCGTGGCGGTTGATTCTACCGAGACGGAGGGGTCGAACCGGGAATCGAGCGCATGCCCCGCGCCCCCCGGATGGCACGGATCACGTTGCCCGCTTCGGCCTTCCCGCCCCGAACCGGGCTGAGGGCGACGACCCCCGCGGCGATCGCGTAGGGCTTCGCGCGCACCAACGGGTTGGTCCCGTAGCGGAAATGCACCGCAAAGAGGTTGCGGTACATGTAGTAGCCCTTCCAGGTGTCCAGGGCGTGCTGCTGGTCGAAGTCGAGCTGGCGCACGAGGACGGCGTCACGGACCGCCCAGATACGGTAGCCGGCCCGCCGCGCCCGCAGGGCGAAGTCGACGTCGTCGTAGAAGATGAAGAACGACTCGTCGGGCAGGCCGACCGCGGCGAACACCTCGCGGCGTACCAGGAAGCCCTCGAAGGCGACGTTGTGCAGCTCGACCCGGTCCGGCATCGCGTCCCGCTCGCGGTACGTCGTCTCGACGGTGCCGCGCTTGGGCCGGACGGACCACGGGTGGCTCAGGTCGAAGTCGGTGGCTGCCCTCTCGACCAGGTGCCCTCGGGTGTCCTCGCGGACCGCCATCACGCACGCCTCGTCCTGGGCCATCAGCACGGCCAGGCAGTCCGGCGCCGGGACGACGTCGTCGTCCATCAGCCAGATCCGGTCGAAGCCCTGGTCGTAGGCGGCTTCGACTCCGGCCCTGAACCCGCCCGAGCCCCCCGTGTTGCTGTCGAGGTGGATGCGCTGCAGTGGAAGGCCGCGGTGAGCCTCGAGGACCGCACGGGTGTGGTCGGTGCTGGCGTTGTCGACGACGATCACCGCGTCGGGCTGGTGAGTCTGCGCGGCGAGTCCGTCGAGCGTCCGGCCGACGAGGTCGGCGCGGTTGTAGGTCACCACGACGACAGCAACCGTCTCGCGTCCGTCGCCGGTCGAGCCGCGTCCGTCGTCGCTCGTGCCTGTCGAGACCACGTCGCTCACGCCAGGTACCTCCGGTGGCCGGTGAAGTCGCCCCGGAGCGCGTCGCGCCAGGCCCGGACACTGAGCCGGATCCGGCCCGGATCGCGGCGGGTGAACGTGTAGAACCATACGGTTTTGGCCACGAAGGCCGCCGCGTGCAGGGTGCCGCCGTACTCGCGCAGGTTGACCAGGTTGTTCCGCGCCATGCAGTAGTGCTTGAGGTCGCTCGGCGTGTCGTTGTACGTCGAGCGCCCGAACGCCATCGGCGTGCCGAGCGACCCCACCGACGGATGGAGTACCCGCGCGTCGACGACGGTGGCGATCCGGGCGCCGGCCCGTTCAGCCCGCAGTCGGTACTCGTGGTCGTCGCCCCAGATGAAGAACTCCTTGCGCGGTAGCCCGATCTGCTGGACCAGAGCACAGGTGACCAACACGCCGTTGAACGGGATGACGATGTCGTGGATCAGGCCCTGCTCGGCCTCCCGCCGGACGTCCTGCATCTCGTGCACGACTCGTGCCCCGCCGGGAAGCCGGATCGGGAAGACCAGGCGCTCGGGGTCATCGAGGTCCACCACGACGGGCCCCCAGAAGTCCAGGTCGCCGTCGTGCTCCAGCAACCGGTCGAGGCACTCGGCGTCGGGCATCGCGTCGTCGTCCAGCAGCCACACGAGCCCGGCGCCGCGCTCGACCGCCCAGCGGAGCCCCTCGTGGAAGCCGCCGGCACCACCGGAGTTCTCGGTCAGCGTGCGCCCGTGAAGGCGGTGATCGGTGTGTCCGCTCAGCCACTCCCTTGTGCCGTCCGTCGACGCGTTGTCGACGACCAGCACCTCAGACAGACCATCGATACCCAGGAGGACCTTGACGAGGTCCTGGAGCATCGCGAGGCGGTTGTAGGTGACCACGACGGCAGCGATGCGTCGGTCCTCGGTCACGGTCGGCAACCCTAGTAGTCGCGACTCAGACGCCGTCACTCGAGCCTGGGTCGGGACGTCACGCTGCCTGGGTGGCCTGGACAGGCTCGACCGGCGAACGCGTTAGACGTCGATGGTCAACCGCACCACGATCTCGTCGCCGAGCCGGAGGTCCTCCGGCAGGCGCACGGCGTCCTTGACCGGCACGACGTACCCGCCGTCCTTGGGCCACAGCGAGGTGGTGAAGTCGGTCTCCCCGATCCGCCCGGTCACCGGGATCATCCCCCAGCCGTAGGTGACGTACGCCGCGGTGTCGCGGATCTGGTCGGCCTCGTCCTCGGGCACCGCCACGAAGTGGTACGGCGCAGGGCCGCGCCACTCGAACAGCGGTCCGGCGAACTCCAGGTCCATGCGGGACAGTCCAGCAGATGGCTCGGACGTGTCAGCAGGAGGAGCTCAGGTTGCGGGTGTCGTTCGCGGCGTACCCGGCGTTCATGGAGCCGATCGACCCACCCGTGACCGTCTCCGGCGCCTGGTGCTTCGCGTGGTGACGGTGACCCTGCCCCGCGGGCGGCCGCTCCGAAGCGGCGATCGCGTCGGCGACCTTGCGCTGGATCATGGGGATGTCCGGCTGACCCGTGTTCACCATCGGGGGCACCAGCGACAAGGTGGACACCGGCTGGCTCCGGGCCTTGAGCGCCAGCCCCATGAAGGTGTCGACCTCGCTGGCCGGGATGTCGGTGGAGATCATCTCGGAGGACGCCTTGGCGATCTGCTCGAAGTGCGTGAGCACCGTCTGCGGGCTGATCTGATGCAGCATCGCGTTCATGACGCACTTCTGCCGCGCCATCCGGGAGTAGTCGTCGGAGCTGTCGCGGGACCGCGCGAACCACAGCGTGTCGAAGCCGTCGAGCTTGCGGATGCCGGGCTTGATGTAGCCGGTCACATCCGCTCCCAGGCCGCCGACCGGGATGGGCTGCCGCACGTCGAGCGTCACGCCGCCGACCGCGTCGACGAGGTCGCGGAAGCCGGCCAGGTTCACGAACGCCCAGTAGTTGATCTTCAGGCCCGTGATCCCCTCGATGGCCGACATCGTGGCCTCCATGCCGGGGTTCTCGACTCCCTTGAACAGCCCGAGGTGGTCGCCGACCCAGGTGTTCACGCCGTTCAGCTCACAGTTCGGGTAGCCGCAGTTGAAGCCCTTCGGCCACGCCCGGTGCATCACCGAGCCCTCGGCGAACGGGAAGTTCGTCATGTTCCGGGGTACGCCGATCAGCACCGTCCTGCCGGTGGTCGCGTCGATGCTGGCCACGGTCATCGAGTCCGTGCGCAGCCCCCACCGCCCTGCGCCGGAGTCGCCGCCGACCAGCAGGACGTTGTAGCGCCCGTCGTTCGCGCCGTGGACCTGGTGGCCGGAGAACAGGGTGAGGATGAAGTCGCGCTGTACGCCGACCAGATGCGCGCCGAAGAGAAGGACACCGGCGACCGAGAAGCAGAGCAGGCCGTTCAGCCCGACCACCGCGCGGCGTTGCGCGAGCGACAGCGACAGTGGCTGTCCGATCCGCCAGGCGTCCAGGAACAGGGCCGCCCAGCCCACGGCCAGCAGCATCAGTCCGAGGCGCACCACCCCGAGGGCCGTGGTGTCGGAGACGAACCAGAAGGCGTACTGGTGGTGCGTCACGCCCAGCAGCATGGCGATCACGACGAGCAGCACCAGTGCGGCCCAGATCCGGGTGGCGGCCCGCCCGACCCGGCGGTTGCCGGCGACGAGCTGCGCGGAGCCGGGCACGACGAGGGTCATCACCATGAGCATCAGGGCTCGTCGGTACCGCACCCGCGCGGCACGGTCGCCGGCAGGGGCGCGCTGGATGACCGGGTCGGGCACGTGGGTGTCTCTCTGTGCTGGGGAAGTAGCCCCGCCAGTATCACCAGCCCCACTGGTCCCACCGAGGATCGACGCGCCGAATCGGGCCAGTTGGTCCCTGCCCTGTAGCCTGCCCGACATGTCCGACGACTGGCTGTACGGCCGCTCGCCGGGCGGCAAGCAGGCCGGCGACGCTGATCGAGACCCAGATCCGGATGCCACCCGCCCCGTTCCGCGGCAGCCCCGTCCCGACGAGACGCGGGTGATGCCCACGATCCCGCGCACGGAGGACGGCACTCCGCAGCGATCGACCCAGGTCACGGCCGGGCCGCGTCCGGTGCCCCCTCCGCCCCCGCCCACCGCGAAGAGCGGTGCGGGTGGCGACTGGGCCGACGGCTTCCGCCGCGGGCTCAGCCGGGTGCCGAAGCCGCGCTTCAAGCTCCGGTACCTCTGGCTGCTGCTCGTGCTGTGGCTGGTCTTCCTGGTCGCCGTGCCGTTCTTCGCCTGGTCGAAGGTCTCACAGGTGGATGCGTTCCCCGCCGGCAACCGGCCCCCGGACACGCCTGGCACCAACTACCTGATCGTCGGCAGCGACTCGCGCGCGGGCCTGACGCCCGAGCAGCGCAAGCAGCTGCACACCGGCAACGACTCAGGCCAGCGCACGGACACGATCATGCTGTTGCACGTCGGCTCCGGGCCGGACCTCCTGATGTCGATCCCGCGCGACACGTCGGTGCCCATCCCCGGGCACGGCACCACGAAGATCAACGCCGCGTTCGCATACGGCGGCCCGAAGCTGCTGATCCAGACCGTCGAGGACCTCACCCAGATCCACATCGACCACTATCTCGAGATCGGCTTCGGCGGCTTCGTCAACGTCGTCGACGCCGTGGGCGGGATCACGATCTGCCCCACCCACGCGATGAACGACCCGCTGGCGAACCTGCACGTGCAGAAGGGCTGCCAGCACGCCGACGGCCCGACAGCCCTGGCGTATGCCCGCTCTCGGCACGCCGACCCCCAGCTCGGCGACATCGCCCGGGGCGGCCAGCAGCGTCAGGTCGTCAACGCGGTCGCGCACAAGGCGCTCTCGCCGTGGACGTTCCTCAACCCGTTCCGCTACTGGAACCTGAACATGTCGGCCGCCGACAGTCTCACCGTCGACCAGGGCATGGGGGTGTTCGCGATGGGGCGCGCCGCGTGGGGCATGACGCACGCGGACCTGAACTGCGTGGTCCCGATCAGCGACCTCTTCGTGCACCTCGACCCGCAGCGCGCACCCGAGATGTTCAGGCTGATCCGCAACGACGACACCGCGGCCATCGGCCCGAACCTCTGCACCCAGTCCGGCCTGCCGCGCAGCTGACCGGCGCCCCCCTGAGCCGGGCGGCGCTCAGAGACTCCGCAGGTCCTGGATCCGTCGCGCCTTGCCGGTCGACCGCTCGAGCGTGTGCGGTGCCACGACCTCGACCCGGGCGCTGATCCCGATCCGATGCTTGATCCGGTCCGCGAGCGCGGCGGCGAGCGGGTCCGTCGTACCGCTCGACAGGTCCTCCAGGGACTCCACCCGGACGGTCAGCTCGTCGAGGTTGCCCGGGCGCGTGAGCACGCAGGTGTAGTGCGGCGCCAGTCCGTCGACGGTGAGGATCTGCTCCTCCACCTGCGTGGGGAAGACGTTCACCCCCCGCACGATCATCATGTCGTCGGTACGGCCGGTGACCTTCTGCATCCGGCGGAACGCCGGGTACGCCGTCCCGGGCAACAGGCGAGTCAGGTCGCGGGTGCGGTAGCGCACGACCGGCATCGCCTGCTTGGTGAGGCTGGTGAACACCAGCTCTCCCTCCTCACCGTCGGCGACCGGCTCCAGGCTCAAGGGGTCCACGATCTCCGGGAAGAAGTGGTCCTCCCATATGTGCAGCCCGTCCTGGGTCTCGCCCGCCTCCTGGCTGACGCCCGGCCCCATCACCTCCGACAACCCGTAGATGTCGACCGCCCGCAGGTTCGTGCGGGCCTCGACCGCGTGCCGCATCTCGTCGGTCCAGGGCTCGGCCCCGAAGATGCCGATCTCGAGACTGGTGTCCTTCGGGTCGACCCCCTGGGCTTCCAGCTCGTCGAGGATGCTGAGGAAGTACGACGGCGTCACCATGATGATCCGGGGCCGGAAGTCGACGATGAGCTGCGCCTGCCGCTCGGTCATCCCGCCGCTGACCGGGATCACGGTGCAGCCGAGCCGCTCGGCGCCGTAATGGGCGCCCAGCCCCCCGGTGAACAGCCCGTAGCCGTAGGCGACGTGGACCAGGTCGCCGGGCCTGCCACCGGCCGCGCGGATCGAACGCGCCATCAGCTCCGACCAGGTGTCGAGGTCCTCCCGGGTGTAGCCGACGACGGTCGGCTTGCCCGTCGTCCCGCTGCTCGCGTGGATGCGGTTCACCTCCTCGCGCGGAACCGCGAACATCCCGAACGGGTAGTTGTCCCGCAGGTCGGCCTTCGTGGTGAACGGGAAGCGGGCGAGGTCGGCCAGCGAGCCAAGGTCCTCGGGCGCGACCCCGGCGGCGTCGAAGAGCTTCGTGTAGTGCGGCACCTGCGTGTAGACGCGGTGAAGCGTGTCGCGCAGGCGCTCCAGCTGGAACGTCTGCAGCTCCTCACGGCTCAGGGACGGGATCTCTCCGCTCATGGGGAGAGGCTAGGGCTGCGTGGGATCCGGGTCGAACAGCGTGCCGCCGATCTCCTTGCTGCGTCCGGTGAAGGTCGCGACGACCTCGTCGCCGACCGTGACCAGCACGTCGTACACGCCGTCGCGGCCGTCACGCTCGCGCTCGGTCGCCGTGGCGACCAGGCGGTCACCGAGGTGGGTCGGGCGCCGGAAGCGGATCTGTGCGGCGGCGGCGACCGTGGACCGGTTGTAGGAGTTGCAGGCGAACGCGAACGCACTGTCGGCGAGCGTGAAGGTGAGACCGCCGTGCCCGATCGCGTGCCCGTTGACCATGTCCTCGGTCAGCGTCATCGACAAGGTCGCGGTTCCCGGGCCGACCGC
>JAFMQY010000104.1 GCA_017354415.1 Nocardioides sp.
GCAGCGCGGCCAGTCGATCACGTTCATGGCCAAGTACAACGAGCGCGAGGGCAGCTCGTGCCACATCCACCTGTCGCTGCGTGGTCAGGACGGCGACGTCGTCTTCTGGAACGGAGCTGAGGCAGGAGGCGGAGGTCGGTCCTCCCTGTACGACAGCTTCGTGGCCGGGGTGCTCGCGACGATGCGGGACTTCACCCTCTTCTACGCGCCGAACATCAACTCCTACAAGCGGTTCGCCGAAGGCTCGTTCGCACCGACGGCTGTGGCGTGGGGCGAGGACAATCGCACCTGCGCGGTCCGCCTCGTCGGGCACGGCCCGAGCGCCCGGATGGAGAACCGCGTGCCGGGTGGCGACGTGAACCCCTACCTCGCCCTCGCCGCGATGCTGGCCGGGGGGCGGCACGGCATCGAGCAGGGGCTGGTCCTCGAGCCGGAGCTGCAGGGCAACGCCTACCACTCCGACAAGCCGCACGTGCCGCACACCCTGCGCGAGGCACGCGACGCCTGGTCGTCCTCGGCGCTGGCGCGCGCGGCGTTCGGGGACGACGTCGTCGACCACTACACGAACATGGCCGACGTCGAGCTCCGGGCGTACGACGCCGCTGTCACCGACTGGGAGCTGGCCCGCTCCTTCGAGAGGATGTGACGTGTCGACAACCTTGGTGAACCCGGCGACGGGCCGGGAGTTCCTCGAGGTGCCGGCGGCCACCGAGGCCGACGCCGACGCCGCCATCGCCCGGGCGCACGACGCCTTCCCGGCCTGGCGTGACGTCGCACCCGGCGAGAGGGCTCGGCTGCTGCGTGCGTTCGCCGCGATCGTCGGCCAGCACAACGAGGAGCTGGCGCGGCTCGAGGTCGAGAACTCCGGCCACACGATCGGCAACGCCCGCTGGGAGGCCGGCAACGTGCGCGACGTCCTCACCTACTACTCCGCCGCCCCCGAGCGCCTGGTCGGCAAGCAGATCCCGGTGCCCGGAGGCGTCGACGTCACGTTCCACGAGCCCCTCGGTGTGGTCGGTGTGATCGTGCCGTGGAACTTCCCGATGCCGATCGCGGGCTGGGGCTTCGCTCCGGCGCTCGCGGCCGGCAACACCGTCGTTCTCAAGCCGGCGGAGATCACGCCACTCACGGCGATCCGGATCGGGGAGCTGGCCCTCGAGGCCGGTCTGCCGCCCGGCGTCTTCACGGTCGTGCCGGGCAAGGGCTCGGTGGTCGGCCAGCGGTTCGTCACCCACCCCGACGTGCACAAGGTGGTCTTCACCGGCTCGACCGAGGTCGGGAAACAGATCATGGCCGGCTGCGCCGAGCAGGTGAAGCACGTGACCCTCGAGCTCGGGGGCAAGAGCGCCAACATCGTGTTCGCCGACGCCGACGTCGCAGGCGCCGCTACGGCCGCACCGGGCGCCGTCTTCGACAACGCCGGGCAGGACTGCTGCGCCCGGTCCCGGATCCTGGTCCAGCGCTCCGTGTACGACGAGTTCGTGGGCCGGCTCGAGACCGCGGTGCGGGACTGGCGGACCATGGACCCCTCCGACGAGCAGAGCCAGATGGGCCCGATGGTCTCGGCCGGGCAGCAGGCCTCGGTGCAGCGCTACCTCGACGGCGTCACCATCGCCTTCCAGGGCGGGACACCCGACGGCGACGGCTACTGGCTGCCGGCCACCGTCGTGGAGTCCACCGACGCCCGGGAGCCGGTGTGGCGCGAGGAGGTGTTCGGCCCGGTGGTCGCGGTGATGGCCTTCGAGGACGAGGACGAGGCGATCGCCCTGGCCAACGACTCCGACTACGGGCTGTCGGGATCGATCTTCACCCACGACCTGGGCCGTGCCCTGCGGGTCTCGCGTGGCGTGCAGACCGGCAACCTCAGCGTGAACAGCCACTCGAGTGTCCGCTACTGGACGCCCTTCGGCGGCTACAAGATGTCCGGCCTCGGCCGGGAGCTCGGACCGGACGCGCCGTACGCGTTCACGGAGGAGAAGAACGTCTTCATAGCGACCTGACGCCGATCGTCGGTCGAGCTCGTCGAGACCACGAGCGAGAGAAAGGAACACGGAGTTGGCAGGACGCATCGAAGGCCGGGTCGCCGTCATCACCGGCGGCTGCTCGGGGATCGGTCTGGCGACGGTACGCCGCTTCGCCGAGGAGGGCGCGAAGGTCGTCATCGGGGACATCGACGACGAGGCCGGGATCAAGCTCGTCGCCGACCTCGGTATCGATGAAGGGGGCATCCAGAGGGCGACGTACGTCCACGTCGACGTCACCGACAAGGAGCAGGTCGACGCGCTGTTCCGGACGGCGAAGGACACCTACGGCTCGGTCGACATCGCGTTCAACAACGCCGGCATCAGCCCGCCGGACGACGACTCCATCCTCGACACCGACCTGGACGCGTGGCGCCGGGTGCAAGAGGTCAACCTCACCAGCGTCTACCTGTGCTGCAAGGCCGCGATCCCCCACATGCTCGAGCAGCAGCGCGGCTCGATCATCAACACCGCGTCGTTCGTGGCCGTGATGGGCGCGGCGACCAGCCAGATCTCCTACTCCGCCTCCAAGGGCGGCGTGCTCAGCATGAGCCGCGAGCTGGGCGTGCAGTTCGCGCGCGACGGCATCCGGGTCAACGCCCTGTGTCCGGGACCGGTGAACACTCCGCTGCTCAAGGAGCTGTTCGCCCAGGACCCGGAGCGGGCCGCTCGCCGGCTGGTGCACGTGCCGATGGGTCGCTTCGGCGAGCCGGAGGAGATCGCCGGGGCCGTGCTGTTCCTCGCGTCGGACGACTCGTCGTTCATCACCGCGAACACGTTCCTCGTCGACGGCGGGATCTCGGGCGCCTACGTCACGCCCCTGTGAGCGACGGGCCCGTGAACCACTCCGGGAGCCGGCCGGTGATCGGCCTCACCACCTACCGCGAGCAGACGGCCTGGGGAGTGTGGTCCACCCGAGCGGACGTGCTCCATGCGGAGTACGCCGATGCCGTGGTGGCCGCGGGAGGTGTCCCGGTCCTGCTGCCGCCGGCCTCCCGTGTCGTGCCCTCGAGAGATACCGGTCTCTCGGAGACGGCACGGGCCGTCGTCGCCCGGATCGACGGATTGGTCGTCTCGGGGGGCGCCGACGTCGACCCGACTCTCTACGGCGAGGCACCGCATCCACGCACCAGCGGCTGGCGCGAGGAGCGCGACGCCTGGGAGCGGGCCCTGCTCGAGGCGGCCGACGAGGTGGCGCTGCCGACGCTCGGCGTCTGCCGCGGCATGCAGCTGATGGCGGTCGCGGGGGGCGGTGCCCTCGACCAGCACACCCCCGACGTCGTCGGCCACGACGACCACAGCCCGGGCGGCCCCGAGTACGGCGAGATCAGCGTGCGCACCTCCCCCGGTACCCGGGTCGGCTCCGCGGTCGGCGACGCCACGGTCGTCCAGTGCCACCACCATCAGTCGGTGCGCGAGCACCCGGGCTTCACCGCGACCGCGTGGGCGGCCGACGGGACGGTGGAGGCCATGGAGCGGGAGGGCGGACGCTTCTGCGTCGGCGTCCAGTGGCACCCCGAGGTGGGTCGCGACCACGACCTGTTCGCGGCCCTGGTCGCGGCCGCGTCCGGACGCGCCGACAGCCGCGTCTGCGTGACCTGATACCCATGACAGGGTGAGCCAGGACGACATCGCGGCCCCCGAACGGTTGCAGATACGTCGGATGCTCGCGCTCACGTTGTCGGCGTTCCTGGTGCTGGCGGCAGAGCCGCTCTACCTGCTGGTCGACACCGCCGTGGTCGGCCACCTCGGCGCCCACGCGCTGGGCGCCCTCGCCATCGGCACGACGCTGATGGCGCTGCTCGCGATCGTCGGGACGTTCGTGGAGTACGGCACCACGTCCCGGGCAGCCCGGTGGTTCGGGCACGGCAGCCGTGACCGGGCCGTGCGCGAGGGCGTGCAGGCGTCGTTCCTGGCCGTCGGGATCGGACTCGCCGTCGTGGTGGTCGGGCAGCTGTACGCCGGTCCGCTCGTCCGCCTCCTGGCCGGTCCGTCCTCCACCCTGCAGGGACCCGCCGAGGACTGGTTCCGGATCGCGTTGTGCGGGATGCCCATGGTGCTGCTCGTCCTCGCCGGCAACGGGTGGATGCGCGGCGTTCAGCTCACCCGAGCGCCCGTGGTGATCGTGCTGGTGGCGAACGGGCTGTCCGCTGCCGCCTCGCCGCTGCTCGTCTACACCTTCCATCTCGGCCTCGTCGGCTCGGCGTGGGCCAACCTCGGCGCCCAGGTGATCGCGGCCGCCCTCTTCCTCCGTGCGCTCGTCCGCGAGGCGCCGTCGGTGGCGCCTGACCTCGCGGTGATGCGCGCGCAGCTGGTCGTCGGACGGGACCTGATCGTCCGGGCCGCGGCGTTCCAGGCCGCCTTCCTGGTGGCCGCCGGCGTGGCGGCCCGGATGGGCACCGCACAGATCGCGGCGCACCAGATCGGGATGCAGCTGTGGGAGTTCACCGCCCTCCTGCTCGACTCGTTCGCGATCGCCGCCCAGTCGCTGGTCGGTGCCGCCCTCGGCGCCAGCGACGCCCGCGCCGCCAGGGGTCTGGCGCGCCAGGTAGCGTCCTGGAGCGCCGCCGCCGGCTCCGCCTTCGCCCTGGTCTACGCCGCCGGCTGGTGGGTGGTGCCCCGGCTGTTCAGCTCCTCGCCCGCCGTCTGGCACCAGGCACACCTGCTGTGGCCGTGGTTCGTGGCGATGCTTCCAGCGGCCGGGATCGTCTTCGGCCTCGACGGCGTGCTGATCGGCGCGGGCGACGTCGCGTTCCTCCGCACGATCACGGTCGTGGCAGCCCTGGGCGCCTTCGTCCCGCTGACCCTCGCCGCCGCGCACTGGGACTGGGGCATCGGGGGCGTGTGGGCCGGCCTGACGGCGTTCATCGTGGCCCGGCTCGTGGGCATGGTGTGGCGCGCTCGGTCCGGCCGCTGGGTGGTCCTCGGGTCCGGCTGAGGTGGCTGCCAGGATGTGCCCATGACTCCGGGTGCCCGACGCGACATCCTCGGCGCGCCGTACACCGCGGAGACCATCGCCCTCCCCGACGACGACGAGGGGAGGGTCGTCGCCACGCTCGTCCGGCGCCCGGCCGACCGGCGTACGACGCGGGCGGTGCTGCACGTGCACGGCTTCGCCGACTACTTCTTCCAGACGTCGTACGCCGAGTGGTGGACCGCACGCGGCTACGACTTCTACGCGCTCGACCTGCGCAAGTACGGCCGGTCGATCCTCCCCCACCAGACGCCCAACTACGTCGCGAACCTGCACGACTACTTCCCCGAGCTCGACGCGGCCTGGGAGCGCGTGACGAAGGGGCACCGACACGTCGTACTCAGTGGCCACTCCACCGGAGGTCTCACGGTGCCGATCTGGGCCGAGCACCGGCGGACGACGGCTGCGGGGATCGCCCTCAACGCGCCCTGGCTCGACATGCACGGCAAGGCGTGGGTGCGCCTGGCACTCACACCGGTGGTGCACCAGCTGGCGAGGTTCCAGCCGATGCGGGTGATCCCCCGCGAGGTGACCGGCTTCTACGCGCGCAGCATCCATCACGAGCACGAGGGCGAGTGGGAGTTCGACCTGGCATGGAAGCCGATCGAGTCCTGGCCCGCGTACGCCGGGTGGCTGGCGGCGATCCGCCGCGGTCATGCCGAGGTGCACCGAGGGCTCGAGCTCCCCTTCCCCGTGCTGGTGCTGGCCAGCACCGCCTCGGCCCTCCCGACCGAGATGGGCGAGGACGTGCACACCCACGACATCGTCCTCGACGTGGAGCAGATCCGACGATGGGCCCCGGCGCTCGGTCGGCACGTCACCTATGTCGGCATCGAAGACGCACGCCACGACGTGTTCCTCTCCCGCACGGATGCGCGCGAGCGTGCCTTCGCCGAGCTCGGGCGCTGGCTGACGGCGTACGTCGAGGGGTAGGCGCACAGGCCCACCCGGCCCTCAGGTGTCTAGACCTTGCCGGCCCGCATGTCCATCAGCCGGCCGAGCACCCGCGACGCGTCGGCGCGGAGGCCGTCGTGCTCGTACTCGTTGGTGACCCACGTGCGCACGTTCCCCACGCGTCGAGCGGTGTCGAGCTGCAGCTCGGCGTCGACGTACATGTCGTCGTAGTAGACCGCCGCGAGCACCGGCACCTCGTTGGCTGCCAGCCGATCCAGGTCGTACAGCGGTCCCCAGTCGTCGTACGCCGCGAGGATGCCAGCGGCACCCTTGAACGGCTTGAGAGCCCGGATCTCCTCGAACATCCAGCTGTAGAACATCTCGCCGGTGAAGACCAATGGATCGTGGTCCTCGGCGAGCTCGGGGTGGTGGGTCATCGCCCGCTCCGCGGCCCACGCGCTGGCGCCGGAGCCTGGTTGGCCGTAGATGTATTCCTGAAGCGCGAAGAGGGGTCCGTCGACGTACGCGGTCAGGTTCTGCACGGTGTAGAGGAAGACATCCGACAACGCGTCTCCGTGCCACGCCTCTTCCATCAGCCAGTGGACTCGCTCGTAGCCGTCGCTCATCCCGAACGCGCTGCCGAGGAGCCGGAAGCGACGGGTCGTGAGCCGGTCGCCGTCCGGAAGCATGACCGCATGAGTCTCGAGATGGTCGGCGATCTGCCTTGCCAGCGCCGCGTCTTCGGGGTAGCGGGCGTAGAACGCGGCGTTCTTCCGGACCACCCGCGGGTAGGTGCGCGCATAGACGTCGTCGGCAGTGGCGGTCAGGCCCGGGAGGCCGCCGGTGACGTAGCAGGCGTCCAGCCCTTCTGGCGCCAGCGAGAGATAGGCCATCGTGACGAAGCCGCCATAGCTCTGACCCAGCGTCTCCCAGGTCCGGCCGCCGGCGATCCGGTCACGCACCACCTCGGCGTCCCGCACGATGCTGTCGGCTCGGAACAACCGCAGGTACGACGCGATCTCCGCGTCGGTCATGCCCAGGACCGCCCTGCCGGTCACCGGCGTGCTCCGGCCCGTGCCGCGCTGGTCCATCAACAGCACCCGATGCGTGCGAGTCGCCTCCCTGAGCCACCCGTCACCGACCCCGCCAGGGCGGGGGGACTTGCCACCCGGCCCACCTTGGAGGAACAGGAGCCACGGCAGATCATCGTGCTCGAGACCAGCGGCAAGCACCTCACGCCCGAACACCTCGATCCTGCGCCCGTCGTTCGGTGCGTCGTGATCCAGAGGCACTCCACGACGTGATCGGTGAACACCAGACCCGGAATCCGCGTCGCCACCGCCCTAGTCTCGCCCACGGGAACGTCACACGAGAGAGCACGGGTTCCACCACCCGGTGGCGGAACCATTCTTCGTCGACAAGCGTCTCAATCAGGTGGCGGTCAGCAACCGAGCGGACCGGCTGGCACTGGTCCTCATCACAAGCCTTGCGTTGGCGGCTTGCGGCCATGCGAGCAGCAGTACCTCGGTGACGCGTCAGCCCCTCGCCAGCCACGCCACCGATGGCGGCCGGCCTTCGAGAACCTCGCACGAGTGCGTGCCCGCAGACCTGACGCTCACCACGTTGCCGATCTCACCTGAGACCGGCGAGCACGGCCTCGTCCTCGTCTTCCGCGATGACGCCGGTCCGTGCGTCCTGAAGGGCACGCCGAGCGTCCGCCTCCGCGACCGCACCGGGGCGATGGTTCCCCTCGTCGTCAGGAACACCGACAGCTACGTGAGGGCGATTCCCAGCCGGGCCGTGCCTCTGACTGCGGGCCGACGTGCCTTCGTCCTGGTCGCCAAGTACCGGTGCGACATGGGAGACGCGCAGGTCGCCGCCGTCGCCGACGTTCATCTCGATCGGACTCCCGGGACGTTGACCGCGGACGTCCGGTCCGTCGACCTGGCTCGTTGTGTCGGATCTCGCCACGGGCCCGGACAGACGATCGCCGTCTCTCCCTTCGTGGCAAACCCCCAGGAGCTGGCACCGAAACAACCGGGGTGATCTCCACCGACGGCAGACCGCACCTAGTGTCTGCCTCGTGACCTCGGTGCTCTGGCAGGCCTCCGACGGAGGCAGCGAAGTCTGCGTGGTGGAGCGCTCGGGACCCGGGTGGCGCCTGGGCGGGACGGTGCTGACACACGACGACGAGCAGCCGATCGAGCTCCGGTACGCCGTGACGGTGGACCCGGCATGGGTGACGACGTCCGTCGGGGTGTGGGTCGCCATCGGAGGGACTGACCTGCGGGAGCTCCCCGAGCTCGGCGAGCTCTGGTCGGGGACGACGCGGCCGTCGGAGTACAGGAACTGTGTGGACGTCGATCTCAGCTTCACGCCCGCCACGAACACTCTTCCGATCCGTCGTCTCGGTCTCGGTGTGGGTGATCAGGCCGAGATCGAGGTCGCCTGGCTGGTCTGGCCGGGGCTCGACGTTCGTCCCGTGCGCCAGACGTACACCAGGATCGCGGAGCGTCGGTATCGCTACGCCCAAGACGAATTCGAGGCAGAGATCGTCGTGGACGACCACGGACTCGTGCTGGAGTACCAGGGCCTGTGGCATGCCGTCGCGGTGGCCTGAACCCCCGACGCCCGTCTTCAGTCGTGCGCATGCGGGTCGAAGCCGTCCGGCGCCCGATCGAGGAACGTCGTGATCGTGGCGATGCGTCCTGCCTCGTCGAGGGTCATCACGTCCGTGCCCTCGGCGAACGAGTCGTCGCCGCGGAGCAGCTCCCACCGCACCCGGATCCGGTCGTGGTGTGACTCCGGCAGTTCGCGCCGGCGATAGGCGTAGTCGCCGACCTCGCTCGCGAACTGACGGGCGAACCCGATCAGGGCGTCGAGCCCGGCGAGCACACCGATCGGGGCGTACTGCACGACGTCGTCGGTGAAGATCGCGCGCCCGAGGAGGCGCTGCTGGTCCGGCTCGAGGTTCCAGAAGCGGACGTACCCCTCCGCGAGAGCAGTGGGGTTGGTGAGGGTGGACTCGGTCATCGGTTACTCCCTGGGTCGTGGGTCGGTACGCCGGGCAACGATCCCTGGGCCTGCTCGTCGTGTCGATGACCTCCGAGGTAGTTGCCCCGCGACGTCGGGGCCGTGAGTCTGGCCCCATGGCCGGCGAATCGGTGGGCATCCTCGTTCGTGACTGGCGTCAGCGGCGACGTCGTTCGCAGCTCGACGTCGCGATCGCGGCTGACCTCTCCTCCCGCCACCTGAGCTTCATCGAGACCGGCAGGTCGACGCCGAGCCGCCGGATGATCGAGCGGC
Source organism: Nocardioides sp. (assembly GCA_017354415.1). GTDB lineage: Bacteria > Actinomycetota > Actinomycetes > Propionibacteriales > Nocardioidaceae > Nocardioides. The sequence goes on from JAFMQY010000104.1 coordinate 9,196, forward strand.
TGTGCGAGGAGCTCGAGGTGCCGCTGCGGCGCCGCAACGAGCTCTACCTGGCCGCCGGGTATGCCCCCGTGCACGAGGAACGGCCGCTCACGGAGCTCGGCTCGGCACGCTCTGCCGTCGAGGCGGTCCTCTCCGGACACGAGCCGTACCCGGCCGTCGCGGTGAACGTCCACTGGGAGATGCTGGCGGCCAACCGGCCGATGACCATGTTCCTCGCCGACGTGCCCGAGCGCCTGCGCCGGCCGCGCCTCAACCTCCTGACGGCCACGCTGCATCCCGACGGTCTCGCGTCCCGGGTGCGGAACTACGAGCAGTGGCACGCCCACGTCGTACGACGCATACGCCGGCAGCGCGAGCGCACCGCCGCCCCGGGCCTGGACGACCTGCTCGCCGAGGTCGAGGCTTACCCGATCCCCGCGGGGGCTGATCAGGTGGCCCCCGACCTCAGTCCTCGTGACGTGGCCGTCCCGCTCCTGCTGACCTCCGAGGCCGGTGACCTCTCCTTCTACTACGTGCTCTCGGTCATCGGGGCGCCCCGCGACATCACCCTGGAGGAGATCGCCGTCGAGTCGTTCTTCCCCGCGGATGAGACCACCCGCACCATGCTCCTGGCACTCGCACAGGCGCAGCGGCCGGCCGAGAACGGCGCAGGCATCAGCCGACCTCCGGTCACCTGAGCATGAACGACGTGAGGGCCGCGAGTCCGACAGCCACGATCACGATGCGCAGGACGACGGGCGAGAGCCGTCGGCCGACGGTCGCCCCGAGCTGACCGCCGATCACGGAACCCGCCGCGATCAGGACTGCGACGGTCCAGTCCACATGGGCGACCAGGACGAAGATGATTCCCGCGACACCGTTCACGATCCCGGCCAGGACGTTCTTGAGGGCGTTCAGACGCTGCAGCCCGTCGGCGATCCCGCTCCCGAGCACGCCCATCAGGATCACCCCCTGGGCGGCGCCGAAGTAGCCGCCGTACACGCCGGTGCCGAACACCGAGGGCCACACCCACCAGGGGCCGAACTCACCACGCGCACCCTCGTGCCGGCTGTTGACCCAGGCCGAGATCTGCGGCTGCAGCACGACCAGCACCAGGCCGAGGAGGATCAGGGCCGGGACGATGGCCTTGAAGGCGGAGGAGGGCAGCACCAGCAGAAGCACGGCACCGAGGATGCCGCCGGTCAGCGAGGCGGATCCGAGGCGCAACGCCCGCGTCCGCTGGCCCCGCAGCTCTCGGCGGTAGCCCAGGGCGCCCGAGGCGACGCCGGGTACCAGCCCGATCGTGTTGGACACGTTCGCGGTCACGGGGGGTACGCCGAACGCCAGCAGGATCGGGAACGTGATCAGCGTCCCCGACCCCACCACGGTGTTGATGGTGCCGGCGGCCATGCCCGCGAGGAACACGACCACCATCTGGATGTCGGTCACGTAGTGGGCGTGGCCCCCGTCGTCCCGTCCTCCGTCTCGGACCCTTCTGCGGGCACGTCGGCCGGCGGCACGGTGTCCGTCCCACCGATCGCCTCGTCAAGCGCCTCGTCCGCAGGTCGTGGGTGCCCCCCCGGGTTGGCGGCGTGCTCCGCCTCCGCGATCGCGTCCTCGACGGCCTTGCTGGTCTCCGAGAGCTCGCGGTCGGTCTCGGTGCGCAGCGCCGTAGGCTCCGTGGAGCCCATGTCGACGCGGTGGCGGACGCCTCCGGAATCCTTCGGAATGCCGGCGACCTCGTGGATCGAGGATCCGAGCCCCTCCAGTGCCTTGGTGATCTCGGACGGGATGACCCACACCTTGTTGGCCTCGCCCTGGGCGATCTTGGGCATCATCTGGAGGTACTGGTAGGCAAGCAGCGACTGGTCGGGCTGCCCGTCGTGGATCGCCTGGAAGACCGTCTGGATGGCTTGGCCCTCGCCCTGTGCACGCAGGATCTGCGCTTCGCGGTCCGCCTGGGCGCGCAGGATCTGCGACTCACGGGCACCCTCGGCGGTGAGGATCGCGGACTGCTTGCCGCCTTCGGCGGTGAGGATGGCGGCCTGCCGCTGACCCTCGGCCGACAGGATGGTCGCGCGCTTCTCGCGGTCTGCGCGCATCTGCTTCTCCATCGAGTCCTTGATCGACGGCGGCGGGTCGATGCCCTTGAGCTCCACCCGGTTCACCCGGATCCCCCACTTGCCCGTCGCCTCGTCGAGCACGCCGCGCAGGCCGGAGTTGATCTGGTCGCGGCTGGTGAGCGTCTCCTCGAGGTCCATGCCGCCGACGATGTTGCGCAGGGTGGTCATGGTCAGCTGCTCGATCGCCTGGATGTAGTTGGCGATCTCGTACGTCGCGGCGATCGGGTCGGTGACCTGGAAGTAGATGACCGTGTCGATCGAGACCACGAGGTTGTCCTCGGTGATCACCGGCTGGGGCGGGAAGCTGACCACCTGCTCGCGCAGGTCGATCAGGTAGCGGACCCGGTCGACGAACGGCACGACGATGTTCAGGCCCGCCTGCAGCGTCTCCTTGTACTTGCCGAACCGCTCGACGATGCCGGCTCGGGCCTGCGGGATGATCCGGACCGTCCTCGCCAGCAGGAGCACGACGAACAGGAAGATCAGGATCAGCAGGACGTAGATGACCGACATCTAGGCTCCTCTTCTAGGCGTTCAGGACAGCAGCTCGCCCACGGGGTGGACGTAGGCCGTGGCGCCGCGGATCGCGAACACCTCGACCGTCGCCCCCGGCGCGATCGTGAGGGACTCGTCGTACGGGCAGGCCGACCAGATCTCCCCGGCCACCCTCACCCGTCCGGGGTGGTGGGCCGAGAGCTCCTCGGTGACGATGCCCTGCTGGCCGACCAGCTTGCCGGTGCCGGTGACCAGATCGGGCCCGGTGTGCAGCCTCTGGACGAGGTTGGGGCGGACCAGCATCAGCATCGCGCCGGAGGCCCCTGCGGCGAGCAGGACCTGGATGACGAGCGGGAACGACGCGAGCGCGGCCAGTGCGCCGACGAGAGCGCCCACGGCCACCATGCCCAGGATCAGGTCGAGGCTGACCAGCTCGGCGACCCCGAGCGCGACCGCGAGGATGAGCCACGCGGCCGCCAGATGATCACCCAGCCACTCCATTACTCCAGCCTATCCCGCACCCGCTCAGGTCTTTGGGCGGAATCCCAGCGTATGCCGCGGTCGGTTGTACTCACCCTCCCGGGCGAGGAACGATGCGCCGACGAGCGGTCCATCGACCGCCTTCGAAGACCAGGACGAGCGGCATCTCAAAGGTCTCCGCGAGGAGCTCCTCGGTGATCACCTCCCTGATGGGGCCGGACGCGACGACACGACCGGCGCGCATCAGCATGGCGTGGGTGAACCCGGGCGGGATCTCCTCCACATGGTGGGAGACCAGCACCGTGGCCGGCGACGTCGGGTCCAGCGCCAGCACCGACAGGGTGCTGACGAGATCCTCGCGGCCGCCGAGGTCGAGCCCTGCCGCCGGCTCGTCCAACAGGAGGAGCTCGGGGTCGGTCATCAGGGCACGGGCGATCTGGACCCGCTTGCGCTCACCCTCGCTGAGGGTGCCGAACGTGCGGTCGAGCAGGTGGTCGGCACGGACGGAGGCGAGCAGCTCGCGGGCTCGGTCGTGGTCGAGGTCATCGTACGCCTCGCGCCAGCGACCCACGACGGCGTACGACGCGGAGACCACGACATCGCGGACCAGCTCGCCTCCTGGGATCCGGTCGGCCAGGGCCGCGCTGGTGAGTCCGATCCGCGGCCGGAGTTCGAAGACGTCGACCGCGCCGAGCACCTCGTCGAGGATCCCCGCCACCCCGTCGGTCGGGTGGATCTGGGCCGAGGCGACCTGGAGAAGGGTGGTCTTGCCGGCCCCGTTGGGCCCGAGGACCACCCAGCGTTCGCCCTCGCCGACCCGCCAGGAGACCCGGTCGAGCAGCGTCGACCGACCACGGCGCACGGTGACGTCGGCGAACTCGAGCACCGCGACCATGCGCGTCACCCTATCGAGCAGGAGTGCAGCCACGGGCGCGTCGGGCGGAGCCCACGGGCGCGTAGGGTGACGCGCCGTGACCCCCTCGTTGCCGGTCTCCGGGCGTCTGGCCTGGTGGGGTTCCGCCTGGCTGCGGGGCCGAGTCGTCGCCGACCTTGTCGTGGACGCCGTGCTCGGTGACGACGCGACCCACGTGGTGGCCGGGCTGTCCGGCACCGACGGCTCGGTATCGCTGGTGCGGGCGCTGGGCGAGCTCCGCGCGGCGGGCG
>JAFMQY010000227.1 GCA_017354415.1 Nocardioides sp.
CCCCGCCTCGGCGCCCCCGCCTGGCCAAGCGCCGCTACCGGTTCGTCGGCGATCCCGCGGTCGCGACCCCGCTCCGCTACGCGCTCACCGCCACCGGCCGCCCGCCCGGTGGCAGGGGAGCGACCGTGGTCGTGGTCGGCAGTGACCTCGGCCGGATGCTCGTCCATGTCTGGACCGCCCGGTCCTTCGGTCCCGGGGCGCGCCCCTGGCGCGACTGGCTCGCCGCCGAGGTACGCCGTCCCCGGCTGCTGAAGCAGATCGACCTGGCCACCGTGGCGTCGGAGTGGGTACCGCGGGTCGGCGCCGGTGAGGTCCATGTCGTCCTCGACGACCCACGTCGCGCGGTCCGGCTGGCCGGGGTACGACGTGCCGTGCCGCTCAACGGCGAGCTCTCGGCGGACGCCGTCGAGCTGGCCCGGCGGACGAGCCCGGTCGTCGGCAGCCTGGTGCCCCCGGAGCAGCGCACCCGGCTGATGTGGCAGCGACTCGGGCCGGTCCTCGCCGGCCACCCCGGACCGGCGCTCCGGGTCCCGGGCCGCCACCGCGACTGGCTGGTGGACCGCACGGCAGACCTTCGTCGGCGCCTGAACCGGGGTGACTACGCTGTGCACGGCTCGCTCGCGGACCCCGTCGACGGGGCCGGAGTGACTGCGCCTGACGAGGACGGCGTCCTGGCGCTGGCGATCCAGGTGTTGCTCGGTCCACCGATCGGCAGCCCGGGTGCGACGAGTTCGACGACAGGCCCGACGAGAGGAGAGGTGGAGGAGGCGTGACCAAGCGCGTCTACCTGCACGTCGGCACCCCCAAGACCGGCACGTCGTACCTCCAGCACGTGCTGTTCCAGAACCGCCGCCTCCTGCGGGAGAGCGGGATCAGCTATCCCGCCGACCGCTTCGACGCCCATTTCCTGGCTGCGCTCGACCTGATGCGGTTGCCGTGGGGTGGACTCGAGGCGGAGGCCATCGGCCGTTGGGACCGCCTGGCGGCCGGCGTCCGGCAGTTCCCGGGCACCTCGATCATCAGCCACGAGATCCTGGCGACCGCCTCACGCCCGGACATCGGACGGGCCCTGGAGAGCCTGGGCCATGGACGGGACGCCGAGGTCCACGTCGTGCTGTCGGTGCGCGACCTGGTGCGGCAGATCCCGGCGGAGTGGCAGGAGAACATCAAGCACCGGGCGACGCTGTCGTACGGCGAGTTCCTCGACAGGATCCACGACCCGCAACGGGTGGGCCGTATCCCGTCGTGGTTCTGGGGCGTCCAGGAGATTCCGGACATCCTCGACCGCTGGGGTCACGATCTCCCGCCCGCTCGGATCCACGTGGTGACGGTCCCGCCCGCCGGCGGTGCGCCCGACCTGCTCTGGAAGCGCTTCGTCGAGGCGTTCGGGCTCGACGGCCTGGACCTCGCGCTCGACGGCGAGCGGATCAACCCGTCGTTGGGGTCGGCCGAGACCACGTTGATCCGCAGGGTGAACCGGGTCGCCATCCAGCGGCTCGAGCCGGCCTACTACCGACCCCTGGTGCGTGAACTGCTGGCGCACCAGACGCTCTCGCGCCGGACGCAGACGCCGCGGCTGGCGCTGCCACCCGACGTACACCCGTGGGCCAACGAGCTCGAAGAGTCGTGGATCGCCGAGATCCGCCGGCGCGGGTACGACGTGATCGGCGACCTCGACGACCTGCACGGCGCGCCCCCGGTGACCGACTACGCCGACCCCGACCATCCCGACGAGGCGCAGGTCTCCAGTGGGGCGGTCGAGGCGCTGATGGCGGTCATGGTCGACCACGTCCGCCTCCAGCGCGAGCTCAGCCGGCGCGACGCCGAGCTGCACGACACCCGGCAGGCCCTGGAGCGGGCGTACCTGCGTCCGTCGTACCGCTGGCGGGAGAAGACCGTGCGGTGGCTCGAGACGAGCAGCGCCGGACGGGTCGTGATGAGCGTCTACCGCCGGGCCAGGGGCAGGAGCTCGCGGTCGGCGTAGCGTCCGACCTTCCACGTCGCATAGCCGTCGGCACCCGCGCCGATGAAGCCGCCCAGGAAGGGAATGCGCCGGCCGGCCGTGCCTGCCAGCCGCTTCCCGGCGACCTTGGCGACCAGGTCGGCGGCCACCTCGGCGCATACCACCTGGTCGAGCCACGGGTCGTGCGCCGGAGCGGTTGCCAGCGCCATCGGCGGTGCGGGCACCTTCTTGGCGGCCACCAGGCTGCGGACGGAGTCCTCCCCGAGCAGGCAGACCAGGACGGCGTTCTTCACTCGCGGGTCGGTGAGGTCGTAGCCGCGGAGGTGGGCGATCCCGGCGATCATCCGGCACTCCACGAGCGCGAGTCCGGTGATGTTGGTGGGGACCATGAAGGCCATCGTCGCCAGGCCGCCGAGGTTGGTCAGGAAGCCCTGCGCGCCGGCGTACCGGACGTGGTTCTCGATCACCTCGTGGACGGCTCGGTCGACGTTGCCCTTCTGCTCCCGCAGTTGCCCGTCCGCCGCCTTCGCGGCGGGTGGCAGGGGACCGATCCCGTGGATGGCGCGGTGGAGCGCCTCGCGCACGAACGCCGCCGTCAGCCCAGGGGCGATCTCCGACAGCCGGGCGGGCTGCCGGGTGTCGCTGCTCGTGGTGGACGGCGCCATGCCTCGATCCTACGGGCGCTGCCGGTAGGGCCGGTCCGCTCCGCGGGGTCACTACCGTGGAGCCGTGCCGGTCGATCCGCCCCCGACCATCTGGGAGTTCCCCGGGCCGTCGCGGTTCCATCCCGATGACGACCTCGTGGCGACCGGCGCCGACCTCGAGCCGGGCACCGTGCTCGCGGCGTACCGGCACGGTCTGTTCCCGATGCCGATCGGGGGCCCGCGGGCGCCGATGGCATGGTTCAGCCCGGTACGTCGCGGGGTCATGCGGCCGCGCGACCTCAGGGTCTCGCGCTCCCTGGCGAAGTCGGTACGGCGCTTCGAGGTGCGCGTGGACACCGCCTGCGCGGAGGTGATCGACGCCTGCGCCGACCCCTCGCGGCCGTCGGGCTGGATCGACGACCAGATTCGCACGGCGTACCTCCGGCTGCACGAGCTGGGCTGGGTGCACTCGGTGGAGACCTGGCAGGACGGCCGCCTGGTCGGCGGTCTCTACGGACTCGCCGTGGGCGGCTTGTTCGCCGGCGAGTCGATGTTCCACCGCGAGAGCGACGCGTCGAAGGTGGCCCTGCTCGGTCTCGTCCAGGTGCTCGACGACGGGCGGAACCGGCTCATCGACACCCAGTGGCAGACGCCGCATCTGGCGTCGCTCGGCGTGGGTGAGGTGGCGCGCGACGAGTACTTCCAGCTCCTTGCGCAGGTGCTGCCGACTCGGGACGCGGAGTTCGAACCCGGCACCCTCGTGGTGCACTGCACCCCGCGGACCGGCACAGTGGGCGGTGACACCGTCGCCGAGGAATGAGGAACCCGATGCTCCTGGAGAGGACGACGATCGCCGCCGGAGTGCTGGTCCTGACCGGAGGCTTGGTGGCGTGCGGCGGCGGCGGTGGCTCTTCCGCGGCAGCCGGTGCGGACGCCCCGCAGAATGCTTCCCAGGACGCCTTCTGCCAGGCCATCCAGGCTCTGACGCTGAAGTCCACGCCGCGCGAGATCGCCGACCAGTTGACCAAGGTCGGCACCCCGTCAGACATCGATGCGAGCGCCCGGCGCGGCTTCGAGGTGTTCCTCGGCAAGATGCGCGAGCTGCCTGACAACACCAGCGCCCAGGACCTGACGAAGATGCAGACCGACCTCAGCTCCCAGGACCAGACGGACGTCGTCGCCTTCCTGACCTACACCCAGCAGGAGTGCAACGGACTGCCGACGCCTCCGTCCTGAGCGCTACCAGACCTCGCCCGGGTGCCCTGAGTCGGTGACCAGCGCGCGCCCGGCCGCGGCCCAGGCCACCAGCCCCCCGGCCAGGTTGACCGCGTCCATGTCCTGCTGGAGCAGGAACGCAGTCGCGTGCGCCGACCGGTTCCCGGACCGGCACACCACCAAGGTCTGGGTGTCGGCGGGTACCTCGCCGAGCCGCGCGCCGAGCTCCGACAGAGGGACATGGACCGAGCCCTCGACGTGGCCGGCCGTCCACTCGTCGTCCTCGCGCACGTCGAGCACGAGCAGACCGTCGGGCACGGGGTAGGGGACGCCGGCGACGGACGCGGTCGGGATCTCCATGCCTCTACTTCAGCAGACGCGACATCCGGCGGTCGGCCAGGGGCTTCCCCCCGGTCTGACACGTGGCGCAGTACTGCAGGCTCGAGTCGGCGAAGCTGACCTCGCGGACGACGTCGCCGCACACGGGGCACTTCTCGCCGGTACGGCCATGGACGGCCATGTTGGTCTTCTTCTCGCCCTTGAGCTCGCTCGCGGCGAGACCACGCGAGCGTTCGACCGCGTCCCCGAGCTCGTCCTTGATCGCCGCGAAGAGCTCGTCGAGCTCGGTCGCGGTGAGGCTGTTGGCCGGCTTGAACGGCGACATCTTCGCCGCGTGCAGAATCTCGTCACTGTAGGCGTTGCCGATGCCCGCGATGGTGCCCTGGTGCCGCAGCACTCCCTTGATCTGGGCCCGGCCGGCGTCCTCCAGGATGTTCGCCAGGATGTCGCGGGTGAACGCGTCGTCCAGCGGGTCCGGCCCCAGGCTGGCGATGCCCGGCACGTCCTGCGGTGACCGCACGACGTACGCGGCGAGGCTCTTCTTGGTGCCGGCCTCGGTCACGTCGAGGCCGGACTGGTCGTCGAGGACGACCCGCACCGCCAGGCCCGACTTGCTGTTCGGTCGTGGTGGGACCGGCGGCAGCTCGTCGCGCCACCGGATCCAGCCGGCCCGGGCGAGATGGAACACGAGGTGCAGCCCACTGGCCTCGATGTCGAGGAACTTCCCGTGTCGGGTCACGACGTCGATCTGCGTCCCCTCGAGGGCCTGGACCGGTGGGTCGAACGTCTTCAACGCGCTGAACGCCGCCACGTGCACCTTGCCGATGGCATGGCCGTCCAGCCGGCCCCGGAGATCGAGGGCCAGCGCCTCCACCTCGGGCAGCTCCGGCATGCCCCCGAGGGTAGCCGCCGGTGCGGACGCGGGGCCCGGGGTTTCGAGACGGGCGTAGAACGCCCTCCTCAACCACCGAGGGCGCCCTCCTCAACCACCGAGGGCGCCCTCCTCAACCACCGAGGGCGCCCTCAACCACCGAGGGCGCCCTCCTCAACCACCGAGGGGGTGTGGTTCGCCGGGGTCGACCGACTTGGTCTTCGGGAGCACACTGGATCATGGCCACCGCGCGACCACTGCCGGCAAGCGGGGAGGTCTTCCTCGACGCCCGGGGGGACGACCGTGCGCTGCGCGTGTCGTGGCACTTCGACAGCGACCTGGTCGTGCTCTCGCTCTGGCGTGAGAACGTCTGCACCGGGTCCTTCCGGTTGCCGGCCGAAGAGGTTCCCGAGCTGATCGAGACCCTGCGGGACGGCCTCGACACCGCCTGCGTCGTCGCCGCCACGCGTCACCCCGGCGGCTCCCTCCCCAGCCACCCCCACGCTCCTGGAGTAGTCGGGTGAGCACTGCACTGTCGGGACCAC
>JAFMQY010000334.1 GCA_017354415.1 Nocardioides sp.
CAGCTCTCGCTGAGCCCGCGCCACTCCGGTACGCCGGGCCAGAAAGCCGAACACCGTCTCGCCGGCGCGCCGCTCCGGCTCCTGTGGCAGGTAACCGACGGACGCCGACGACGGGCTGAGCTTCACCGAGCCGCCCTCGGGGGTCAGCAGGCCCCCGAGAGTGCGCAGCAGCGTGGACTTCCCCGCGCCATTGACCCCGACCAGCCCGATGACGTCTCCGACGGAGACGACCAGGTCGAGCCCGGAGAACAAGACACGGTCACCGTGCCCGGCGGCGAGGCCCTTCGCGACAAGCGTTGCGGTCATAGAACGCCAACGCTATCCGCCACTGGGCGACCGCTGAACCCGGCCGACCCCCAAGCGACGGTAGGCCAGCTCCGGACGACGAGCGGTCGGCCTCCCCATCGGATGCCTAGCTCGCCACGGACCTCAGCGCGTTCGTATCACCGGCACGTCACTGGAACGGAGGTTGGTCCGCAGATGCAGCTGGGGGGTGCCCACGTAAGCAGCGCCCGGGAAAGCCTGACCGTCGGGCTGACCGCGTATCCAGGCCGAGACGCCGGCCAGCGGGAGGCCGGCGCCAACTCGACGAGGGCCGTACAACAACGAAGGACGTCGCGCCTCAGCGCGGCAGCCGCCCGTTCACCCAGATCATGCTGTCGGAGGAGGGGTCGCCGTCGTCGGGCCGGAACTCCCGGCCGACCGCCCAGGTGGTCGCGCTGTCGGGCACCGATGCCACGTCCTGCACCTCGACCGCCAGTCCGTCCGCCCGCGGCAGCCGGATCTGGGTCCACCGCCCGTTCGCGAAGTGCAGGAGTTCCGGAGCGTCGGAGAGCTCACTCGACGGGATGGCCCAGGCACCGCCGTGCCCGTCGGACGTCACGCCCCTGAGCATGCCCTGGCCGGACGGGTCGAGGCGGGTCCAGGCGTGCCCGTCGTAGTGCAGGGCGAGCGGCGTCTGCGACCAGCCGTCACCGTTGTCCTGGTACTCGCGACCGACGACCCACACGTCGCGCGACGAGGTGGCGTGGATGCCGTGAAAGAACACGCGATGGGTCTCCTCGTGCGGCAGGCCGGGCACGTCCACCTTCGTCCACTCGCGGCCGTTCCAGCGCGCCACCAGGTCGTATCCCTCATGGTCGGCGCCCACGGCCCAGATGTCGCGGGACGTGACGGCGCTCGCCCGGTCCAGGACCCCGACCGGTGTCTCGACCTGCGTCCAGGTCCTGCCGTCGTAGTGCCACGTGCCGACGCCCGGCCCGATGCGCGAACCGCCGAACACCCATACGTCGCCTGCGCTCAGCACCGCCCCGTCCGACAGGTACTCGAACTCGGGCCAGGTGTTCATGACGGTCCAGCGGTAGCCGTTCCAGCGGAGCGCGTACGCCTCGCCGGCCTCGTCGCCACCCGCGAAGGCCCAGACGTTGTCCGGCCCGGTGGCCCGGGCGACCGTGATGCCCCGGACGAGCCCGGCCGGCAACGTGGCGTCGGCCCACGACCGGCCGTTCCAGCGCCGGGCGATCGGAGCGAACCGGCCGTCGGACGACCGGGAACTGCCGAACGCCCAGGCGTCCCCCGGCCCGGTCGCGACCGCCACGTTCATGTTGTCGTAGTCCGGTCGGCTCCCCGTGTCGGCGACGCGCCACGATGCCGGGTCGGCCGCGACCGCAGGAGACACCCCAGCGGTGAAACCGAGCGCGGCGATGGCTCCCACGACCGCCACGCGCATGGTGAGGTTACGAAACATGGTCCTCCCCGTCCTCCTTGCCTTGCCCGAAGCGAAGAGCGGGGTACGGCCGGCTCGGGATCGCGGGCCGCCATAGATGTGACGCGCCAGCGGGCCGTCGAGATGGCCGCTCGGTGTCGGCTATCCCATCTGCTCGCACCCTCAGCCCTCGCCACGCGTGCAG
>JAFMQY010000228.1 GCA_017354415.1 Nocardioides sp.
AGCACCACGCCCACCCGCTCGGGGAGGGTCATCGCAACCGTTCTGCCCGGGCACCGCGAGATCGCCGGTGTCGCCACCACGGGGGTGCGCTGGGAGGTGCCTCAGCACGGCCGCAACGTCACCGTCGTCACGCGCTGGTACGCCGAGGACGTGGCCGGCAACGTCTGGTGGTTCGGTCAGGACGTACGCCGGCGCGCGCTGCTGGTCGACGAGCTCGCCACGCGGTCGTTCATCGCCGGCGAGAACGGCGCCGAGGCCGGTCTGGTGCTCGCGGCCAAGTCCCGCGTGGGCGACGGCTACTTCAACGCCCATGCGCCCGGGATCGTCGAGCGGCGGTCGACCGTGCTGTCCGTGAACGCCAGGGTGACAACCCCGAACGGCACCTACGTCGGCGTCGTCCTCACCCGTGATGCCAGCAACCTCCAGCCGACCGAGGTCGCCGAGTCGTCCTTCGCCCGTGGCGTGGGCCTGGCCGCGATGGAGACCACAGGCACGACCACGTCGGACCTCTCGTTGACACGGGTACGGCGTCCCTGACCGGCGCTGAGCGACGACGCCAACCCCGGTTTGCCTGACCTCCCAGCCGCTGACTAGCGTCGAGCCGTGTCCGAGGCAGCCCAGAAGTCAGCGATCATCTACACCCACACCGATGAGGCGCCGCTGCTCGCGACGTACTCGTTCCTCCCGATCATCCAGGCGTACGCCGAGCAGGCCGGGGTGGTCGTCGAGTCCCGCGACATCTCGCTGGCCGGCCGGATCATCGCCCACTTCCCGGATCGGCTCACCGACGAGCAGCGGATGGATGACGCGCTGGCCGAGCTCGGCGAGCTCGCCAAGCGCCCCGAGGCCAACATCATCAAGCTGCCCAACATCTCCGCCTCGATCCCGCAGCTCAAGGCCGCGATCGCCGAGCTCCAGGCCAAGGGCTACGACCTGCCTGACTACCCCGACAGCCCGGCCACCGGCCAGGAGAAGGACATCCGCGCCCGCTACGACAAGGTCAAGGGCAGCGCTGTGAACCCGGTTCTCCGCGAGGGCAACTCCGACCGCCGTGCCGCTGCCTCGGTCAAGAGCTACGCACGCCGGCACCCGCACTCGATGGGCGCGTGGAGCCCCGACTCCCGGACCAACGTCACTCACATGACCGCCGACGACTTCAGGTCGTCGGAGAAGTCCGTGGTCGTCGAGAAGGCAGGCGAGCTCCGCATCGAGCTGGTGGCCGACGACGGCACGACGATCGTGCTCCGCGACTCGGTGCCGGTGCTCGAGGGCGAGGTCGTCGACGCCACCGTGATGCGCGTCGGCCCGCTCCGCGAGTTCCTCACCGAGCAGATCCAGCGCGCGAAGGACGAGGGCGTCCTGTTCTCGGTGCACCTCAAGGCCACGATGATGAAGGTGTCCGACCCGATCATCTTCGGCCATGTCGTCCGAGCGTTCTTCCCGCAGCTGTTCGCGGAGTACGGCGAGAAGCTCGCCGCCGCCGGCCTGTCACCCAACGATGGTTTGGGGGCCATCCTCAAGGGTGTCGAGTCGCTCCCGGACGGCGACGCGATCAAGGCCACGATCCAGGCGGGCCTCGAGCAGGGCCCGCGGATCGCGATGGTCGACTCCGACCGCGGCATCACCAACCTGCACGTCCCCTCCGACGTGATCGTCGACGCCTCGATGCCCGCGATGATCCGCACCAGCGGGCACATGTGGGGGCCCGACGGCGAGGAGGCGGACACGCTCGCGGTGATCCCCGACTCGTCGTACGCCGGGATCTACCAGGTCGTGATCGACGACTGCCGCGCCCACGGCGCCTTCGACCCCGCCACCATGGGCTCGGTGGCCAACGTCGGGCTGATGGCGCAGGCAGCCGAGGAGTACGGGTCGCACGACAAGACGTTCGAGATCCCCGCCACCGGAGAGGTCCGCGTCGTCGACCAGGACGGCACCGTGCTGCTCGAGCACGCCGTCGGGGCCGGCGACATCTGGCGCGCCTGCCAGACCAAGGACATCCCGGTGCGCGACTGGGTGCGGCTCGCCGTGGAGCGCGCCCGCGCCACCGGTTCCCCCGCAGTGTTCTGGCTCGATGAGGGCCGCGCCCATGACGCCAACCTGATCGCCAAGATCCGCGCCTACCTGCCCGAGCACGACACCGACGGCCTGCAGATCGAGATCATGAAGCCCACCGACGCGATCGCGTTCTCACTGGAGCGGATCCGGCGCGGCGAGGACACGATCTCGGTGACGGGCAACGTCCTGCGCGACTACCTGACCGACCTGTTCCCGATCCTGGAGCTCGGTACCAGCGCCAAGATGCTCTCGATCGTCCCCCTCATCAACGGCGGCGGCCTGTTCGAGACCGGTGCGGGGGGATCCGCGCCCAAGCACGTGCAGCAACTGCTCAAGGAGGACTATCTGCGGTGGGACAGCCTCGGCGAGTTCCTCGCCCTGGCCGAGTCGTTCGCCAAGTACGCCGCGGTGAACGACAACCCGCACGCCAAGATCCTCGGTGAGACCCTCGACCGCGCGACCGGAACGTTCCTGAACGAGAACAAGTCGCCCGCGCGCCGGGTCGGCTCGATCGACAACCGCGGCTCGCACTTCTACCTCGCGATGTACTGGGCCCAGGAGCTGGCCGAGCAGGACGACGACCCCGAGCTGGCCGCGGCGTTCAAGGGACTGGCCGAGACCCTCACCCAGAACGAGCAGACGATCAACGACGAGCTGATCGCGGTGCAGGGCCGGTCGGTGGACCTCGGCGGCTACTACCGTCCTGACGACGCCATGGCGTCCGCGGTGATGCGGCCGTCACAGACGTTCAACGACGCTCTGGCGACCCTGTGACGGCTCTCCTCGTCCTGCTTCTGCTCATCATCGCCGCGATGGGGGCATGGTCCCTGATCGACCCGCAGGCCGCTTGGCGCGCCTCGCAGGGACGCCTCCTCCGCAACCCGTCGGCGGCCCAGCTCACGAAGGGCGGAGCGTTGATGCAGCGTGTCATCGGCGCCGTGGTGCTCGTGGTCTCGGTGGTCACGCTGCTCCGCCTCTGACCACCACCCGCGCACGGCGAGGAATTCGTGTGCGGGGGCGAGTGCCTCCAGACTGGCGTGCACATGACCACGAGCACGACGAGCCCCAAGGCCGTCCCCGGAGGCAGCCGGATCACGCCGTTCGGGCGGTCGCTGTGGGCGCTCGCGATGGGCGGCTTCGCGATCGGCACCACCGAGTTCATGGCGATGGGCCTGCTGCCGCAGGTCGCGGACGGGGTCGACGTGTCCATCCCCTCCGCAGGGAACCTGATCTCGGCATACGCCCTCGGCGTGGTCGTGGGTGCTCCCGTGCTGGCGTTCCTCGGGGCGCGGCTGCCGCGACGTGGCCTGCTGGTCGCCCTGATGGCGGCGTACGCCGGCGCCAACGCCTTGAGCGCGGTCGCCGCGAGCTACGGGCTGCTGCTGCTCGCCCGCTTCCTGTGTGGTGTGCCGCACGGCGCGTACTTCGGCGTCGCATCGCTGGTCGCCGCCGGCCTGGCGCTCCGCGGCCGGGAGGGACGGGCTGTGGCGACGGTGATGATCGGCCTCTCGGTGGCCAACGTCGTCGGCGTCCCCGCCGCGACCTGGATGGGCCAGCACCTGGGATGGAGGTCGGCGTTCTGGGTCGCGACGGCCCTGGCGCTGCTGACCGCCGCCCTGGTCGCGGCGTTCGTCCCGGCATGCCCGGGCGATGCGGAGGCGACGGGCCGCCGTGAGCTCCGGCTCTTCGCCGAGCCCCAGGCCTGCCTGACCCTGCTCGCCGGCGCGATCGGCTTCGGCGGGATGTTCGCCCTCTACTCCTACATCGCCGAGGTCGTCACCCGGGTCGGCGGGCTGTCGGACGGAGCGGTCCCGGTCTTCCTGCTGGCGTTCGGGCTCGGCATGGTCGCCGGCACCTACGTCGCCGGACACCTGGCCGACTGGTCGGTGTTCCGGTCGATGCTCGGATCGTCGCTGGCGATGGCCCTCCTCCTCGTGGCGTACGCCGTGCTGGCCCCCGCGGGCTGGTGGGCACTGGCTCCCGCGTTCCTGGTGGCGGTTGCGTCGTCGGTGCTGGTGGTGAACCTCCAGTTGCGCCTGATGACCGTCGCCGGCGATGCACAGACCCTGGGCGCCGCGATGAACCACTCCTCCCTCAACCTCGGCAACGCCCTCGGCGCTTGGCTCGGCGGGCTCGTGATCGCCGCCGGTTGGGGCTACCCGTCTCCGTCACTCGTGGGCGCCGTCCTCGCCGTGGCCGGGCTCGCCGTACTCGCCCTGTCGGCGCGCATCCATCGGCGCACCGTGTCGCCCGAGGCGGACGCCGCCTGAGGATCCAGGCTGCGGATCAGGACTCGGAGGACCGGCAGACGCCACCGCCCTGCGGCCCGGAGGGCAGCAGGTCGACGTCCGACGTGAGGACGTAGGAACCCGGGGTGTGGGCGTGCAGCAGTGTCCACTGGCCGTTCTGGGAGAGGCAGCCGTGGGCGCGCACGCCGAGCGAGACCGGCTGCGTGCCGTTGAGGACCACGAGGTGGTCGGACCACCGGATCTGGATCGGGACCAGGCCGGGCTTCGGCACCTGCAGCCGCACCTGGTTCCCGTGCACCGAGATGACCTGCGCGTGCCGGGCCAGCGGTGCGGAGTCGAGGACCCGGTACAGCTTCCAGTTCTCGTTGTGCCAGACCTCGGCAAGGTACGGGAGCCCACCCTTGATCAGCGCTGCCTCGTCGACGGAGGCGAAATCGAGATTGGCGTTGGGCAGGGCGACGTAGGCCACCGACAGCTGCTTGAGCCAGTGGTGGTACGACGACGCGGTCAGCGCCCCTTGCTTGTAGAAGATCGGGTTGTCGGCCATGTCGACCTGGCGCTCCCAGCCCCGTGCCACCGGGATGTGCTCCCCGATGTGCCAGGCCCCGCCCTTGGTCATCGGCTCCACCACTTCGACCCGCTGGCCGACGGTGCCGGCCGTGTACATCCGCTGGTCGAGTTGGGTGAGCAGCGGCTGGTAGTAGGACCCTTGGGCAGCCGGGGAGTCGGCCTCGGCCAGCTGCCAGCTGACGTCCGAGGCCGGGTAGACCAGCGCGAGCCCGGCGAGGACCACCACGTGCTTCTGGGGGCGGTGCCCGTAGCCGACGATCAGCGGCGCCGCCAGCAGCCAGACCATCCGCGTGAGGTTCTGGCCGACGCTGTTGGGCACGAAGATGCAGAACACCAGACCCACCGCGATCAGCACAGCGCCGACCCGGATCGTGGGTTCGCGGCAGGCGATGAGCACGAGGGCGATGCCGATCAGGGCCACGAACAACAGCCCGAAGGACGACGGCATCACGCCGGGGTCGTGGAAGAGCAGGCCCAGCACTCCGAGCGAGCCCGCGGCGGTTATGCCGACGGACAGCGCCTCGCGGCGCCGGCTCCGGTCGGTGAGCAGCACGACCGCCGCGGCGATGCCGGCGAAGAGGCCGGCGAGCGGGCTCCCGAGCACGCTGGCCACCGTGGCCAACGCCGCCAGCCAGGGGTGCCGGTGCACCAGGGCCAGGACCGCCAGCATCGCGGCCGCGAGGCCGACGAG
>JAFMQY010000229.1 GCA_017354415.1 Nocardioides sp.
GACGCGTACGACGTCGCGGGCGCCGCCACCGGCGTGGTCGAGGCCGCCTCGCTGCTCGGTCCCGGGCGGGTCCGCCCGGGCGACGTCGCGCTGGCGATGGCCTCCAGCGGGCTGCACTCCAACGGCTACTCGCTCGTCCGGCACGTTCTTCTCGACCAGGCCGGCTGGGCGCTCGACCGCGACGTACCGGAGCTCGGACGCACCCTCGGCCTGGAGCTGCTCGAACCCACCCGGATCTACGCGAAGGCATGTCTCGCCCTCGCCCGGGCGACGAGCGTGCACGCGATGGCCCACGTCACGGGCGGAGGTCTCGCCGCGAACCTCGCCCGGGTGGTCCCCGAGGAGGTCTCGGTCACGATCGACCGCGGCACGTGGACTCCTGCGCCGGTCTTCGGCGTCGTCCGGCGTGTGGGCGGGTTGTCCCGCGAGGACGTCGAGACGACCCTGAACAACGGGGTCGGCATGGTGGCCCTGTTGCCGCCCGACGACGTCGACCGGGCGGTGTCCGCGCTGGCCGGGTTCGGCATCCCGGCCTGGGCGGCTGGCGAGGTCGCGATGGACCACGACCACGGCGGAGAGGTCACCCTGGTGGGGTCGCATCCCTCCTGAGGCGCCGTACGTCAGCGACGCGGGGTGGTCGCGATTCGGGTCCAAATCGGGATGGGGTGTGCGGGAACAGCCACCCATTGGGTAGCGTTGGCCCCACGACAGATGACCAAACAGACCGGGCGCCTCGGTGATGCTTCCCCAGGCCCCCGGCCGAGCGTGCGAGGGGGTCGACCCAATGGGGCGCGGCCGAGCGAAGGCCAAGCAGACGAAGGTCGCCCGCGACCTGAAGTACCGCACTCATGAGACGGACTTCGGGGCGCTGGCACGCGAGCTGCACGGCGACAACGACAGCGGTACCGATCCCGAGACCGACGAGTCGACCGACGAGTACGACGAGTGGGCCGACTACGTCGAGCAGTCCCGCGACTGACCCGTAGCTCCACCCCTGGCCCCGTCAGCCGTTGAGGCGCGCCATCTGACACGTTGAACCCGTCAGGACCCGCGGGTTCAACGGGCGGGCAGCCACACCCCACGCAGGCGGCCGATGTCGCGCATCCGGCGCTCGGCGATCCGGTCGGCGGCCTCGGCCGGCGTGACCGAGTCGGTGTGGGCGAGCTCGAAGACCGCCTTCGTGGTGTCGTAGATCCGGCCGGCGCGCTGATGGGCGCGGTCGAAGTTGAAACCGTCGAGCTCGTCGGCGACCTGGATGAGCCCACCGGAGTTCACGCAGTAGTCGGGGGCGTAGAGGATGCCGCGGTCGGCGAGAGCCTTCTCGATGCCGGGATGGGCCAGCTGGTTGTTGGCTGCGCCGCAGACGATCTTCGCGCTCAGGACGTCGACCACCTCGTCGGTGAGCGCGCCACCCATCGCGCACGGTGCGTAGACGTCGATGTCGGTGCGGACCATCGCGTCCGCGTCGGCGACGGCGGTTGCGCCGTACTCCTGCACCATCGCGTCGACGGCCGGCTGGTGGACGTCGGTCACCACGACGCGCGCGCCGTCCTCGACGAGGTGCTTGACCAGGTGGTGCCCGACCTTGCCGACACCCGCGACACCCACCGTCCGGCCGGCCAGGCTGGCGGTGCCCCAGACCACCTCGGCGCTGGCGCGCATGCCCTGGAACACGCCGTACGCCGTCAGCACCGACGAGTCCCCAGCGCCGCCGTGGGCGACGGTGCGACCGGTCACGAACGAGCACTCCCGCGCCACGACGTCCATGTCCGTGGAGTACGTGCCCACATCGCACGCGGTGAAGTAGCGACCGTTGAGCGACTGCACGAAGCGCCCGTAGGCGCGCAGCCTGGCCTCGTTCTTGTCCTTCATCGGGTCGCCGATGATCACTGCCTTGCCACCGCCGAGGTCGAGCCCGGCGAGCGCGGCCTTGTAGGACATGCCGCGCGAGAGGTTGAGGACGTCGCTGACCGCGTCCGCGGTCGACGCGTAGGGGTAGAAGCGGGTGCCGCCGAGTGCGGGGCCGAGGGCCGTGGAGTGGATGGCGACGATCGCCCGTAGTCCGGTCGCAGGGTCGTTGCAGAACACGACCTGCTCGTGCTCCGCGCCGAGCTCGAAGACGTCGACCGGGTCGACGGAGCCGGGAGCGGGGACCGGGACTGGTACGGACGGGTCGGCAGACATCTCGGAGAGCCTTTCGGTCGCGCCACGCGGGTGGGTGGCGAAGCGGCGGGTCACGAGGGGTGGTGTGACCCACTTCGCAGGGTAGTGCCGCGGACGGCCCGCCCGGGAATCGACCCGCTCCACGCGGACTGGCGAGTGATGGTAGGAGTTAGGCCATGCCCGACGACCGCCGACCGGCGCGCAGCCTGTACCTGCACGTCGGGTTGCAGAAGACGGGTACGTCGTACCTCCAGGGGGCCATGCTGGCCAGCCGAACCGCGCTCGCCGAGCAGGGTGTGGACCTGGTCCCCCCGACCAAGCGACGGTCGTACGACGTGATGCTCGCAGTCCGCGGTCGCTACGCATCGGATCGGGACCCGGACGCCGATCGCGCGACCCTTCGCGGTTTCTCGCAGCAACTGGCCGACGCTCCCGGCCCTCGGGCTGTCTACAGCCAGGAGATGTTGGCGGGCGCGAATCCGGACCAGATCGCCCGGTTGCTGGAGGCGTGTGGAGACCGCGAGATCCACGTCGTCCTCACCGTGCGTGACCTGGCGCGCCAGATCCCGTCGTCCTGGCAGCAGAGCCTCCAGGCGGGTCGCTCCATCGGCTTCCGCGCGTACCTGCGCAGGCTCCAGGCGATGGAGCAGTCGGGGTCGAGCGACACGCCCTGGATCAACCTCGATGCTGTGCGGGTCATCGAGGGATGGTCAGCGGCAGCGCCCCCGGACCGGGTGCACGTGGTCACGGTGCCGCCCTCGGGCAGCCCGTCCCGCCTGCTGCTCGAGCGGTTCTGCGAGGTCCTCGACGTGGACCCCTCGCGCGTCCATCCCGACGACACACCGGGCAACCCCAGCCTCGGCCGGGTGCAAGCGGAGGTGTTACGTCGAGTGAACGCCGAGCTCCCCGACGACGTACGCCGGCACGACGTGTACGGCAACGTGGGCAAGAGGTTTTTCGCGGTGCAGGTGCTCCGACCGCAGGAACGCCGAACGATCCTCGTGCCCAGCCGCTTCCGTCCTTGGTGCGAGGCCGTCACCGAACGGCAGGTCGCCACACTCGAGCAAGGGGGCTACCGGGTCGTGGGCTCGCTCGCGGATCTCCGATGCCGGGACGAGGCGTTCGCCGAGAAGGACGTCGTACCCAGCGAAGGCGAGATAGCCGCGGCGTCGGTCACCGCGCTGGCCGACATCATCGCCCGCCGGGGGCGCGCCGAGGCGAAGCGCCGGACCGGCCGCATCGCTGCGCGGTCGCGAGCCTGGGAGCATCTGCGCCGCGTCTACCGCAGGTTCGCGAGGTAGCGCGACGCCGTACGCAGGTCGCGCAGCCGGCTCTCCGAGGTGACCCCCATGAGGGTCAGCACGGTGCCGGACAGCCCGATCATCACCCAGATTGGGCCCTCGCCGGCGTACGTCGCGACCTCGCAGAACATCAGCGGCGTGCCGACGGATGCGCCGACCACGATCGGCGCCGACCAGCACCGGTGAGCGGCAGCGACCACACCTGGCAGATCTCGGCCCTGCACCGGCCTGGAGGGGCGGTGACAGAGACGTCCCGTCAGGGACGGGATGTGACGATGGCTGGTGGCCAGGGGCGGGGTCGAACCGCCGACCTCCCGATTTTCAGTCGGGCGCTCGTACCAACTGAGCTACCTGGCCGGGTGCACCCCGCGGGGCGAAGCGCCTGCACACAGTACCGGAGCGGCTCCCGACCGCCGAAACCAGGACGGACCTCTCCACCAGGCCGCAGTAGCGTTGTCCCATGGCCCAGGACGTGGACATCCGCCACCACATCAGCGAGCTCGTCGACCTCGAACGCTCGCTGCGAGAACAGCTCACCGCGGGAGAGATCAGCACCGAGGAGGAGCACGAGCGGCTGCGCAGCGTGGAGGCCGAGCTCGACCAGTGCTGGGACCTGCTCCGCCAGCGGCAGGCCTTGCGCGACGCCGGGGACGACCCCGGCAAGGCCACGCCACGGTCGGAGAGCACGGTCGAGGGCTACCTGGGCTGAGCCGCCGAGTCGGTGGCGACCGGTGGTCCGCCGTATGCTGTGCGCGCCCGGAGCCTCTCCGAGCCCCCATCGTCTAGTGGCCTAGGACGTCGCCCTTTCACGGCGGTAGCACGGGTTCGAATCCCGTTGGGGGTGCAACGTCATGAAGGACGCCTGACCAACGGTCACGCTGTTCAGACGGGCTGTCCGATCGCGGCCCGGCCGGGCGCAGTTCCGGCGTGTAGCGTGACCCAATGTGTCTGCGCCTTCGCCAGCACGCCCGGGTCGGGGGCGAGCAGACATGATTCTCGGTGTCGACGTCGGTGGCACGTTCACGGACCTGGTGGCCTGGGACGGGCGAACGGTGGTGACCGGCAAGGTCTCCACCTCTGTCGACCAAAGCGAGGCGGTCGTCGCGGGGGCGAAGTCGGTCTCCGGCGACGCGGCGCCCGCCGCCCTCCTGCACGGCAGCACGATCGCCACCAACGCGCTGCTGGAGCGCAAAGGCGCACGGACCGCCTTGGTCACCGACCCCGGCTTCGAAGACGTGCTGGAGATCGGCCGTCAGGACCGGCCGTCCCTGTACGACCCGGACGCCGATCGGCCGCAACCTCTGGTACCTGCCCAGCTACGCCTCCCACGCGATGACCTGGACGGGTTGATCACGGCGCTGACCACCGCGGACGTCGAGGCGGTGGCGGTCGCCCTGCTCTACTCCTTCCGCCACCCATCAGCGGAACGGGAGCTGGGACGGCTTCTCGCCCAACGCCTCCCGGGTCTGGCCATCTCGTTGTCCAGCCGGGTGGCGCCGGAGTTCCGCGAGTTCGAACGGGTCTCCACCACGGTGCTGAACGCCTACCTGATGCCCGTGGTGGACGCCTACACCCGCCGGCTCGCGGACCGGCTCACCCACGCCGAACTGTCCGGCGACGTCCAGGTGATGCACTCCTCCGGTGGCCTGATGCCGCTGTCGCGAGCCGGGCTGCTCCCAGCGGCCACGCTGCTGTCAGGCCCAGCCGGTGGGGTCGTCGCCGCGGCCGCGCTCGGTACGGCGATGGGATACCGGCACCTGATCAGCTTCGACATGGGCGGCACCTCCACCGATGTCAGCCGGGTTGACGACGGCCGGCCCGCCGTGGCCTACCAACGCTCGATCGAGGGATACGCCTGCCGGTTCCCGGCGGTGGCGGTGCACACCGTCGGCGCCGGTGGCGGTTC
The DNA here is from genome assembly GCA_017354415.1 of Nocardioides sp. Lineage (GTDB taxonomy): Bacteria > Actinomycetota > Actinomycetes > Propionibacteriales > Nocardioidaceae > Nocardioides. The sequence continues at coordinate 5,371 of JAFMQY010000229.1, forward strand.
GCTGGGCTGGGCCGATCCTGGCGGCGCGTTGCGCGTCGGCCCGCGCAGCGCCGGAGCCCACCCCGGACCCGCTTGCTACGGGCGGGGTGGTGAGGAGGCCACCGTCACCGACGCCAACCTGCTGCTCGGCCGACTGGACCCTGACGGCGCCCTGGCCGGA
>JAFMQY010000230.1 GCA_017354415.1 Nocardioides sp.
CCGGTGGCGGCGCCCGCGACGTCGTACGCGTCGGGCGCCATCAGCCCCGGGTGCTCGGCCGTCTCGCCGCCGACCAGGGCACAGCCGGCCTCGACGCACGCCTCGGCGATGCCCTTGACGATGGCGGCGATGCGCTCGGGTACGACGCGTCCGCAGGCGATGTAGTCGGTCATGAACAGCGGCTCCGCGCCGCACACGACCAGGTCGTCCACGACCATCCCGACCAGATCGAACCCGATCGTGTCGTGCATGTCCATGGCCTGCGCGATCGCGACCTTGGTGCCGGCGCCGTCGGTAGAGGTGGCCAGGATCGGCTGCCGGTAGCGCGTGAGCGCGGACGCGTCGTACAGGCCGGCGAAACCGCCGAGCGAGCCGATCACCTCGGGACGTCCGGTCTTCTCGACCCAGCCCTTCATCAGGTCGATCGCCTTGTCGGCCGCTTCGATGTCGACGCCGGCGGCGGCGTACGCGCCCGAGGGGGTCGGGTCGGTCATGGCGGTCTCCCGACGCTCAGGGGTTGTTGAGAACGGGCAGCGCGCGGCCGGGGAGATCCGTGCTCAGGCTGGCCTCGAGCAGGTGCTTGCCGAGCAGGCTCTCGTCGGGCAGCGGCACCGGGTACTCGCCGGTGAAGCAGGCCAGGCACAGGCTCGACGGCGCCTGTCCGGTGGCGGCGATCATCCCGTCGAGGGAGATGTAGCCGAGGCTGTCGGCGCCGACGCTGGCCGCGATCTCCTCGACGTCGAGGCCGTTGGCGATCAGCTCTGCCCGCGTGGCGAAGTCGATGCCGTAGAAGCAGGGCCACTTCACCGGCGGGCTGCTGATGCGGACGTGCACCTCGGCGGCGCCGGCCTCGCGGAGCATCCGGATCTGGGCCCGCTGGGTGTTGCCGCGCACGATCGAGTCGTCGACGACCACCAGGCGCTTGCCGCGGACCATGTGCTCCAGCGCGTTCAGCTTGAGCCGGATGCCGAGCTGGCGGAGCGTCTGGCTGGGCTGGATGAAAGTGCGGCCCACGTACGCGTTCTTGACGAAACCCTGGCCGAACGGGATGCCGGACTCCTCGGCGTACCCCGCGGCTGCAGGGGTTCCCGACTCCGGCACCGGCATCACGAGGTCGGCCTCGACGGGGAACTCCCGCGCCAGCCGGCGGCCCATCTCCACCCGGGCCTGGTGGACGCTGCGACCGCTGATCGTGGCGTCGGGCCGGGCGAGGTAGACGTACTCGAAGACGCAGCCCTTGGGGTCAGGCTCGGCGAAGTGGTGGGAGCGCAGACCGTTCTCGTCGATCACGATCATCTCGCCGGGCTCGACCTCGCGGACGACGCTGGCGCCGACGGTGGCGAGGGCGGAGTCCTCGCTGGCCACGACCCACCCGCGCTCGAGCCGGCCGAGGACCAGCGGACGGATGCCCTGCGGGTCGCGCGCGGCGTACAGGGTGTGCTCGTTCATCCACACGAACGAGAAGGCGCCGCGGATCACCGGGAGCACCTCGAGCGCGCGTTGCTCGAGCGTGGTGTCGGGGTGCCGTGCCAGCAGAGCGGTGACCAGAGACGAGTCGTTGGTCGCCTCCTCGATGCCCCGTCCGTGCAGGTCGAGCTCGCCGACCGGTCCGGGCAGCCCGGCGACCATCTGCTGCAGCTCGTGGGCGTTGATCAGGTTGCCGTTGTGGCCGAGCGCGATGGATCCGTCGTCGGTGGGACGGAACGTCGGTTGTGCGTTCTGCCAGGTGCTGGCCCCGGTGGTGGAGTAGCGGGCGTGGCCGATCGCGAGGTGGCCCTTGAGCGAGTCGAGGGTCGAGTCGTCGAAGACCTGGGAGACCAGGCCCATGTCCTTGTACACCAGGATCTGACGGCCGTTGCTGACTGCGATGCCTGCGGACTCCTGCCCGCGGTGCTGGAGTGCGTAGAGCCCGAAGTAGGCAAGCTTGGAGACGTCCTCGCCCGGCGCCCAGACCCCGAACACCCCACAGGCGTCCTGGGGGCCCTGGTCGAGGGGGTCGAGATCCACGGTGAGCCGACCGTCGCCGCCACGGCGGCCGCTGGTGGGGGTCACGGTCGCGATTCTAGGTGAGCATCGCCCTTCGCCCTGCATCGGCGCACACGCCCGAAGCCGTCGGCGCCGTGTCCGAAAGCCGCCAGAACGCAGGAGTCGGGTCGGGCACCGTGGAGGTATGACCACCACGACCACGACGACGCAGATCTCGACCGTGCACCCGATCGACCCGGCCCGGCTGGACGCCGTACGGGAGCACGGGCAGGACGAGCATGGCAACCCGTTCACGGCGTACGACGCGACCGGGGACGGCGAGCCGCTGCGCTGCTGCCTGCGCTTCGCCCGTCCAGGCGAGCGGATCGCGCTGATCTCGTGGGCGCCGTTCACTGGGGTCTCTCCGTGGCGCGAGGTCGGGCCGGTCTACGTGCACGCCGAGCGGTGCGAGGGGTACGCCGAGCGGTGGCTGCCCTCGGAGCTGCGCCGCGGACCGCGCGTGCTGCGCACGTATCGCGCCGACGGGTCGATGGACTACGAGCACAACACGCTCGTCGGCGACGAGGACCTCGAGCCGGTGCTCGACCGGCTGCTGTCCGAGCCCGGGGTGGCGACCGTGCACGTGCGGACCGTGCTGCCCCAGTGCTTCCTGTATGCCGTGACCCGCTGAGCTGGTGGCCGGCTCGGTCAGAGCTCGCCGAGCTTGGCGAGCAGCCGCGCCTCGGCCTCGACGACCCGCTCGAACTCGGCGAGATGGAGGCCCTCGTTGGCGCCGTGCGCGCGGGTGTCGGGGTCCTCGACACCGGTGACCAGCACGCTGGCCCCGGGGAACGCGTCGAGGAACTCCGCGATGAACGGGATCGAGCCGCCGACGCCCATGTCGATCGGCTCGGTGCCGTCCCAGGCCTCGGTGAAGGCGGCGCGCGCGGCGTCGTACGCCGGGCCGGTGGCGTCGATCCGGGTGGCCTCGCCGACGTCGACCGGAGTGACCGTGAGCTCGGCGCCCCAGGGGACGTGCCGCTCGAGGTGGCGGGTGAGCGCCTCGCGCGCATTGGCGACCGTGTCGCCGGGGGCGATCCGGAGGCTGAACCTCGCCTTGGCCGCGGGGACCAGGGTGTTGCTGGAGCCGGCCGACTTGGGCGCGTCCAGGCCGATGATCGACAGCGAGGGCTTGGTCCAGAGCCGCTCGACGGTGGAGCCGGTGCCGATCCAGCGCACGCTCGAGACCGCGCCGGACTCGGCCCGCAGACGCTCCTCGGGGTAGTCCACGTCGGCCGCGGGCCCGGCGTACATGCCCGCGACGGCGACGTTGCCGTCGTCGTCGTGGCAGCTCGCGATCAGGCGGGCGAGTGTCATCAGGGCGTCGGGGACGAGGCCGCCCCACATCCCGGAGTGGACGGCGTGGGTGAGGGTGCGGACCTCGACGTCGAGCCGGACCAGGCCGCGCAGGCTGGTGGTGAGGGCAGGCACGCCGATGTCCCAGTTGCCGCTGTCCGCGATCACGATGACGTCGGCGCGGAGCTCGTCGAGGTGTTGCTTCAGCAGCGCCGGCAGGCTGTCGGACCCCACCTCCTCTTCGCCCTCGACGAACATCACGACGTTCACCGGCAGGTCGTCGCCGTGGATGCGCAGGGCGCCGACGTGGGCCGCGATGCCCGCCTTGTCGTCCGCGGCGCCGCGGGCGTAGAGGCGGCCATTCCGCTCGGTCGGCTCGAAGGGCGGCGAGTCCCAGTCGGCGTGGTCGTTCTCGGGCTGGACGTCGTGGTGGGCGTAGAGCAGCACGGTCTTCGCCCCTGCGTGGGGTGACTGCTTGCGAGCGATCACCGCGGGCCGGCCACCGTCGGCGCTGGTGATCGTGGCGTCGAATCCCTCCGCCGCCAAGAGGTCGCGCACGGCCTCGGCGCTGCGCTGCACCTCCCCCGCCCGCTCCGGGTCGGCGCTCACCGACTCGATCCGGACCAGGGCCTCGAGGTCACGTCGTACGCCGGGCAGGACGTCGCGCACCCGCGCGCGGAGGTCGTCTGTCATGTCGTGCAACCTACGACGTTTGGATAGTCCGTGACGAAACGCAGCCTTCCGGGCTCGCAAGGCTGACGTTCGTCACGGAGTATCCAGGAAATTGTCTGACAATCATTTGGCATGAGGGTCTCGGTTGGGGGACCATGGGAGGGACTTCCACTTGCTCGTTCCCACGGCCCGAAAGCACTGCCATGACCCACCTGAACCCGGGCACCGCCCACCACATCGAGCTGACCGAGACCTACGCCGCACACAACTACCACCCGTTGCCGGTGGTGCTCTCCTCAGGTGAGGGCGCGTGGGTGACCGACGTCGACGGCCGCCGCTACCTCGACTGCCTCGCCGGCTACTCCGCTCTCAACTTCGGCCACGGCCACCCGCGCCTCGTGGAGGTGGCTCGCGAGCAGATCGGACGGCTGACGCTGACCAGTCGCGCCTTCTACAACGACCAGCTCGGGCCGTTCTCCGAAGGGCTCGCCGAGCTCACCGGCAAGGACATGATCCTGCCGATGAACTCCGGCGCCGAGGCCGTCGAGACCGCGATCAAGGTGAGCCGTAGGTGGGGCTACCAGGTCAAGGGCGTCCCCGAGGGCCAGGCCACGATCGTGGCGATGGAGGGCAACTTCCACGGTCGCACCACCACGATCGTGTCGTTCTCGACGGACCCGGACGCGACCTTGGGTTACACGCCGTACACCCCGGGCTTCCGGCTCGTGCCGTACGGCGACTACGACGCCCTCGCCGCCGCGATCGACGACACCACGGTGGCCGTGCTGTTCGAGCCGGTGCAGGGCGAGGGTGGCGTGATCATCCCGGCGGACGGCTACCTCCGGCAGATCCGGGCCCTCTGCCGGGAGACCAACGTGCTGATGGTCGCCGACGAGATCCAGTCGGGTCTGGCGCGCACGGGCCGCACATTCGCGTGCGACCACGAGGACGTCGTGCCCGACATGTACATCCTCGGCAAGGCGCTCGGCGGCGGCCTCTACCCGGTGTCGGCCGTCGCCGCCAACCGAGATGTGCTCGGGGTGATCACTCCGGGCTCGCACGGCTCGACCTTCGGCGGGAACCCACTGGCCGCCGCGATCGGCCTCGAGGTCGTGAAGATGCTCCAGACCGGGGAGTTCCAGGATCGCGCGGCGAAGCTCGGCGAACAGCTGCACGGCGGGCTGGCCGGCCTGGTCGGTCACGGCATCAACGCCGTACGGGCGCGGGGCCTGTGGGCCGGTATCGACATCGCGCCGGACAAGATGACGGGTCGCGAGTTCACCGAGGCCCTGCTGACTAAGGGAGTCCTGGCCAAGGAGGCACACGGGCAGACCGTCCGACTCGCCCCGCCGATCGTCGCCTCCGAGTCCGACATCGACCTGCTGGTGAGCTCCTTCCACGACGTGATCACCCACTGAACCTGTTGAGTTGGCCCTTGTGGCTCGTTGACTTGGCCCTTATGGCTCGATGACTTGGCCCTTATGGCTCGATGACTTGGCCGTTGGTGCTAGGGCTGAGGCCCGGAGGGCCAACTC
>JAFMQY010000022.1 GCA_017354415.1 Nocardioides sp.
AGGAGGCCGTCGTCCTCGAGCGTGTCGAGGACGGCGAGGGCCGCGGCGCACGCGACCGGGTTGCCTCCGAAGGTGGTGCCGTGTTGGCCGGGCTGGAGCAGGTCGGCGGCCGCTCCCAACCCGAGACAGGCGCCGATCGGCAGGCCGCCGCCGAGGCCCTTGGCCAGGGTGACGACGTCGGGCGAGACGTCGGGGTCGGCGGCCGCGCACAGCCAGGTCCCGGTGCGGCCGATGCCGGTCTGCACCTCGTCGAGCCACAGCAGGGCCCCGTGATCATGGGTGATCTTCCGGGCGGCCGCGAGGTACCCCTCCGGTGGCACCACCACACCCGCCTCACCCTGGATCGGCTCGAGAACGACGGCCGCGGTCTCGTCGGTGACCGCCGCCGACAGCGCGTCCGGGTCGCCGTACGGGACGAAGGTGACGTGACCGGGCAGGGGCTCGAAGGGCTCGCGGTACGCCGCCTTGGAGGTGAGTGCGAGTGCGCCCATGGTGCGACCGTGGAAGGAACCGTCGGCGGCGACCACGTGCGTCCGACCGGTGCGGCGGGTGAGCTTGAGTGCGGCCTCGTTCGCCTCGGCCCCGGAGTTGGCGAAGAACACCTTGCCGCGTGATACGCCCTCGGGAGCGACCTCCCCGACCCCAGGGGGGCTCGCGAGGTCGAGGAGGCGCTCGGCCAGAGTGACCTGCGGCGCGGTCGCGAAGAGGTTGGAGACGTGCCCCAGGGTCTGGAGCTGCCGCGTGACGGCCTCGACCACGGCCGGGTGTGCGTGGCCGACGGCGTTCACGGCGATGCCGCCGAAGAGGTCGACGTACTCCCGGCCGTCCTCGTCCCACACGTGGGCGCCCTTGCCGCGGGCGAGCACGAGCTGGGGCGCCCCGAAGGTGTTCATCAGCGCCTGTGCGTAACGCTCGCTCATGGTCATGAGGTGCGGGCCTTCCGGATCTTGGTGGCGACGCCGGGCAGCACCTGCGTGCCGACACCCTCGTCGGTGAACAGCTCGAGCAGTACGGCGTGCGGCTCGCGGCCGTCGACGACCGTCGCGCGCGGGACGCCCCCCTGCACCGCCTGCAGGCAGGCCCCCATCTTGGGGACCATCCCCGACGCCAGCGTGGGCATGATCTCGGCGAGCGCCTCCGGGCTGATCTCGCCGATCACGTCGTCGCTGTCGGGCCAGTCGCGGTAGAGGCCCTCGACGTCGGTGAGCACGAGCAGCTTCGAGGCACCGAGCGCGACCGCCAGCGCCGCGGCGGCGGTGTCGGCGTTGACGTTGTGGACCGTGCCGTCGCGGTCGGGGGCGACCGAGGAGATGACCGGGATCCGCCCCGCCTGAACCAGGTCGAGGACCGCCTCGGGCCGCACCTCGGCAACCTCTCCCACCAGGCCGAGGTCGACCTCCTCGCCGTCGACGACGGTGTTGGTACGCCGGGCGGTGAACAGGCCGGCGTCCTCCCCCGACAGACCGACTGCGAGGGGACCGTGCTCGTTGATCAGGCCGACCAGCTCTCGCTGCACCTGCCCGACCAGCACCATCCGCACGACGTCCATGGCCGGGGGGGTGGTGACCCGGAGTCCGCCGCGGAACTCCGACTCGATCCCGAGCCGGTCGAGCATCGCCGAGATCTGCGGGCCGCCGCCGTGAACGACGACCGGCTTGAAACCGGCGAAGCGCAGGAACGCGACGTCCTCGGCGAAGGCCCGCCTGAGGGTGTCGTCGGACATCGCGTTGCCGCCGTACTTCACCACGACGACCTGGCCGTGGTAGCGCTTCAGCCACGGCAGGGCCGCCGCCAGGGTGGCGGCCTTGGCGGGGTCGGGACCAGAACCGCTGGCGGCGGTCTCGGCCGGGGCGACGTCGGGAGAGGTGCTCATGACGAGTACGCCGAGTTCTCGTGGACGTAGGCGTGGGTCAGGTCGCTGGTCCACACGGTGGCGCGCGCGTCCCCGACCTTGAGGTCGACGGTCACCGTCACCTCGCGCGGCCGCAGGTCGACGGCGGCCTTGTCCGCGGCGGGCGTGGACTGCCGGCAGACCCAGACGCCGTTCATCGCGACGTCGAGGTCGGCCGGGTCGAACGCTGCCTGGGTGGTGCCGATGGAAGCCAGGACCCGGCCCCAGTTGGGGTCGAGGCCGAACACCGCGGCCTTGAACAGGTTGCTGCGGGCGATCGAGCGGCCCACCTCTACAGCGTCGTCCTCGGTCGCCGCGTGGAGCACGGTGATGGCGATCTCGTGCTCGGCACCCTCCGCGTCGGCGAGCAGCTGGTGGGCCAGGTCGGTACAGGCCTTGGTCAGCGCGTCGGTGAGGTCGGCGAGGCTCGGCGTGATCCCGCTGGCGCCGCTGGCCAGGAGGGTGACGGTGTCGTTGGTCGACATGCAGCCGTCGGAGTCCAGCCGGTCGAAGCTGACCCGGGTCGCGGCCCGGAGCGCGGTGTCGAGGTCCTCCGGGGACGCGACGGCGTCGGTGGTGAGGACGACGAGCATCGTGGCGAGCTGCGGGGCGAGCATCCCGGCGCCCTTCGCCATCCCACCGACCGACCAGCCGGCGCCGTCGACCACGACCTGCTTGGGCACGGTGTCGGTGGTCATGATCGCGGTGGCGGCGTCCCTCCCGCCCTCCGTGCCCAGCTCGGCGTACGCCGTGTCGACGCCTGCCAGCATCTGCTGCCGGTCGTTGACCAGGCCGATCAGGCCTGTCGAGCAGACGACGACGTCGATCGCGCCGATCCCGAGGTGGTCCCCGACTCGCTCTGCGACGGCGTGCGTGGTCTGGAAGCCCTCGGGGCCGGTGTAGCAGTTCGCCCCACCGGAGTTGAGCACGACAGCGCGGACGACGCCGTCCTTGACCACCTCCCGGCTCCAGAGGACCGGGTTCGCCTGGCATCGGTTCGTGGTGAAGACGCTGGCCGAGCTGTAGGACGGACCGTCGTTGACGACCAGGGCGACGTCCTTGGCGCCGCTGGACTTGAGCCCCGCGGCGACACCGGAGGCGCGGAAGCCGTGCGGATGGGTGACGCTCATGACTGTCCCACCCACCCCACCGGCACCAGCGACAGGCCACTCCCTGCGCTTCTCGTGGGTTGCAACCCCCGAGAAGCGACGGGATACCCGGTGAGCCGGGGATTTCGACACACCGTCACGGCGCCACCCCGATCGTGGTCAGGCCCAGGGTCTCGTCGAGGCCGAGGGCGAGGTTCATGGACTGGACGGCAGCGCCTGCGGTGCCCTTGGTGAGGTTGTCGATCGCCCCGACCGCGACGAGCCGGCCGGCATGGGGGTCGACGGTCACCTGGAGGTGGCAGGCGTTGCTTCCGTGGACGGCCTTGGTCTGCGGCCACTCCCCCTCCGGGAGGAGGCGCACGAACGGCTCGGCGTCGTACGCCTTGAGGTAGGCCTCGCGGACGTCCGTCGCAGACGCGCCGTCGGCAAGGGGGGCGGTGCACGTCGCCAGGATCCCCCGCGCCATGGGCACGAGCACCGGCGTGAAGCTGACCCGGACGGTCACGTCGGTGAGAGCGGACAGGTTCTGCACGATCTCCGGCGTGTGCCGGTGCGTCCCGCCCACGCCGTACGCCGAGGCGTTGCCCATCACCTCGCTGCCGAGCAGGTGCGGTTTGACCGCCTTGCCCGCGCCGCTGGTCCCCGAGGCGGCGACGACCACGACGTCCGGCTCGACCAGCCCGGCCGCGACGGCGGGCGCGAGAGCGAGCGAGGAGACGGTCGGGTAGCAGCCCGGGACCGCGATCCGCTTGGCCGACGCCAGGAGCGCCCGCTGGCCCGGCAGCTCGGGGAGCCCGTACGGCCAGGTTCCGGCGTGCTCAGTGCCGTAGTACGCCGTCCACTGGTCGGCGTCGCGCAGCCGGTGGTCCGCGCCGCAGTCCACGACGAGCCGGTCGTCGGGCAGCGCGGCGGCGAGCCCCGCCGACTGGCCGTGCGGGAGTGCCAGGAAGACCACGTCGTGGCCGGCGACCGTCTCAGGACTCGTCTCCTCGAGCACTCGCTCGCCCAACGGCGTGAGGTGCGGCTGGAGACTCCCGAGCCTCTCTCCAGCGTTGGCGCCGGCAGTCAGGGCACCGACCTCGACCGCAGGATGGCCGAGCAGGAGTCGCAGCAGCTCGCCGCCGGCGTACCCGCTGGCTCCTGCTACTGCCACCCTCACCTGTCTCATGGTGCATGATCATACATGACTACGCATGACCATCCGACCGGGGTTCCGGATGGTGGAGCACCCGCGGGTCGCGGGTCGCCGGCCGTCCTGAAAGGAGGGCCGGCCGGGGTCGCGATCGTCCGTGGTCGCGGTTAGGTTCGGTACATGCCGCGACTGGACTTCCCGACGTACCTCCAACACATCCGCGACGAGTCCCAGAAATTCCGTGACGTGCTCTCCGAGTGCGATCCGGCAGCCGACGTGCCGAGCTGTCCCGACTGGCGCGCCGCCGACCTCCTGTGGCACCTCGGCGAGGTGCAGCACTGGTGGACCGCGGTGGTCGTCAACCGGCCGAAGGACCTCGACGACTACGTCCAGCCCGACCGGCCCGCCGACCACGCCGGCTTGCTGTCGTTCTACGACGAGCAGTACATCCGGCTCGTCGACGCACTGGCCGGCGCGGACCCCGATGAACCCGCCTGGACCTGGCACCCCGAGCACAAGAACATCGCCTTCATCTTCCGCCGCCAGGCGCACGAAGCGCTGATCCACCGGCGTGACGCCGAGCTCGCCGCGCACACGATCTCCCCATTCCCGCCCGCTCTCGCCGCAGACGGCGTCGACGAGGTGCTCGACATCATGTACGGCGGGTGCCCGCCCTGGGGTGAGTTCTCGCCGCTCCCCCACTACATCCGGCTCGACCTCACCGACACCGGTGACCAGCTCTGGGTGCAGCTCGGCCGCTTCCACGGCACCGACCCCGACGGCATCGATCACGAGGAGGACGACATCCACGTCGTCACCGACCCCGGTGTCGAGCCCGAGGCCGTGATCAGTGGCACCGCAGAGACCCTGGACGCCCGCATCTGGCGACGTGCTGACGGCGCCGACATCCATCTGGCCGGCGATCTCGCGATCATCGACCGGTTCCGCCGGATCATCCACCAGCCGATCAACTGACGACGCGAGACTGCCGCCGGCGTCGCGCTATTCCGCGAGCCAGTCGGCGAAAGCCTCGAACCCGAACGGTCGACCGAGGAAGTCCTCGACCAGGTCGGCGGCGTCCTTGCGGCCGCCCTGGGTCAGGATCCGGTCGCGGTAGCGTGCCGCGACCTCCGGGTCGAACATGTTCTCCCGGTCGAACGCCGAGAAGAGGTCCTTGGCGATCACCAGCGACCACATGTAGGTGTAGTAGCCGCTGGAGTAGCCGTCGAGGTGCCCGAACGCCGCGTGGAAGTGCGTGTCGAGCGGCGTGATCATCGAGTACGTCGCCTGCAGCTCGCGTGAGAGCGCCAGGATCGCGTCGCCGTCCGCGGGCGCGTCGAGGTGGAAGCGGTAGGAGACCGCGGCGTAGAACATCTGGGTCCGAGCCTGCAGCCCCTTGGCGAAGTCGTCGGCCCTCCGCATCCGTGTCACCAGCGCGGCCGGGATCGGCCTGCCCTCGTCGTCGGTGGCGAAGCCCTCGAGCACACCGGCGTCCCACGCCCACTCCTCGAGCAGCTGCGACGGCGCCTCGACGAAGTCCCACTCGGTGGCGACTCCGGCGAACCGCACCCAGCGCTGACGCCCGCCGAGGATGTGGTGCACGAGGTGCCCGAACTCGTGGAACAGGGTGACCACCTCGCGGTGCTCCATCAGCCCGCGTGGGAAGTTGCAGACCAGGACGCCCTCGGGCAGCTGTCGGCCGGCCACCCCATCGGTGAGCGTGAACTGCGCCGCATGGTTGAACTTGTTCGGCCGCGGGTGGAGGTCGAGGTGGATCCGTCCGAGGGGCGTGCCGTTCAGCGACACGTCGTACGACGCGACGTCGTCGTGCCACGTGGGAGCATCGACCGGCTCGTAGGTCAGCCCGAACAACCGGCCGGTGACGTCGAGCAGGACCTGCCGGACCTTGTCGAAGGTGAAGTAGCGGCGCACCTCCTGCGAGTCGACGTCGTGGCGCTCGCGGCGGACCGTGTCGAGGTAGTAGTTGGCGTCGGCGGCGTCGAGCACCTCGGCGTCGGGCCGGTCCTGCCGGATCCGCTCGAGCATGATGTCGCGGTCGCGGATGGCCGAGGCCTCGGCGGCCTTGCTGATCTTCTCGATGAAGGTGCCGATCGCGTCACCGGTCTCGATCATCTTGACCTCGGCGTCGTACGTCGGCCAGCCGTCGTACCCGAGCAGGGTGGCGTGCTCCTGGCGCAGCGCGAGCAGCTCGGCGAGGACGGCGTCGTTCACGGGCCAGGCGCGGTTGTTGAAGGCGGTGTGCACCTGGACCCGCGCGTCGCGGTCGCTGCAGAACTGCAGCATGGGGACGACGTCGGGGTACTCCAGGGTCAGCTCGACCAGGCCGTCGTCGCCGGCGGGGTGCGCGTCGATCCAGTCCCGGGGCAGGCCTGCGAGCTGCTCGGGGCGGACCTTGACCGTCGTACCGTCGTCGCGGATGTTGCGCTCGAAGGTCTGGCCGAGCTCCGTGGCACGCTCGTTGATCTCGCGGATCCGCTCGCGGGTCTCCGGGTCGCGGTCGACGCCGGCGCGCCGGAAGTCACGGAGGGCGAAGTTGCGGACCCGCTCGGCGTCGTCGTCGAGACCGGACGTGCGCTCCTCGGCGTCGTCGAGCACCATCAGGTCGTAGACCTCACGGTCGAGGGACAGGTCCGTGAGCAGCTTGTGCGCCTCCAGCTGGGCCTGCTCGGCCTGCTCGCGGACCGCCGCATCGGGGTGGACCTGCTGCACCAGGCTGCTCGCGGCGAACGCGTTGCCGAGCGCGAGGTTGATGTCGTTCCAGCGCTCGAGCAGGTCGGCGGCGAGCCGTGGCCGCTCGGCCTTCAACGCCGCGATCAGGTCCCGGGCGGTGTCGAGCTGGTCGGCGGTGCGGGTGGTCAGCCAGGCTGACCAGTCGTCCGTCCCGGCATCGGCGGCGGGCATGGTCAGTGGGCGCAGGTCGGTCACGGGCCGAAACTACCGGTACGGCGGGGTCGGTGTGACCCGTGACGGGTGCTGGATCTGGAGACGCATCAGCGTTGGACGGCGCCGACGGCGGCGGCCGCGGCGGCGACGGCCGCGCCGCCGGCGGCCCCGGTCTCGGCCTCGGTGAGGGTGCGGTCCGGGGCTCGGAAGCGGAGCGCGAAGGCGAGGGACTTCTTGCCGTCGCCGACCTGCGGCCCGGTGTAGACGTCGAACAGGCGTACGGACTCGAGCAGCTCGCCGGCACCGGACCGGAGTGCCTCCTCCACGTCGGCCGCCGTCACGCCGTCCTCGACGACCAGCGCGACGTCCTCCTTGGCCAGCGGCTGGTGGGAGTACGTCGGGGCGCGGGGTACGTCGACGGCGCGGTTCATCAGGAAGTCGAGGTCGACCTCGAGCGCGGCCGTGCCGCGGGGTACTCCGTACGCCTGGCAGACCCGTGGGTGCAGCTCGCCTGCGTGACCGAACTCCTCGCCGTCCACGAGGACCTCGGCGCACCGGCTCGGGTGCCACGGCATCCGGGACGCCTGACGGACCTCGACCTCGAGCCCGAGCTCGCGGCCGAGCTGGCGGACGAGGTCGATCGCGTCGGACCAGTCGGCGGCCCGTCCGCCACCCCACCAGCCGGCGGGTTCACGCTCGCCGCTCAGCACCGCGGCCAGGTACAGCGGCTGGACCGGGATCGCCTCGAAGAGCTTCTCCAGCTCCGCCTCGGTCGGGCGCCAGTCGACGCCGTACACCGGCGCGGGGCCGCGGTCGGCGGGAAAGGCCACGGTGCCGGTCTCGAACAGGGAGACCCCGGGGGCACCGCGGCCGAGGTTGCGCGCGGCCGCGTCGAGGATGCCAGGGATCAGGGTCGTCGTGTACAGCGGCCTCTCCGCCGAGAGCGGGTTCGAGAGCCGCACGGTGTGCCGCAGCACGTCGTCGTCCGGAAGACCCAGCGCGTCGAAGGTGTCCTCACCGACGAACGGGAAGCTGACCACCTCGACGCAGCCCAGGGAGGCCAGGGTGCGGCCGATCCGGCGGCGCAGCCGCTGCTCGCGGGTCAGACCGCGACCGACCGGCGGGAGCGGCACCAGTGACGGCACCTTGTCGTAGCCGACGATCCGGACCACCTCCTCCACGAGGTCGTAGGGATCGGTCAGGTCCGGCCGCCACGGCGGCGGGGTCACGGTGAGGGAGTCGCCGGGGTCCCCGTCGGCGTCGCGCTGGATGGTCGCGCCGACGGCGCGCAGGCAGCGCTCGGTATCCGCCGTGGGGATCGGGAAGCCGGCGACCTGCTCGGGCAGCCGTGCCGAGATCCGGATCGGCTCGGGCGCCGGGGGCGTCCCGACCACGGTCACGCCGGGTGACACGCTGCCGCCGCCGTACGTCGTCAGCAGCTCGGCCACCCGTTCAGCCGCGACCTCGCAGATGGTCGGGTCGACGCCGCGCTCGTTGCGCTTGCCGGCCTCCGAGGTGAGCCGGTGCCGCTTGCCGGTGCGGAACATGGCGACCGGGTCCCAGTGCGCCGCCTCGATCACGACGGTGGAGGTCGCGTCGGACATCTCCGTGGTCTCGCCGCCCATCACGCCGCCGAGGCCGATCACGCCGGAGTCGTCGCAGACCACGAGGTCCTCGGGCGACAGTGCCCGGTCGGTGCCGTCCAGGGTGGTGAGCCGCTCCCCCGCCGTGGCCCGTCGTACGACGATCGAGCCCTGGAGCTTGTCACCGTCGTAGCCGTGGATGGGCCGGCCGGTCTCGAGCATCACGTAGTTGGTGACGTCGACGGCCAGCGAGATCGGCCGCATCCCGGCCAGGCGCACCCGCCGGGCCAGCCACTCGGGCGTCGGTGCGCTCGGGTCGAAGCCGGTGACCGTGCGGGCGACGAACACCGGGCACCCGACCGGGTCCTCGACCCGGACCGGGTACCCCTCGTCGTTCGCGGGAGGGACATCCCGCAGGCACGGGTCGGTGTACGTCGCGTCGAACGCCATCGCTGCCTCGCGTGCCACGCCCCGCAGCGAGAGGGCGTAGGAGCGGTCCGGGTTGATCTCGAACTCGATGACCTCCTCCTCGAGCCCCAGCACCGGGCGGGCGTCGTCTCCGGGGCGGCCGGCGTCGGGCGGCAGCACGATGATCCCGGACTGGTCCTCGCCGATCCGGAGCTCGTGAGCCGAGCAGATCATCCCCGCGGAGACGTGGCCGTAGGTCTTGCGCGCCGAGATCTCGACGGCGTCCGAGCCATGGGGCCCGGGCAGCACGCCGCCGGGCAGCACCACGACCACGAGGTCGCCGGGTGCGAAGTTGTGGGCGCCGCAGACGATGCCCTGAGGCTCACCGGTGCCGTTGGCGTCGCCGACGTCGACGGTGCACCAGTTGATGGTCTTGCCGTTCTTCTGCTTCTCGGGCTCCATGGTCAGCACCCGGCCGACCACGAGCGGCCCGCGGACCTCGGCGCCGGGGCGCTCGAGCGCCTCGAGCTTGAGCCCGAGCGCGGTCAGCCTTCGGGCGAGGTCGTCGGAGGACAGGTCGGCGGGCAGGTCGGCGTACTCGCGGATCCAGGAGACGGGGGTGCGCATCAGGGCATGACTTTCTCAGAGATCTTCGTGGGCGTCATGGCGAGGCCTCACCACTCCGTGCCGAAGCCGGAGGAGAACCGTACGTCGCCCTCGAACAGCGCGCGGAGGTCCTCGGCCCCGGTCCGGAACATCAGCGACCGGTCGATGCCCATGCCGAACGCGAAACCGCGGTAGCGCTCGGAGTCGATGCCGCAGGCGGCGAGCACCCGCGGGTTGACCACGCCGCAGCCGCCCCACTCGATCCAGCCCTCGCCCTTGCAGGTGCGGCACTCCTCGACCGCACCGGCCTCACCTCGGCACACGAAGCAGACCAGGTCCACCTCGGCGGAGGGCTCGGTGAACGGGAAGTACGACGGCCGGAAGCGGGTGGTGATGCCGGTGCCGAACATCTGCTCCGCGAAGTGGTCGAGGGTGCCCTTGAGGTGGGCCATGGTGATGCCCTCGTCGATGACGAGTCCCTCCACCTGATGGAACATCGGCGAGTGGGTGGCGTCGTACTCGTCGGTGCGAAAGACGCGGCCTGGACAGATCACGTAGATGGGCGGGGTGCGCTCCAGCATCGTCCGCGCCTGCACCGGTGAGGTGTGGGTGCGCAGGACGAGGTGGTCGTCGGCCGGCTCGGTCCAGAACGTGTCCTGCATGGTGCGTGCGGGGTGGTCGGGACCGAGGTTGAGGGCGTCGAAGTTCAGCCACTCGGCCTCGAGCACCGGGCCCTCCGCGACCTCCCAGCCCATCGCCACGAAGAGGTCGGCGATGTAGTCGGACATCAGGGTGATCGGGTGCCGCGACCCGCGCCCCCGGCGGCCGGTCGGAAGAGTGACGTCGACGGTCTCCTCGACCAGCATCCCCTCCTCGGCCTCTGCCTCGAGCACGGCCGTGCGCTCGGCCAGGGCCGCGTTGACCGCCCCGCGCGCCTGTCCCACGCGCTGGCCGGCCTCCTTGCGCGCCTGCGGCGGCAGCGCCCCGATCTCGCGGTTGGCCAGGGCCAGGGGCGAGCGGTCACCCGCATGCTCGAGCCGCGCCCGCTTGAGCTGGTCGAGGTCCTGGGCGGCGGCGATCGCGGCAAGCGCCTCTTCGCGCATCGCGGCCACCTGCTCCGCCTGGAGCGGGGTGACCTCGACGGGGTCGTACTCGGAGTTGGGGCCCGACATGAGTGCCTTCCGCGTGCTGGTGCCGGCCGGGTCGGCCTGCTGCGCCGCCACAAGTCTAAGAAGGCCCACTGTCGACCGGCGATCGGGTTTCCCGCCGTGGGACGGCAGGGCCGCGGCGCGGTCACTCCTGAGCGGTGAGGACCGGCCAGGTGGTGACGATCCGGGCGCCGCCGCCCGCGGCATCGCCGATGGTCACGGTGCCACCGTGGGCCCTGACCAGACCGTTGACGAGATAGAGCCCCAGACCCGACCCACCGCGCCCCCCGGTGGTCCAGAACTTGGCGAACGCCCGACGCCGGATCTCCGGTGGAATGCCCTCGCCGGAGTCGTCGACCCGGACCGTCACCAGGTCGGCGGCCGAGTCATCCCGGTACGCCGTGACCGTGACCGGATCGGAGCCGTGCCGGAGCGCGTTCTCCACCAGGTTGGTCAGGACCTGCGTGAACTTGTCCGGGTCCGCCCAGACCCTGGGCAGGTCGTCGGACGTCTCGAGGTCGATCCGGTGGGGCGCACCCGCGCGGACGCTGTCGATCACCCGCTGGGTCAGCGTCGGTACGTCGCAGGGCCGCGGGTACATCGAGAGCCGGCCGGTGTCGAGGCGGGCCACGTCGAGGAGCTCGGTGATCAGCCGGCTGAGCCGGTCGGAGTCGGCGTGGACCGTGGTCAGCATCAGCTTCTTCTGCTCGTCGTTGAGCCGGTCCCAGCGGTTGAGGAGGGCCTGCACGAAGCCCTTGACGCCGGTCAGGGGCGAGCGGAGCTCGTGGGCCACGGTGGCGACCAGGTCCGAGCGTTCGCGGTCCAGCCGCGCGCGGCCGCGGCCGGAGCGGAGGCTCACCGCGACGTCGGTGACCGGACCGTGCCCGGGGGCACGGCGGATCCGGGCGTTGACCAGTACCTCCTCTCCCGACGGGAGAACCCAGGACTGCTCCGGGACGCCGGTGCGGGTGACCAGGCCGTCGTACGGCCGGGTGCAGGCGACCCAGCCGACGCCGTCCTGGTTGGTCACCGCGAGCACGTCGGCCAGCGGCTTGCCCTCGGCGGCGTCGGGCGGCAGGCCCAACAAGGCGGCGGCCCGGTCGTTGACCAGCCGGACCAGGCCCTCGCCATCGGCGATCACGACGCCGTCGGGCAGTGCGTCGACGGCGCTGCGCGCGTCGGTGACGACGTAGGGGAGAGCGTCGTCGGACTGGTCCACGCGCCGCAGCCTAGTCAGATCCACCGGCCGGCGAGGGGCGGACGTGCTGTGGGCCGGCCCCTCCCCCGCAGGGACCGACCGACAACACGGGGTGGACGGCTCCTCCCCCAAGGAAGCCGATCCGGGTGGCCACGTCCCGGATCGCGACTGTGTTGTAAGATAGTGGCGATATCCAAGTTGCACAACTGATTTCGCAATTTTCCTGCTACTTTACTTTGGAAAGAGTCGTCAGATGCTCGTCTCGGAACTGTCTGAGCGGGCCGAGGTCCCCCTCGCGACGGTCAAGTACTACCTCCGCGAGGGGCTGCTCCCGGCCGGTGAGCCCACTGGGCCCCGACGCGCCGAGTACGACGAGTGCCACCTGCGCCGCCTCAGGGTCCTGCGCCTCCTCCGCGAGGTCGGCGAGGTGCCGGTGGCCAGCC
The DNA here is from genome assembly GCA_017354415.1 of Nocardioides sp. GTDB lineage: Bacteria > Actinomycetota > Actinomycetes > Propionibacteriales > Nocardioidaceae > Nocardioides. The sequence continues at coordinate 12,423 of JAFMQY010000022.1, forward strand.
TGCGGCAGATCGTGGACGCGCTGGACGACGCGGACCTGCCGGTCCACGACGCGATGGCGGTGATCGCCGACGTGATCAGCGCCGGACCGGAGCCCGGCGCGCAGGACCCGGACGCGCTGGAGATGGTGGACGACCTGATCACGAGCATGGGCTGGGACCGCATCCGGGCCGAGTCGGTCGACCGGATCCGGCTCGCCGGCCTGGTGTCCATGCTGAACGGCCCCGGCCCCCTCGGGGCCAGCCCCGAGGTCCTCCAGTTCTACGCCGGCCTCGCCGACCACCTGGCGAAGACCGAGATCTCCCTCGTCGACCACTCCGCCGATCGCTCGCGGCTGCTCGAGGACATGCTGACCGGGTCGGTGGTCTACGGCCAGGTGTTCGCGATACTGCGCCAGCTCGGCCACGAGCACCACCACGCGGAGGTCGTGCAGGCGGCTGCGTCCGGCACGCCAGGTGCCTGACCCGATCAGGACCGCACGCGACGCACCCGAGCGGTCTCGTACAGGCAGATCGCGGCCGCGGTGGCGAGGTTGAGGCTCTCCGCACGACCTGGGATCGCGATCGCGACCCGGTGGTCGGCGAGGGCGGCCAGATCGTCGGGCAGACCCCACGCCTCGTTGCCGAACAGCCACCCGACCGGGCCGGCCAGGAGCGCAGCCGCGTCGTCCAGCGAGAGCTCCCCGGCGCCGTCGGCGGCGAGCACAGTGAGGCCGCTCGAGCGGGCGGCGGTCACGGCCTCTGCCGCGTCGGCCGCCCGGGACACCGGCAGGTGGAACAGGCTGCCGACGCTGGCCCGGACCGTCTTCGGGTTGTAGGGGTCGACCGAGTGACCGGCCAGCACGACGGCGTCCGCGCCGAGGGCGTCGGCCGTACGGACCAGAGTGCCGGCGTTGCCGGGGTCTCGGACGTCGGCGCAGATGACGGCGAGGCGTCGCTCCCCCGCAGTCAAGGCCTCGCCGAGCGGTACGTCGAGGAACGAGCAGACCGCGACGATCCCGGCAGGGGTCACGCTGTCGCTGAGGGACGCCAGGGCACGCTCGTCGACCAGCGACATCCGGGGTGCTGCCGCGACCAGCGCGTCGTACTGCTCGGCGGCCGTCGGCGTGGCGAAGACCTCGACCACGCCGCCCCGCTCGAGCGCGGCGGCGACCGCCTTCGGGCCGTCGGCAAGGAACAGCCGCCGTTCGGTTCGCACCGAACGGCGGCTGAGCTTACGGGCCTCCTTGACCCGGGTGTTCCCCGTGGTCAGAGGCGGCAGCGGTGAGCCTGACAAGCCCGGGCGGACGACGTCAGGACGCCTGGGGGGCGTTGACGTCCTCGGGCAAGGCGTTCTTGGCGGTCTCGACCAGGACGGCGAAGGCTGGGGCGTCGTTGACGGCGAGGTCGGCGAGGATCTTGCGGTCGACCTCGACGCCGGCGAGGTTCAGGCCCTGGATGAACCGGTTGTAGGTCATCCCGTTCGCACGGGCGGCGGCGTTGATGCGCTGGATCCAGAGCTTGCGGAAGTCGCCCTTACGCGCCTTGCGGTCGCGGTAGCTGTAGACGAGCGAGTGGGCGACCTGCTCCTTGGCCTTGCGGTACAGGCGCGAGCGCTGGCCGCGGTAGCCGCTCGCGCGCTCGAGGGTGGTCCGGCGCTTCTTGTGGGCGTTCACTGCCCGCTTGACGCGTGCCATGGTGAGTTACTCCTTGCTGATGAGCGGGATGTTCGGGAGGTTCAGCGACCCAGGAGTCGCCTGGCGGCCTTGACGTCGGGCTTGGCGACAGCCACCCACCCGCTCTTCTTCCGGTGCTTGTTACGGCTGCCGGTGGTCGGCGCCGATGCGAAAGCAGCGCCGGACTTCCGGCCGGCCTGCATCCGCTGCAGCTTTCCGGTGCCGGTCACCTTGAACCGCTTGCTCGCACCGGAGTGCGACTTGTTCTTCGGCATTGTTCCTCTTCCTCTTTCGTACGTCGTGTGGTCGCGGGTCGCGCGGCACACGCGTGCTGTGGGGGCTGCGTGCGTTGCCCGTGTCCCCGAAACACATGCGGGCCGGTGTCCGGGCTCGGTCAACGGCCACTGTTGTTCAAACTCGTCTGGGTCCTCGATCTCCTCGGTCGAGTCGTGACTCCGTCACGCCTCGATCTCGGGATCCAAGTTCTCGCTCCGACCGCGGACCTTCTTCTGTGCCACCGCCTGGCCGGCGTTCGCGGCGTTGCGCTCCGCGCGCTCCTCCGCCTCGTCCGCGGCGCGGGCGGCGGCCCGCTGGGCCCTCGCGGCCTGCATCTCGACCTTGGCCTCGGCCTTCTTCTTGTGGGGGCCGAGCACCATGATCATGTTGCGACCGTCCTGTTTCGGCGCCGACTCGACGAACCCCAGGTCGGTCACGTCCTCGGCCAGACGCTGCAGCAACCGGAACCCCAGCTCGGGGCGGTGCTGCTCGCGGCCGCGGAACATGATCGTGATCTTGACCTTGTCGCCGGCCTTGAGGAACCGCACGACGTGACCCTTCTTGGTCTCGTAGTCGTGCTGGTCGATCTTGGGCCGGAGCTTCATCTCCTTGATGACCACGTTCGTCTGGTTCCGGCGGGCTTCACGGGCCTTCTGGGCGTTCTCGTACTTGAACTTCCCGTAGTCCATGAGCTTGCAGACCGGCGGACGTGCCATCGGGGCCACCTCGACCAGGTCGAGATCGGCCTCCTGTGCGAGCTTGAGGGCCTCGCCCGTGGGGACGATGCCGACGGTCTCGCCGTTGGGTCCGACGAGCCGGACCTCGGGCACCCGGATCCGGTCGTTGATGCGCAGCTCGGTGCTGATGTGTCCTCCATGTGTCGTACGGGTGGGTGACACCGAAGGGGCCCGTCCTCCTACGACAAGAGCCCCCGCGCGACGCGCGGAGGCTCGTGGATCACACCGGGTGCCCGACACCTGTGACCAGGTGTCACGCACCGGTGGTGCGGACCAGACCCGACGACCTGTGTGTCAAAGTGCGGCACGGCGGTCGGTGCGGGTGGGAGTGAGCCTCCACTTGTCGGATCGGACCCGTCCTGCCGTGTTGCAGAGCCAGGCCCGATCGGTCGGTGACAGGGTAACAACCAGCGCCCGAGGCTGGCTATTCCTCACGCCCCGCGGGGTGAGCTCGACTGAGCGACGCGTCTCGAGACCCGGTGCCTGTGCCTGGGGCCGCGACCGAGTTCAGATCACGGGTCTCGAGACGGTCGTAGAACGACCTCCTCGACCACCGATACCGGCACGACGTCGAACGACCTCCTCGACCACCGACACCCGCACGACGCCGAACGACCTCCTCGACCACCGACGAACCGACCTCCCGGACTACTGGTCACGCAGGATCGACCCAGGCGAGTCCCTCGTCCGTCGACGTCAGGACCCAGCCGCGCGCAAGCCCGTCCAACAGGTCGCCCTCGACGGCGTACGACGTGGGGCCAGCGACGTCGAGCAGGAGGGCCGCCGCACCCTCCTGGACCGCGGAACGAGCCGCGTCGGCGGCGGTCACCGGCACCGGCCGGGCGTCCGGCCGCCAGGCGGTCAGGCTCTCCAAGCCGGTGAACGCCAGCAGTGCCTGCCTTCCGTCCCGGCCGGTGAGCAGGACCGTGGCCATGTCACTGGTCTTCTCACGGGCCAGGCCCGCGTCGTCCACCTCGGCCTCCCCCAGCACGGCCACCACCGGCACCAGGAGACGGGACGAACGGAGCGCGCGGAAGACGTCCACGTGCCGGTCCGGGTCGCCCGGGGACGCGGCGTACGACGCCAGCGCGGCCGCGAGCCCCGGGTCGGCGGCGCCGTCGTCACCCGCGAAGCCGGGGTCCGGGATCCGGCGTCCCGGGTCGGTCGACCCAGGTCCGTGCTTCTCCTGCATGTCCAGGATGGTGTCATGTGCCTACGCTGGAGTCGTGGACAACGTCTCCTGGGGTGCTCTGGCCATGTCCCTGACGGTGGTGGGGGGCATCTACACCTGGTGGGCACTGCGGCATCGGGGTGTGACGGCCGCGGTCCGCGCCGCCGGGTTCACCCTGCTCCCACTCGCCGCCTGGATGACCGGCCTGCTGTCGGTCTTCGGCGACGTGGCCGACTCGTTCGCGCATTGGTTCACCCATCTGATCTTCAGCCCGATGGTGTGGCTCGGGGTGATCGTCTTCTTCGTGGCGATCGTCATGATCGGCGGGGCGAACGTGGTGTCGCGCCGAGTAGACCCCAAGCCCAAGAAGAGACGTGGCGGCGCCGTCAAGGCTGACAAGCCGAAGGCGGTCTCGAAGACGAGCTCGCCCGACCCGCTGATCGACGACGAGATGGCAGAGATCCAGGCGATCCTGAAGAAGCGCGGCATCTCCTGATGGGTCGGGAACCGACGGGCGACTCCCACGTCGCCCGCAACCGGTTGTGGGCACGTCTCTCGTCGGCGGTCGCGGCGCTCGACCCGCCCCCGCCGACGCCGTTGATGGTGGTCGACCTCGACGCCTTCGACGTGAACGCCGCGGACCTGACCCGTCGAGCCCACGGCAAGCCGATCCGGGTCGCCACCAAGTCGCTGCGGGTTCCGGCACTGATCGATCGCGCACAGGCGACCCCCGGGTTCCACGGCGTCCTGGCCTACACCCTGCGCGAGGCGCTGTGGCTCGAGGCCGAGGGCATGGCCGACGACATCGTGATCGCCTATCCGACGGTCGATGCGGGAGCCCTGGCCGACCTCGTCGCGTCTCCATCCGCCACCTCGCACATCACGGTGATGGTCGACGACGTCGCCCAGCTCGACCTGGTCGACGCAGTGCGGGCGACACACGAGGTGCAGGTCCGAGTCGCGTTGGACATCGACGCCGGGCTCCGCTTCGGTGGCCAGCACGTCGGGCCGAAGCGCTCCCCGCTCTACGACACCGAAGACGTGCTGCGACTGGCCCGACACGTCACCGAGCGCGAGGGCTTCGCGTTGGTCGGGGTGATGACCTACGAGGGCCAGGTCGCCGGCGTACCGGACGACGTGCCGACGCAGCGCGCACGATCGCTCGTCGTACGCCGGCTCAAGGCCGCCTCGATGAGCCAGCTCGGCGAGCGCCGGCGGGTGATCGCCGAGCAGCTCGCCGAACTCACCGACCTGGAGTTCTGGAACGGCGGCGGGTCCGGCTCCGTGGAGGCGACCGCGGCCGACCGGACGGTGACCGAGGTCGCCGCCGGGTCGGGACTGCTGGTGCCCGGGCTCTTCGACCACTACCAGTCGTTCACGCCGCGGCCTGCGGCGTTCTACGGGCTGCCGGTGACCCGCCGGCCCTCGGACACGATGGCCACCGTCCACGGCGGCGGCTTCATCGCCTCCGGCGCCGTGGGCGACGACCGGGCACCCATCCCGTGGGCTCCGCCAGGACTGCACCTGACCTCGCTCGAGGGCGCGGGCGAGGTCCAGACGCCCCTCACCGGTCATCCTGCGGGCCTCCTGCGGATCGGCGACCTGGTGTGGTTCCGGCACGCGAAGTCCGGCGAGCTGTTCGAGCACACGAACACCGTGCGGCTCCTGGCCGGCGACGTGTTCGTGGACGAGGTCCCGACGTACCGGGGCTGCGGCCGGTCGTGGTGAGCCGATGGCCGGGAACGCCGAGCAGGTCCTCACGCTGGCGCGTTCGCGCGAACCCACACTGGGCGCCGGCCGGCTGATCTGCGTCGACGGACCCGCCGGGTCGGGCAAGACGACACTCGCGACCGAGCTCTCCGAGCTGGGCGGGGCGCCGGTCCTGCACATGGACGACATGTATGAGGGCTGGAGCGGCCTGCTGCACATCTCCGACCAGCTCGAGTCGGTACTCCGTCCTCTCGCGATAGGTCAGGCGGGGTCCTACCGGCGCTGGGACTGGCACGCGAACGCGTGGGCCGAGGCCGTGCTCGTCCCGCCCGCCCCGCTGCTGGTGCTCGAGGGCGTGGGCTGCGGCTCTGCCCAGGTCGCCGACCTGGTGACGGTGCTGGCGTGGGTCGACGCGCCGTACGAGCTGCGCATGCAACGCGGGGTCGCCCGGGACGGCGCCGCATTCGCCGACCACTGGCGGCAGTGGGCCATGGACGAGCAGGACCTGTTCAGCCGCGAGCGCACCCGCGAGCGCGCGGATATCGTCCTGGACGGCGATGCCGGTTCGCCGGACGGGTGAGAAAACGCGGAACAGTCGGGTACGGTGCGCCGGGCGGAAGGAGATCTGTTCCGCGTTTTCCGCCGGGCGGCGCGTGGCCGCCGATGTCGCGTGGAACCCCGGGCCGATCGGGTCACTGGTGGTCCCCTCGGCCGAACGACCAGGACCCGGCTAGTCTCCGGGCCCATGGTGGCGCCGTCGGGAGACCAGTTCGAGATCGCGGCCGCGGAGTACCGCGCAGTCGTGACGGAGTGCGGGGCCACGCTGCGCCTGCTGGAGCACGGGGGCCGTCCCCTCGTGCGCGGCTTCGCGGAGGACGAGACGGCGACGGCGGCCCGCGGACAGCTGCTGGTCCCCTGGCCCAACCGGATCCGCGACGGCGCGTACACGTTCGGCGGAGAGGACCTCCAGCTCGGCCTCACGGAGCCTGAGCTGAGCAACGCGTCGCACGGGCTCGTGCGGTGGGCGGCCTGGACTCCGGAGGAACACGCCACCAGCTCGGTGTCCCTGAGCTACCGGCTGATGGCGCAGTCGGGCTACCCGTGGACACTCGACCTGCACGTCCTCTTCGACCTTTCGGCCGACGGGCTCACGGTCACCCAGACCGCGACCAACCTCAGCGACCGGCCGGCGCCGTACGCCTCGGGTGCCCACCCTTACCTGAGCGCCGGACCCGGGCCGGTCGACGGCTGGGAGCTCAGCCTCCCGGCCTCGCTGCGGCTCCTGTCCGACGAGCGCCAGATCCCGGTCGGCGAGGAGGACGTGACCGGCACCGTCTACGACTTCCGGGTGGCGCGACCGGTCCGCGACACCGTGCTCGACCATGCGTTCGGCGACCTGGCCCGCGACGCGGACGGGATCGCGACGACGCAGGTGCGCGACCCGGAGACCGGTCAAGGCGCCACACTCTGGGTCGACCGGCACCATCCGTGGTTGATGGTGTTCAGCGCTGACAAGGGCTGGGAGACTCCGCGTACGGCGCTCGCGGTGGAGCCGATGACTGCGCCTCCCGACGCGTTCCGGAGCGGACGGGACCTGGTGACGCTGGCGCCGGCTGGGGAGCCGGGCGACGAGGTGTCAGTCAGCTGGGGGATCCGGACGGTGGAGTGACTCGTCCGAGATCCGCTCCACCAGCCCACGGAGCTCGCGCACCGCGATCCGCGCCCGGTCACCGTCGGCAGACTGGATCCCCATGGCCATGATGCTCGTGCCGTCGGCCAGGTCGAGGGTCGCGAACGGCGCGCCCCGCGGCATGTGCACCGCGAGGATCTCGGGCCACTCGTAGGCGTGCCGGCGGAACCCGTTGACCACCTCGAGCCCGGCCTCACGCGCCGTCACGCGGCACCGCACCAGGGCCCACGCCACCGCAGCCGCCATCGCGGCAAGCAGCACCAGCGTGGCGCGCTGGTAGAGCGTGACCCGGGCGCGCACCTCCGGACCCACCGAGATCCATGCGGCGACGCAGACGACGGCCAGCAGGCCGCCGAAGAAGAGCACCGCGAGCCGCACGCCGAGCGGACGCCAGGTGTGCGGCAGGGAGGGCTCAGAGACGGCAGGCATGGATGTCGGTCACCAGGATCCCCCTGGCCCCGATCGTCCACAGCTCGTCCATGATGCGCTGCGCGGTGGCCCGTGGCACCATGGCCCGGACCGCCACCCAGCCCTCGCGATGGAGGGGCGAGACCGTGGGGCTCTCGATCCCGGGCGTCAGCTCGACGGCCCGGGCGACCCGGCTCTCGGGGATGTCGTAGTCCATCATCACGTAGTTGCGCGCCACCAACACGCCCTCGATGCGGCGTCGGAAGACCTCGAGACCGGCCGGCGTCTCGCTCCCCCGGACGATGAGGACCGCCTCGGACTCGAGGATCGACTCCCCGAAGGGCGCCAGTCCTGCCGTGGCGAGCGTGCTACCGGTGTCGACGACATCGGCGATCACGTCCGCGACACCGAGCTGGACGCTGCTCTCGACGGCTCCGTCGAGCCGGTTCACGGTCGCCTCGATGGCGTTCTCGGTGAGGTACTGCCGCACGAGCCCGACGTACGACGTGGCGATCCGGGTGCCCTGCAGCTCCGTCAAGGACTCGAACCGGCCGCGGGGCCCGGCGAACCGGAAGCTGCTCTGGCCGAACCCGAGGGCCAGCACCTCCTCGGCCTTGGCGCCGGAGTCGAGCAGCAGGTCGCGGCCGGTGATGCCGACGTCGAGGGTGCCCTCGCCGACGTACAGCGCGATGTCGCGGGGCCGCAGGTAGAAGAACTCCACGCCGTTCTCGGCGTCGAGCAGCCTGAGCTCCTTGGTGTCCAGCCGCTGGCGGTAGCCGCACTCGCGGAGCATGTCGATGGCCGCCTGCGACAGCGACCCCTTGTTGGGGACGGCGATTCGGAGCGTCGGGATCATGGGGTCCTCACAGGTGGGCGTACACGTCGTCGAGGGTGAGTCCGGTGGCGAGCATCAGCACCTGGGCGTGGTAGAGCAGCTGGCTGATCTCCTCGGCGGTGCGGTTCGGCGACTCGTGCTCGGCGGCCATCCACGACTCGGCGGCCTCCTCCACGAGCTTCTTGCCGATGGCGTGTACACCGGCGTCGAGCTGCGCCACGGTGCCGGAGCCGTCGGGACGTCGCTCGGCCTTGTCGGCCAGCTCGGCCCACAGCTGCTCGAACGTCTTCACGGCGTCAGCCTAGTTTCGTCGCGCCGCCGCCTGGCACCCCGTCCACGATGACCCGGTCGGGCTGAGCCTCAGGGCGGGAATCGCGTTGACCACGGGCGTCCGACGCCGAAAGGGTGTCGGCGTGACGTTCGAGCGCCTCAGCTGGCCCCGCCGTACCGAGCGGCTGTCCTTCCGCCCCGCCGACACCACCGACCTGCCGGCCGTCTTCGCCTACCGCTCGCGGGAGGACGTCGGGCAGTGGATGCCCGAGCGCCCCTCGTCGTACGACGCGTGGCTGCTGCGGCTGGGCAAGAGCGGTGTGCTGGAGCGGACTCTGGTGGTGGAGCTCGACGGGACCGTCATCGGCGACCTGTACCTCCACCTCGAGAACGGTTGGTCGCAACACGAGGTGCGCGAGAAGGCCCAGGACAGCCAGGCCGAGATCGGCTGGGCGTTCTCGCCCGACCACCAGGGGCACGGCTACGCCACCGAGGCTGTCATCGAGCTGGTGCGGATCTGCTTCGAGGAGCTCGACGTACGACGAGTGACTGCCGTCGCCTTCGCCGACAACACCCCGTCGGTGCGGGTGATGGAGAAGGCGGGTCTGCAGCGCGAGGCGCTGTACCGGCGCGAGTCACTCCACCGCGACCTCGGCTGGGTCGACAGCGTCGTCTACGCGCTTCTGGCCGACGAGTGGCGCGAGGCCAGAGGCTGACGCTGCTGGGCCGGCCCACAGTGGCCACCGCTCGGCTGGGCTTGCTCCGGTTCGGGCTGCGCTGGGTCTGGGCCGGGGACCTTACGGCTGGCCGACCTGGAGCCCGCTGCGCATCGGGCGCTGGTCATGAGCGTTCGGGTTCGGCATCTGGATCGTCGGCACGAAGGAGCTGCCCCCGCTGTCCCGGGTCGCCACCCAGATCATGAGGGTCACCACGATCAGGGCGACAACGGCGGCTCCGACGACGGCGATCGTGGAGGTAGTGGGTCTGGTGGTGGGCTGAACGGTACTCATGGGCGTGTCCCCCGGTTCGTGGGCCGCTCTCCGGCCCTCGTGGACATCCACGCTCGACCTAAGACGCCCTCGGCACATCGGGAAAATGCCTGATCCTCGTCAGCAGTGCAGCAAGGTCACTCCGGGAGGTTGCGTGCCAGGGCGGCAGCCTCACCCGTTTCTCGACACCGAGCTTGGCCAGGAGGTTCGAGACGTGCAGGCTGACCGAGGTAGAGGGCGGAATTGGCGTCTCGGTCGCCGCCGGAGTTGAGCCGGTGGCGGGTGCCGGTCTTGCCCGAGGATGCCGGCAGTGGGGCGACCCCGCAGAGCCTGGCGAAGGCCGCTTCGCTGCGCATCCGGATATCGGCGTCGATGTCGAGACAGTGACCGACGACCGCACGGGCGCCGAGCTCCTCGGCCCGCTGCGCCAGGTCGGAGACGAGGGCGGTCTTGCCGATCCCGGCGTCTCCGTCCACGAGGACGATCTGCGGAGTCGCCTCCAGGGTGAGCGAGAGCGCGTCGTACAGCTCGGCTCGCTCCTCGTCCCGGCCGAGCAGCGAAGCCGCCCCCCTCAGTCCGGCCATCCGGGGCCCCCCGCCTCGGGTGTATGTGTCGCAGTCCCGAGGGGAGCCATGGTGGAGGACCGCCCTGTCGCTTGACGTCACGCGTCGTGGCCGGCGCGGAGGTCACCGAGCGTGAGGGCGGTGCGGAGGGCTGCCGCGGTGGCCTCGTAGCCCTTGTCCTCGCTGGAGCCGTCGAGGCCGGCCCGGTCGAGCGCCTGCTCGTCGTTGTCGCAGGTCAGCACCCCGAAACCGACCGGCGTCCCGGTGTCGAGGGCGACCATGGTGAGGCCGTCGGTGGCGGCCGAGCAGACGTACTCGAAGTGGGGGGTCCCCCCGCGGATGACGACGCCGAGGGCGATCACCGCGTCATGGGTGCGGGCGAGCTCGGCTGCCACGACGGGGAGCTCGAACGTCCCGGGGACGCGCACCTCGGTGACGTCCGCGACCGAGTACGCCGCGAGCGCGCGCCGGGCGCCGCCCAGCAGCCCGTCCATCACCTCGGTGTGCCACTGCGCTGCGACGACAGCGACCGTGAGCGCGGAGCAGTCGACCGGCTCGTCGACCGGGGCACCGTGTCCGCTCACCCGGCGTCCCCGAGAAACCGTGAGCGCAGCGAACGACTGCGTGGGGTGCTCACGAGACCGCCCCGCGGTCGTCCCGGCTGGGATCGGGGTCGTCTTCGCTCATCACGAACGCGTCCGCGGCAGGGAGGTCGGGGATGCGGTGCCCCATCCGGTCACGTTTGGTGCGCAGGTAGCGGAGGTTGTGCTGGTTGGGCCGCGGGGTGAGGGGCACCAGGTCCGCGACCGCGATCCCGAAGTCCTCGAGCGCCTCTGACTTCTCCGGGTTGTTGGTCAGCAGCCTGACCTTCGAGACGCCGAGATCGCGCAGTACCTGCGACGCCGCGCCGTAGTGCCGCGCGTCTGCGGGGAGGCCGAGGTCGAGGTTGGCGTCGACGGTGTCCCGGCCGGCGTCCTGGAGCGCGTAGGCCTCGAGCTTGGCGACCAGGCCGATGCCGCGGCCCTCGTGGCCGCGTAGGTAGACCACGACACCGCGGCCGGCGGCGACGATCCGCTCCAGCGCCTCCTCGAGCTGAGGCCCGCAGTCGCACCGCTGGGAACCGAACACGTCGCCGGTCAGGCACTCCGAGTGGACCCGGGTGAGGACCGGTTCGGAGCCGTCCGACGATGACACGTCGCCGTACACGAGAGCGAGGTGCTCCGAGCCGTCGATGTGTGAGCGATAGCCGTACGCCGTGAACTCGGCGTGCTTGGTCGGCAGCCGGGTCTCGGCGACCCGCTCGACGAGGCGCTCCGTGCGGTGCCGGTAGCGCACGAGCTCGTCGATCGAGATCATCGCGAGGTCGTGCTCGTCGGCGAACTCCCGCAGCTGAGGGGCCCGCTTCATCGTGCCGTCGTCGTTGACGATCTCGACCAGCACGCCGGCCGGCGTCAGCCCTGCCATCCGGGACAGGTCGACGGCGGCCTCCGTGTGACCGCGGCGCGTGAGCACGCCACCTTCCTGATACCGCAACGGGAACACATGCCCAGGTCGCGTGATCTCCCAGGGCTCCGTGGCGGAGTCCGCGAGCACCCGGGCGGTGTGGGCACGGTCGGCGGCGCTGATGCCCGTGGTCACGCCGTCGCGGGCGTCGACCGAGATCGTGAACTGGGTGCGCATCCGGTCGCGGTTGTGCGGCGTCATCAGCGGGATCTCGAGGCGGTCCAGCATCTCGGCGGGCATCGGCACGCAGATCACCCCGCTGCTGTGCCGGATGGTGAACGCCATCAGCTGCGGCGTCGCCTTGGCCGCGGCGAAGATCAGGTCGCCCTCGTTCTCCCGGTCCTCGTCGTCGACGACCACGACGGGCTTGCCCACCGCGATGTCCGCCAGGGCACGCTCGATGCTGTCGAGCCTGATCGTCATCTGGTACCTCCCGTGGTCTCGACAGGCTCGGCCGACAGGGCCGAGCGCTCGGTGCGGCTCGCCCGCAGCCACACCACGAAGCCCCAGATCACGAGCCCGCCGTAGAAGACGTAGAGGATCGCGGTCGGGTAGTAGTGGCTGTGCCAGAGCAGGGGTACGCCGACCACGTCGACGGCGATCCAGCACAGCCAGAAGTCGTTCCAGCCCCGGGCCATCGCGAACGTCGCGACCATGGAGCCGACGAAGATCCAGGCGTCACACCAGTAGTACCAGCGGGGCGCGGGCCAGCCGGCGCCGATCACCGAGAACACCCACTGGCAGACGAGCACACCCGCCACCCAGGCGCCGAGGTAGCCGAGCCGTTCCGTGGCCGTCGCCCACCGCGGAGTGATCGCCGGGGCCCCGGGGGCGCGCTTCGCCTTGATCTCGTGCCACCGCCACCAGCCGTAGACGCTGGTGATGATGAAGAACACCTGCCTCCCGGCCTGGCCGAACAACGGCTGCTGGGCGTCCTGCTCGAAGGTCGCGGCGATGAAGACACTGAAGAGCAGGACGTTGCCGACGATGCCGACCGGCCACGCCCACACCCGGCGCCGCATGCCGCCGATCGCCGAGGCGAAGCCGAACGCGTTGCCGAGGATCTCGCGCCAGGTGATCGGGTGGCCCGCGATCGTGACCTGCGCCTCGTACAGCCACTGGAGGACGTTCATGCCGGCCACACCCCGGCGGAGCCCCGCAGCTCGAGCTGCCGTGCGACGTACTTGCCGATCACGTCGACCTCGAGGTTGACCGCGTCCCCGGGCTTGCGGAACCCGAGGGTGGTCCGCCGGAGGGTCTCCGGGATCAGGCTCACGGTGAACGACTCCTCACCGGCCTCGACCACGGTCAGGCTGACGCCGTCGACGGTGATCGACCCCTTGTCGACCAGGTACGGCGCCAGAGCGCGCGGCATGGACACGGTGACCACGTCCCAATGCTCCCCTGGCACCCGTCCCAGGACGTGGCCGACGGCGTCGACGTGCCCCTGGACGACGTGCCCGCCGAGGCGCGTGCCGGCCGTGACCGCGCGCTCCAGGTTCACCCGGTCGCCGGCGGCGAGGCCGCCCAGCCCGGTCTTGGCGAGCGTCTCGGCCATCACATCGGCGGTCCAGGTGTCGTCCGTGCGCTCGGTCACGGTGAGACAGCAGCCGTTGACGGAGATCGAGTCGCCCATCCCGGCGTCCTCGAGCACTGTGTTGGCACGCACGGTCAGCCGGACCGCGTCCGACTGGCGCTCGACGTGCTCGACCGTGCCGAGCTCCTCGACGATCCCGGTGAACATCTAGGCCTGACTCCTCTCGGGCCGGCCCGGAGGTCGGCTCATGGTGATCCGTACGTTGACCTCGTCCGTGCCGTCGAGCGGCTCGAGCACGGTCACGTCGGTGACCGGAAGGTGCAGCGCGTCGGAGATGGTCGTGATTCCCAGGTCGGCGACCGCGGCGCGGCCCGCCCCGAGGAGCATCGGCGCGACGTAGGTGACGACCTCGTCGACGAGCCCGGCGGCCAGGAAGGCTGCAGCGAGCGTCGGCCCGCCCTCGAGGAAGACGTGCTGGCGGTCGCGGGCGTAGAGGTCCTTCAGCGACCGCTCCGGGTCGCGGGTGCGCAGGTGGACGGTCTCGGCGGCCCCGTCGAAGACACGGCGGCCCGGGTCGAGGTCGCGCTCACCCATCACCGCACGGAGCGGCTGGCGCGGCAGCGGAATGCCGTCGGCGTCGCGCACGGTCAGGTGCGGGTCGTCGACGGCCACCGTGTTGGTGCCGACCAGCATCGTGTCGCACAGGGCGCGGAGGCGGTGGGTGTCGATCCGGGCGGCAGCGCTGGAGACCCAGCGACTGGTGCCGTCGGGGGCCGCGCTCCGGCCGTCCAGCGTCGTTGCGAACTTCCAGGTCACGAACGGGCGGCCGTGCTCGACCGCGAACGTCCACTCCCGGTTCAGCGCTCGTGCCCGGTCGGTGAGGAGACCCGTCTCGACCACCACGCCTGCGGCGCGAAGTGCCTCGGCGCCGCCGGCGGCCACCGGGTTCAGGTCGGGCTGGGCGATGACCACCCGACGTACGCCGGCAGTCGCGAGCGCCTCTGCGCACGGCCCGGTCCGACCGGTGTGGTTGCACGGCTCGAGGGTGACCACGGCGGTCGCTCCGCGTGCGGCGTCGCCGGCCTGGGCCAAGGCGTCGACCTCGGCGTGCGGACTGCCCGCTCCGCGGTGGTAGCCCTCGGCGATCGTGCGGCCCTCACGGTCGAGCAGCACGCAGCCGACCCGAGGGTTGGGGCCCAAGGGGACGCCGTCGCTCGCGGCCAGCGCGAGGGCGCGCCGCATGGCGTCGCGCTCGGTCTCGCTGAAGGTCATCGCGCCCCTCGTGTCCTGGTCGCGGACTCCGGGGCCTGGCGTCCTCCTGGTCTCACTCTGCTCGACCGATGGCACGGACGACTGCGTGCGCTTCCCATCCGGACTTTGACCGTCGGTCCAGGAGTTCCACCTGGTCAACCGCCCACTGGCTGTGGCCGGGTCGCGGACTTCCGAGCATCTCCTCAGTCACCGCCGGTGCGGAGTTCCACCGCCCCCAGAGCACGCGAGCACTTGGCTCTTGCTGGCTCCAGGGTAGCCGCGCCGTCCTCATCCAGGACACGTGGCCTCGATCACCCTCGGTCGGCAGGACTCAGTCGCGGGCGTCGGCCACCTTCTCCCGGAGCGCCGCGACCATCGCGTCGGGGTCGTGGGCGTCGAACACCGCGGACCCGGCGACGAAGACGTCGGCGCCGGCCTCGGCACATCGCTCGATGGTCTCGAGGCTCACACCGCCGTCGACCTGGAGCCAGGTCTCGACCCCGTGCTTGTCCATGAGCTCCCGGGCACGGCGGATCTTGGGGAGGCAGAGGTCGAGGAACGTCTGCCCTCCGAACCCCGGCTCGACGGTCATGATCAGCACCATGTCGAGCTCGGCGAGCAGGTCCTCGTAGGGGTCGATCGGCGTCGCCGGCTTGAGCGCCATGCTCGCCCGTGCCCCCTGTTTCCGGATCTCCCGGGCGAGCCGCACCGGTGCGGCCGCGGCCTCGACGTGGAAGGTGACGCTGCGGGCGCCGGCTTCGACGTACGCCGCGGCGTTCCGGTCGGCGTCGGTGATCATCAGGTGGGCGTCGATGGGCAGTGGGGTGGCGTTGGTCAGCGCCTCGACCATGGTCGGCCCGAAGGTCAGGTTGGGCACGAAGTGGTTGTCCATCACGTCGACGTGCACCCAGTCGGCGCTGGGGATCCGCGCCAGCTCGGCACGCAGGTCGGCGAAGTCGGCCGTGAGGATGCTCGGCGTGATCTGGATGCCCACGTGGTCAGCGTAGGTGTTCGAGCATCGCCTCGGGCGGGGTCACTGGGACGGGTCGTCGGGATCGTCACCGCGGCCCGTGGTCGAGGTCAGGCCGTTCGCCTCGTCGCGGTCCGCCCACTCGCGCAGCGGCTCGATGTCGAAGACATGGTCGTCGATGTCCTCGTGCAGGTCTCCGATCTCGGCGAAGCGCCGTGGCACGGTGAAGATCGTGAAGTCGTGCGGGTCGACGTCGTCGATCTCGTCCCAGCGCACCGGGGTCGACACCCGGGCGTCCGGGAAGCCGCGGACGGAGTACGCCGCGGCGATGGTGTGGTCACGGGCGTTCTGGTTGTAGTCCACGAACAGGTGGTGGGGGTCCCGGTCCTTGCGCCACCACAGCGTGGTCACGTCGTCCGGCATCCGGCGCTCGACCTCTCGAGCGAAGGCCAGCGCGGCGCGTCGTACCTCCTTGTGGCCGTGGTCCGGCTTGATCCGCACGTAGACGTGCAAGCCCTTGCCCCCGCTGGTCTTCGGGTACCCGACGGCGCCCAGCTCATCGAGGATCTCGCGCACGACGCAGGCCACCCGCTGGACCTGCTCGAACCGGCTGAGCGGGCCGGGGTCGAGGTCGATCCGCCACTCGTCGGGGCTCTCCGGGTCCTCGCGCCGACTGTTCCAGGGGTGGAACTCGATCGTCGACATCTGCACCGCCCAGATCACCGCACCGAGCTCGGTGACGCAGAGCTCGTCGGCCGTGCGGCTCCAGCGAGGGAAGTAGAGACGGACCGTCTGGACCCAGTCCGGCGCGCCCGACGGGAGGCGCTTCTGATGGACCTTCTCCCCGGACAGACCGGTCGGGAACCGGTGCAGCATGGTCGGCCGCTCGAACAGCGCGTTCACGATGCCCGGCCCGACGGCGAGGTAGTACTCAACTACGTCGTGCTTGGTGGCGCCGCTCTCCGGGAAGTAGACGCGATCGGGGTTGGTCACCTTGACCACCCGGTTGTCGACCTCGATCTCCACGAAGGGCGCCGCCATGTCGTCACCGTATCCACGGCCTGCCCCTACGGTGCGCACGTGACCCCGGGAGGCCTACCTCCGCCACCTCGTGCAGGGGCAGCAACCCATCGCGTGGGTCACCTCTTGCGGAGCACGGCCAGGAACATCGCGTCGGTGCGGTGCCGGTGCGGCCAGAGCTGGACGGTGCCGTCGAGGGGGCCGTCGCAGTCGGGTACGTCCGCGCGGAGGCCGGCTTCGGTCGTCATCAGGGCGCGGCTGTCGCCGAGCGTCACGTCGTCGCGCGCGACGAGGAGGGAGCCGAGCACGTCGCGGGTCTCGGCGAGGACCGGGGAGCAGGTCGCGTAGACCACGACGCCGCCCGGGCGCACCAGGTCGACGGCGGCGCCGACCAGCGCGCGCTGCAGCGGCACCAGGACGTCCAGGTCTTCGGGTCGGCGTCTCCAGCGCGCCTCGGGGCGCCGACGCAGCG
>JAFMQY010000105.1 GCA_017354415.1 Nocardioides sp.
GCCGTGGCGCTGGTGGCCACCGTCGCGGTCCCCGTCGCGAGGGCGACGTTCGACGATCGTCAGACGTCGACGGCGTCGGCCACGGTGCTCCACGCCGCCAACCCCGCGACCAGGGTCCGGGCAGCGGTCACCCTCGCCTCCCAGAACACCGGGACCCACCTGGACCTCAGCCTGTCCGGCGCCTACCCCGGTGACTGGTGCTCGCTGGTCGCGCGGGCGCGAGACGGGCAGACCGACACCGCTGCGACCTGGCGCGCCGACGCCCAGGGCACCGCGCACGTCGCCGGCACCACCGCGATCCCGGCCAGCCGGCTCCGGGAGCTCGATGTCGTCACCGACACCGGCAGCGTGCTCGTCCGCATTCCCGTCCACCACCGGGGCACATGACGGCACCGACCCGAAGAAGACCCAGCAAACCCAACCAGATCCCAGCAGATCCCAGCAGACCCAAGGAAAGAGGAACCATGACCATCTCCACTCCACACCTGACGCGGACGGCCCTGCCCGCTCTCGCGATCGGCGTCCTGGCCCTGGCCGGCTGCGGCTCCAACGGGAGCTCGCAGACCACGGCCACGACAGGCGCCGGGCAGAGCTCGGGCGCGGTCGTCTCGGTCAGCAACGCCACTGGCAGCAGCGTGCTCGTCACGTCGTCGGGCCGGTCGCTCTACTTCAGCGACCAGGAGAAGGGCAAGGTGCTGTGCGACAGCGGCGCCTGCCAGGCGATCTGGACCCCGCTGACGGTGAAGAACATGCAGAGCCTCAGCGCGGCACCTCGCTCGCTGGAGCGCAAGCTCGGGACCGTGACCCGCTCGGACGGCGCCACCCAGGTGACGCTCGGCGGCCGGCCGCTGTACACGTTCTCGTTCGACCACGGGGCCGGGCAGGTGAACGGTGACGGCCAGAAGGACAGCTTCGACGGCACCGACTTCACCTGGCACGTGGCAACCCCGAGCGCGCAGTCGGCCGCGGCTCCCAGCTCGCCCTCGTCGTCGTCGTCGGCGTACGGCAACGGCGGCTACAACTACTAGGAGAGCCATGTACGACGTCATCGAGCAGGCGCCTGCCCGGACGAGGCGGCGGCCCGGCATCGTCGCGTGGACGCTGCGAGTCGTCACCGCGGCCGCCTTGGGGGTCGACGCGTTCGTGCACGCCGACCTCATCGGCCGCTACGACCCCAACCAGGGCACCGCCCCCCTCAGCCAGGGCGACCTGTTCCGGATCGAGGCGTGGGTGTCGGCGCTCGTGGCGCTGGCCCTGCTCCTCACCGGCCGTACCCTGGCCTGGATCGCCGCCTGGCTGGTCGCAGCCTCGGCGGTCGGAGCGATGCTGCTGTACCGCTACCACGACCCTGGTGCACTGGGTCCCTTGCCGGACATGTACGAGCCGCTGTGGTTCCGCGAGAAGGAGTTCGCCGGGGTCGCCGAGGGGATCGCCGTGGTCACCGCCACGCTCGGGCTCGCCGAGCAGTGGTGGCGGACCCGTCGCTCACCCCGCGAGTGACGCTCGCAGCCGGGCGGCGTACTGCGGCGCCTCGCCCTCGGCGTACTTCGTGCGCGGCCAGAAGAAGCCTCGCAACCCGTCCCCCTTGGTGCGGGGTACGACGTGCACGTGCAGGTGGGCGACGGACTGGCTGACGACGTTGTTCACCGCCACGAAGCTGCCCTGGGCGCCGAGACCGTCGACGACCGCCCGGGCCAGTCGTTGCTGGGTCTCGAGGAACCCGTCCCGCAGGCGGGCAGGGAGGTCGGGCAGCGTGACGACATGCTCCCGGGGCACCAGCAGCGTGTGGCCCTTGAACACCGGCCGCGCGTCGAGGAACGCCACGAAGTCCGGCTCGTCGAGCACGTGCTCGGCCGCGATGTCACCGGCCACGATGGAGCAGAACACACAGTCGGCGGCCATGGGGCAACCGTAGGGGTCCGCGCCCCCGGCACGGAGGTCAGGCCGCGTCGAGGAAGGCCAGGACGCGAGCCACGGCCTCTGTCCGGCTCTGAACACCGAGCCGGAGGAAGACGTTCTCGAGGTGCTTGCGCACCGTCGCCTCGGAGAGCCCGAGCGCACGGGCGATCTGCGTGTTGCTGGCACCCGAGGCAACTTGACGGAGCACCTCCCACTGGCGCGGCGTCAGGTTCGGCTCGCCACGAAGCTCTCGGTCGCGGCGCACATGCAGTTCGGCGACGTGCGGGCGCGCCAGCGCCAGCATCGCCTTCTCCCTCTCGGAGAAGACCGGGCTGTTCGCGTCGCGCCAGAGGAGAAGGCGCCGGTCAATGCCCCCGAGCGGCGTCATCGGAAGCAGGATCTCATCCTTCAAGCCCTCTGCCGCGAACATCGAACCGAGCGGCGTCTGGGCGTACTCCCGGTCCCCCCAGATCTCTGCCTGATGGAGCAGGGTCGAGTAGTCGCCGGTGGCCAGCGGGCCCGCGCAGCCGTCCTCCTCCCAGAACTCCCGCCAGAACAGCTCGAGGAACTCGTCCGTCCTGCCCACGGACTCCTCGCGTTGGATCCCCTCGTCGGTCACGAACAGCACCCTCAGTCGCTCCTCGGCCACGTCCATCAGCTGGAAGGAGATGTCGACGCACGGGATCAGCTCGCGCAGGCGCGTCAGCACGTCGGCGTAGAAGATGTCATCGTCGGCAGCGGGCTCGCACCGCTCGAACACCCCGAGCAGGGCGCGGACGTCGGTGTCGGTCATGACCCAGTGACCCGCCACGGCGCTACCTCCGGTCTGCCGGCTCCGGTCTGCCAGTGCGCACCACGCTACGGCGATCCGGCGGGACGCGACATACGCACTAAGGCGTACGCCGATCGTCCGTCGCCGAACGTCGGATTCCATGGGGCCGACCCGCAGCGCATCGTCGAAGGCCCAACGAACCACGGAGGTCATCATGACGACGTCGACACTCACCCACCGTCCAACCCCCTGGATCGCCACGGCCGTCGCGGTGGCCGCCATCGCGGCCGGCTCCGTCGCCATGGCCGTCTCGCACGACTCCGGTAGCCCCGCGCCGCCCGGACATCAGTCGCAGACCTCGGTCCAACAGCAACACTCGCGCCCCCACCACTTCCCGCCGACCACCAGTGGTGGGCACGTCATGATCGGCGAGTGACCGTCACCCGGTCCATGGGGAGTCAGACGACCCGGCGGTGCAGCCACCAGAAGCAGAACCCGACCAGGCCGGCCGTGCCGACGGCGTACAGTCCGGCCTCGGTCCACTGCAGCCGCCAGAACTGCGACGGCAGATGGTAGGTGGACTGCTGCCGATAGCCCTGGGACGCGATCAGGTTCAGGCAGGCGGTGATGTCCTTGCTGATCGTCGGGTCGCACGCCGGATCGTGCTCCAGAGAGGCGGGGATGACGTCGACGCGCGCTCCGGAAGCATCGACCATGGAGCGCGAGAGCAGCCACGCGCCGCGCACCGGGACGTCCCCGTTCATGCGGATGCCGTCCCGGGAGACGTTGAAGTTCGCAAGCGTCGCGCTCGCGACCGGTGCGACCGAGGTGTGGCTCGGTGCGAGATGTGGGCGCACGAGCACGCCGACACCGAACTGTGCCACGAGGAAGATGACGAGAGTCACCGCCATGGCGGGGAGCACTCGCTTCGTCAGCATCCCGATCGCCACACCCAGGGCGAACGCGAAGAGCGAGTAGGCGACCGGGACGACCCCCCGGGCCGCGAAGGTCATCCCCAGGGGGAGCCGCGGGTCGAGCCGGGAGGCGTCGTCGAGCGGAACAGACCAACGGGTGACCCACCAGGCCGTGAGTCCGGCGACCGCGGCGCAGGAGCCACCGACCAGGAGGAGCTTCACGGCCAGCCAGCGGAAGCGGGTGACGCTCTGGTTCCACGCCAGGCGGTGCGTGCCCGCGTCGAGCTCGCGTGCCACGAGAGGCGCCCCCCAGAACAGGCCGAGCAGGGCGGGTACGACGAGCACGACCAAGGTGAGCTCGAGGAGGGCCTTCTGGTGCTGGTTGAGGTATCCCTCCGCGAACTGGTGGCAGCCGGCGCCGTTGCACTGCGCGCGCCCGGTCGCGTAGTCGTGAGCGAGGCCGGGCCCCGTGGCCAGCAGCACGGCGCCCAGGAGGACCAGGCCGATTGCCGCTGTGACGGCCTGCGCCCGGAACTGTCGCCAGGTCACCCAGATCATCGCAGCACCTCCATCGCCGGGGCCGACTCACGGGAGGCCGGTGTCAGATACGCCAGCACCACGTCCTCGAGGCTGAGCCGGCTCACCGACCAGGTGGGGTCGTGTATCGGCCGGTCGGTGTGGACGACGTACGTCGACTGGCGGTCGGTGTGGCTGGCGTTGACCACCGTCATGTCCTGCGGCAGGCGGGACGGCTCGGCCCGCGGGCCGGTCAGCCGGCGGTGGGTCGCGATCACCTCTTCGAGCGGCGCCGACATGCGCACCATCCCGCGATCGAGCAGGACCAGGTAGTCGCAGGTGCGTTCCAGGTCGGAGACGAGGTGGGAGGAGAGCAGCACGCTCAGCTCCGTATCGGCCGCTGCCTCCATCAGCCCCTGCAGGAACTCGCGTCGTGCGAAGGGGTCGAGCGAGACGACGGGCTCGTCGAGCACGAGCAGCTCGGGTCGCTTGGCGATGCCCAGTGTGAGCGCGAGCTGCGCCCGCTGCCCGCCGGAGAGTCGGCCGGCCTTGCGCTTCAGGTCCAGTCCCAGCCGCTCCACACGCCGCCGGGCCAGCTCGTCGTCCCAGCCGGGGTTGAGATGACGGCCCAGCCGGAGGTGGTCGGCCACGCTCAGGTGTGCGTACGTCGGGCGGTCCTGGGCGACGTATCCGACCCGGGCGAGCTGAGCGGCGTCGCGGCCGGGCTCGCCGCCGAGCACCGAGAGGTGACCCGTGCTGGGTGCGAGCTGCCCGGTGACGAGGTTGAGCAGGGTGGTCTTGCCGGCGCCGTTCGGACCGACCAGGCCGACCACGTGGCCGGCGGGGATGTCGAGGTCGCAGCCGGTCAGCGCCCAGCGCCTGCCGTACCTCTTGCCGAGCGCTTCCGCGCGGATCAAGGCGTTCACGCTATGTCCTCCTCGGAGGATTCACGAAAGGTGGTGGCGAAGAGAGCCTCGATGCTCTCGTCGTCGAGTCCCGACCGGCGGGCCTTGGCCAGCCAGCGGCGCAGGTCCGTGCGCAGCGGACCGTGAGCGGCGAACGACGTGTCAGGAAGCGTGGCGGTGACGAACGTGCCGACGCCCGGACGGGGCTTGACGACGCCGTCGCGCTCGAGCTCGCGATAGGCCTTCAGCACGGTGTTGGGGTTGATGGCCAGCGACCCGACGACCTCTTTGACCGTGGGCAGCTGGTCGCCCTGGCGGAGCATCCCGAGCCGCAGTGCCTGGCGCACCTGGCGGACCAGCTGCTGGTACGGCGCGAGGCCGGACCGCTCGTCCAGGTGGAACTCGATCATGCCTGCACCTCATTGCACTAGGTAACTAGCACAATAAGACGCCGCGGCTCCCTCCTTGTCAAGAGTCCTGTCTCGTCCTGCTACGCCGGCTCGTCACCGGCTCGAGAACGCGGCGTCGAAAGCGGCCGCGGGTGGCTCGAAGAGCAGACCGCGCACGAACTCCAACGCCGCCGGTGCCCCGACCAGCCGGTCCATGCCGGCGTCCTCCCACTCGACCGAGATCGGCCCGTCGTAGCCGATCGTGTTGAGCATCCGGAAGCAGGCTTCCCAGGGCACGTCGCCGCGACCCGTCGACACGAAGTCCCAGCCACGCCGAGGATCGGCCCACGGCGCGTGAGACCCCAGCCGGCCGTTGCGTCCGTTGCCGACCTGGCGCTTCGCGTCCTTGCAGTCGACGTGGTAGATCCGGTCCTTGAAGTCCCACAGGAACCCCACGGGGTCGAGGTCCTGCCACACGAAATGGCTGGGATCCCAGTTCAGGCCGAAGGCGTCCCGATGTCCGATCGCCTCCAGGGCAGCGACCGTCGTCCAGTAGTCATAGGCGATCTCGCTCGGGTGGACCTCATGGGCGAACCGGACACCCACCTCGTCGAAAACGTCGAGGATCGGCCCCCAGCGCTCGGCGAAGTCGGCGTACCCGGCGTCGACCATCGCCTGCGGCACCGGGGGAAACATGGCCACGGTCTTCCAGATGCTCGACCCGGTGAACCCGATGACCGTCCTCACGCCGAGCTGCGCGGCCGCCCGGGCGGTGTCCTTCATTTCCTCGGCGGCCCGCTGCCGGACACCTTCGGGGTCCCCGTCGCCCCAGATCCGGTCGGGGAGGATGCCCCTGTGACGCTCGTCGATCGGGTCGTCGCAGACGGCCTGTCCGACCAGGTGGTTCGAAATGGCGTAGACGCTGAGCCCGTGCCGGTCCAGCTGCTCGCGCTTGCCGTCGGCGTACGTCGGGTCGGCAAGGGCCTTGTCCACCTCGAAGTGGTCGCCCCAGCAGGCGATCTCCAGGCCGTCGTACCCCCAGCCGGCGGCCAGACGGCAGACCTCGTCGAAGGGCAGGTCGGCCCACTGGCCGGTGAACAGGGTGACTGGTCGGCTCATGCTGCATCTCCCTCTCGAAGGGCCACCCACTCGGACGCCCGGTTCGCCGAGCTCTCGACCGCGGCCAGGACCCGCTGCACCTGCAGCCCGTCGGCGAACGACGGCGTGGGATCGGTACCTGCGGCGATGCTCGTGACCAGGTCGACGACCTCGTGGGTGAAGCTGTGCTCATACCCCAGCCCGTGACCGGGCGGCCACCACGCGGCCGCGTAGGGGTGCGACGGCTCGGTGACGAGGATCCGGCGGAAGCCGGTGTCCGCGGGGTCGTCGTCGTTGTCGAGGTACTCCAGGACGTTCATCGCCTCGAAGTCGAACGCGATGCTGCCACCGGAGCCGTTCACCTCGAGCCGCAGGGCGTTCTTGCGCCCGGTGGCGAAGCGGGTGGCCTCGAAGCTGCCGATCGCCCCACCCGAGAAACGGGCCATGAACAGCGCGGCGTCGTCGACGGTCACCGGACCGGTCTCCGCTCCTGCCTCGGCACTGAGTCCGCTCGTCGCCGTGGGCAGCGGACGCTCGGTGACGAACGTCTCGGTGAGCCCCGAGACCCCGGTGATCCGTTGCCCGATGACGAACTGGGCGAGGTCGATGATGTGCGCCCCGATGTCACCCAGCGCCCCCGAGCCGGCTTTCGCGCGGTCCAGTCGCCAGACCAACGGGAAGCTCGGGTCGACGATCCAGTCCTGGAGGTACTGGGCGCGCACGTGCCGGATCTCACCCAGGCGTCCCTCGACGACGAACCGCTGGGCCAGCGCGATGGCCGGCACTCTGCGGTAGTTGAAGCCCACCATCGAGCGGACGCCGCCGGAGGCCGCACGGGCCGCCGCTGCCACCATCGCCTCCGCTTCGTCCACCGTGTTCGCCAGCGGCTTCTCGCACAGGACGTGCTTGCCGGCGTCGAGTGCCGCCATGGCGATCTCCGCGTGGGTGTCGCCCGGCGTACAGATGTCGACCAGGTGTACGTCGGGACGCTCCAGGAGGGCGCGCCAGTCCGTCTCGGCGCGCGCCCAGCCCAGACGGTCCGCTGCGGCGTGGACGGCTGCGGGGTCGCGTCCGGCCACGGCCACCATGGCCGGCGTCATCGGGAGGTCGAAGAACCGGGGCGCCGTACGCCAGGCCTGGGAGTGGGCCGCGCCCATGAACGAGTAGCCCACCATCCCGATGCCGAGCAGGGGCTTCTTGGTCGCGACGCCCACCGGATCGGGTCGGACGACCGGCGCCGTGTCCGCCATGGGTGTCTCCTCTCGGTTGCTCTGCGGACGAACCGTCACGAGGGGAACGCCAGCGGCAGGTACTGGTCGACGTTGGCCTTGGTCACCGTCGCGCTGGACAGGGTGATCGACGCGGGTACGTCGGGCTCGACCAGGTCGGACATCCCGCGGCCGTTGGCGATCAGCCGTGCCAGGTTGATGGCCGAGGAGGCCATGCTGGGCGGATACGTGACGGTCGCCTTGATCACGGAGTTGTCGGACTTGATCAGCTTCATCATGTTCGACGAGCCGGCGCCGCCGACCATGATGAACTCGTCGCGGCCGGCCTGGTTGATGGCCGCCATCACGCCGACTCCTTGGTCGTCGTCGTGGTTCCACAGTGCGTCGATGTGCGGCGCGGCCTGGAGCAGGTCTGCGGTGACCTGCTGGCCCGACTCGACGGTGAACTCCGCGGAGACCTGGTTGGTCACCTTGAAGCCCGCCTCCCCCAGGGCGTCGGCGAAGCCCTGGCTGCGCTCCTGGGTCAGCGGCAGGTTCGCGATCCCCTGGATCTCGGCGATCACCGGCTCGGAGATCCCCTTCGACTTCATCTGGTCGGCGATGTAGGTCCCAGCCGCGGCACCCATCCCGTAGTTGTCGCCGCCGATCCATGTCCGCGCCGCCCGCGGGTCGGCGAAGACGCGGTCCAGGTTGACCACCGGAATGCCCGCCAGCTGCGCCTTGAGGCCGGTCTCGGTCAGCGCCTTCCCGTCGAACGGCAGGAGCACGATCGCGTCGACCTTCTTGTCGATCAGAGTCTCCACCTGGCTGATCTGCTGGTTGACGTCGTTGGTTCCCTCGACCGCGTCGAGGGTGACCTCGGAGTACTTGCCGGCCTGGCTCTTGGCGTTGGAGGTTATGGCGCCGATCCAACCGTGGTCGGCCTCCGGTGCGCTGAAGCCGATCGTGATCGGCTTGCCGGGCGCGTTGTCCGTGGCTACGGCGGTCGTCTGGCCGCCCGCCGCCGGAGCGGAGGACTCGGCGTTGCTGGTGCATGCGGCCAGGAACGCCGTTGCTCCTGCCGCCCCGGCCCCGGTCAGGAGCCGCCGACGACCGAGGTTGTCCATCAGTGCTGCCATGTTCGTTCCCTTTCAGTTCTCCATCGATGGGTGGCGGTGCTGCCGGGATCGGGGTGCGCAGATCGAGCCGCGCTAGGTACTCACATGACGTGAGGTCGCTCGGGTCTGGACCAGGACGGCGGCGACGATGATCACGCCCTTGGTGATGTTCTGGACCGACGTCGCCAGGTTGTTGAGGATGAAGATGTTCGTGATCGTCGTGAACACGAAGACGCCGAGGATCGAGCCGACCAAGGTGCCCCGGCCGCCGGTGAGAAGGGTCCCGCCGATGATCACCGCGGCGATGGCGTCGAGCTCGTAGAGCTCGCCGTGCGTACTGGAGCCTGTCGTCGTCCGGGCGAGCAGCATGACCGCCGCAATCCCGCAGCAGGCGCCGGACAGGGCGTAGAGGAGCACCGTGTGCACGTTGATGTTGATGCCCGCCAGCCGGGTTGCCTCCGAGCTGCCGCCGAGGGCGAAGGTCCGCCGGCCGAACGTCGTACGGTTCAGCACCAACCATCCGGCAAGCACGACCGCCCCGAAGATGATCGCGAGCAGGGGGATCCCGGCGTACTCCTTGAGGGCGATGTCGTTGATCTGCTGGACCGTGACGATCTGCGTCTTGTTGTCCGCCATCTTGGCGGCGAGTCCCCGCGCGCTGACCATCATCGCGAGGGTGGCGATGAAGGGAACGAGGCGGCCGTAGGCGATGAGCACGCCGTTGACGATGCCGGCCCCGGTCCCGACGAGCACGGCACACAGGATCATCACCGCGGCGCCGTGGGACTGGCTGGCCACGGTGCTGGCCCAGACCGAGGACAGCGCGACCAGGGCGCCCACGGAGAGGTCGATGCCACCGCCGATGATCACGAACGTCATGCCGACGGTGACGACGCCGATCACCGACGAGCTGACCAGGATGTTGCGGAAATTGTCGACGGTGAGGAAGTTCGGGCTCGTGGACGTGCCGACCACGCAGAGCAGCGCGAGGACGACGAGCAGGCCGAGGTTGCGCAGGACAGGGGCCAGGGCGGGGTGGTCGCGCAGTGCCGCGATCCCGGCACCGGTCCGGGCCGCCGCGGCCTCGACCCGCGCCTGTTCATCGGTGGGCACGGTCTGCGAGCGAGCGTCGGTGCGCTGGTCCGGAGGCTGTGTCATGCCGCTGTCCCTTCGAGGATCATGTCGAGCACCCGGGTCTCGTCCAGCTCGTCGGCCGGCCCTTGGTGGATCGCCGTTCCGTCCCGCATGACCAGGACATGGTCGGCGAGCCCGAGGACCTCGGGGACGTCGCTGGACACGACGACTACTCCCACGCCGTCGTCGGCGATCTGCCGGATGAGCTTGTAGAGCTCGGTACGAGCGCCCACGTCCACGCCTCGCGTGGGCTCGTCGAGGAGGAGCAGGCGGGTGTCGCCGAGCAGCCATCGGGCCAGGACGACCTTCTGCTGGTTGCCACCCGAGAGGGTCCTCGCCGGTCGGCCGGGATCGCTGGGTCGGACCTGCAGCGATGCCAACCCTGCGGTGACGTCGTGACGCTCCTTCCGGCGGCTCATCCAACCGAACCTGGAGAAGTGCGGCAGCGACGACAGGGACACGTTCCGGAGCACCGACTCCTCCAAGAGGAGCGCCTGGCTCTTCCGCTCCTCCGGAGCGAGGCCCATGCCTCGCCGTACCGAGGAGGTCACCCGGCCGCGCGGCAACACCCGGCCGTCGAACGTCACCGCGCCCGCCGTACGGCGTCGCGCGCCGTACAACGTCTCGAGCAGCTCGGACCGGCCCGAGCCGACGAGACCGGCGATGCCGACGATCTGGCCCTCGGCCACCGTGAACGACACATCGCGCACCACGTCGTCGAGACTCAGGTGATCGACGGTCAGCAGCGTGGGCCGTGATGTCGTGGGCTTCGGCGGTCGTGGCGGGAAGACGTACTCGATCGACCGGCCGGTCATCAGCGACACCACCTCGGAGGTGGAGGTGGAGGCGGCCGGCAGGTCCGTGGCCACCGTGCGTCCGTCCTTCAGCACGGTCAGCCGGTCGCCGATGGCCCTGATCTCTTCGAGCCGGTGCGAGATGTAGACGACCGCGACCCCTTGGCCCGTGAGCTCTCGGATCACGCGGAAGAGGTTCTCCACCTCGTCCTGGGCGAGCACCGCGGAGGGCTCGTCCATGACGATCAGCCGGGCCTGGCGCGACAACGCGCGCGCCATGCTCACGATCTGCTTCCGGGCGCTCGACAGCGTGCCGACCTCTCGCGTGGGCGAGATGTCGGTGTGGCCGAGCCGGCCGAGGACCTCACCAGCGGCGGCGTTCTGGGCCCGGCGCCGGGTGATGCCGCCCGGCGCCACCTCGTGACCCAGGTAGATGTTCTCGGCGACCGAGAGCCCGTCGACCAGGTCCAGCTCCTGGTAGATCGTCGCGATGCCCTGGTTGATGGCAGCCGTCGGCGTGGAGAGCGTCACCGGCCGGCCCTGCCAGCGGATCTCGCCGGTGTCCGGGGTGTGGGCCCCGGAAAGCACCTTGATCAACGTGGACTTGCCCGCGCCGTTCTGTCCGAGCAGGCAGTGGACCTCGCCGGCGCGCACCTCCAGATCCACGCCGTCCAGGGCTCGCACGCCCGGGAAGTCCTTGACGATCCCCGACATCGAGAGCAGAGGGCTCCCGGCGGGATCGGACGGGACCGGCTCGGAGCTCATGCCGAGTCCGGGATCGTGAACACGGAGTCCGAGATCATGCGCGCAGCACCGACGACGCCGGCGTCGCGCCCCATCTCCGACAGGACGATCGGAAGGTTCCCGGTCGCCAGTGGCAGTGAACGGCGGTACACCACACTCCGCACTTCCGCCAGGAACGGGTGCCCGAGACCGGCCGCCACCTCCCCACCGATGGCGATCAGGCCAGGGTTGAAGAAGTTGACGAGTCCGGCGAGCACGGCGCCCAGGCGACGTCCGCCCGTCCGGACCAGCTCGATCGCGACCGGGTCCGCGGAGCTCGCGGCCTCGGACACGTCCGCGGCCGTGACGTCGCCCGCCTGCTCGAGTCGGGCGCGGAGGAACTCGGACCGACCGCTGCGGGCGGCCGCGCGAGCCTCACGTGCCAGTGCCGCCCCGCTGAAGAGGGACTCGAGGCAGCCGACGTTTCCGCAGACACAGACAGGACCGTCGTCCTCCACGCGGATGTGTCCGATGTCGCCCGCACTGCCGCTCTGCCCCCGATACACGGAACCGTCGACGACGATGCCGCAGCCGACACCGGTCCCGACCTTGACGAACATGAAGTCGTCGACGGTGCGGCTCAGGCCTGCGTGCATCTCGCCCAGGGCCATGATGTTCACGTCGTTGTCCACCAGGACCGGAGCCCCGAGGTGCTGCGACAGCACGGACCGCACCTGGTAGCCGTCCCACCCCGGCATGATCGGCGGCGCGACCGGGATCCCGTCCTTGAAGCTCACCGGGCCGGGGACACCGACTCCGACTCCGTGTATGTCGACGGCGGAACCCTCGGCCCGGAGCTTCGCCAGGAGGTCGAGGGCGATGCCGAGGACGACATCGGGCCCCTGGCGTACGTCGGCGGGCTCGCCGGCCCGGGACACGACCTTCAGCTCACCGTCGGTGATCGCGACATCGACCGACGTCGCCCCGATGTCGATGCCCACGAACCGGAGCCCGGAGCCCAGCTTCATGATCGCGGCGCGGCGGCCACCCCGAGATGCCGCCTGTCCGGCCGACTCCACCAGCCCCAGCTCCGTGAGGCGGTCGAGCTCGACCGCCAGCTTCGAACGCGACAGTGCCACGGCCTCGGCCAGCTCGGCCCGCGAGATCGGCCCCTCATCCCGGAGGAGGCGCAGGAGCCGCACCTGATGACGATTCTCCGGGCGAGTCGTCATCGTTCGCATGGCGCGCGACGCTAGCAACTTCGACGCGCCAGAGGAAGATGTAACGCTCAGTTTGCTCGAACTTTTTCCTCTTGGAGAAAGAACGGTTCAGGCTCCGAGGGCCTTGAGGGCCGCGTAGACCATGTAGGCGGGCCAGAAGAGACCCTGGAAGATCGCGTACAGGTGCTCCCAGAGGCCGTCGGCCGCCTGCCAGTAGTAGAACCAGGCACCGAAGATGCCGATCCCGTAGATCGCGCCGCTCCCGGCGGCCGTGCTCGTGTTGCTGGACGCCATTGCGGGTGCCCCCTTTCGTGCGTGACCGGTCGTGAGCCACGGTAGGCCTGCGCCGGGCCGCCGACATCGGGCGACACCCCCCAGATCTGCCGTCGTTCGGGGCGCGGCCTTGGCGCTGACCCGGCGGTTGCGTACGCGTGGCAATGGCCGACCCGGCACTTGCGTACGCGTGGCATTGGCCGACCCGGCACTTGCGTACACGTGGCAATGGCCGACCCGGCGCTCATTGTTCGCA
>JAFMQY010000231.1 GCA_017354415.1 Nocardioides sp.
TGGGGCCTGCAGGGCGGTGGGCCCGGTGCGGTGGCGGAGGACTGGCTACGACGGGGCGGGGCCGCCCCGGAGCGTCTGCCGGGCAAGGTGACCGTCGAGGTGCAGCCGGGCGACCGGCTCGCCGTACTGACGCCCGGCGGCGGCGGTTGGGGCCGCCCGTGACCCGGGCGCCGGCTCCCCGGACGGGTCGCGAGTCTCTCGATCGCGCCCTGTCGATCGGAGGAACTGCGGCGCAGTCACGCAAGGTGGCTCCCCGGGGGAAGGCCTACCCCCTCAACAGCAGTCGCTGCCGAGTGGTCGCCGTGAGGCAGACGGCAAGTCCCAGCACGCCCACGTCGCGCAGGACGATATCCGAGAGACCGCTCGATATCGTCAGCGAGATCACGATCTCGAGCAGCAGCGCCGCCGTGAGGGCGGCGACGGCCCTGATCGCGATCCCCGCGAACATGGCAACGGCCAGCACGAGCAGCAGCCAACCGTGCGCCAGGACGAGGAGCACGACCAGTGTCGACCCGGAGACCACCGGAACGTATCCGGTCCACAAGGACGGCTGGACCAGCTCGTGATAGCCGAACCATGCCAGCACCAGCCCGAGGAGGACGCGTGCTGCGGTTGGTGCCCAGTCCTCGGCCAACTCCCCTACCCATTCGCCGGGGTTCGGCGACGCCGCGGACCGCCGCGGGTTGGTGACACCGCGTGCCGGGGCCTGGGCCTTGTCCGGAGTCACTGCACGATCCTCCCTTGGGCATCGGTGACCACGACACCGTCGTCTCCGAGGTTGTAGTCCGAATTGCCTGCCTCATCGCCCATCGATGCCTCGACGACGTACACCCGGGCACCGCCGGGGTAGGCATGCGAAGCCCCCTGCCGGCCGTTCACCCCGGCCGTGACCGAGATCCCCGAGCCCGTCTTGTGGACCGAGATGGACAGGCCTGTCATGGCGGACTTCGCCGCGGCACTCGGGGCCCCAGGCCACACGAGGTAGGAGTACGACGCGAAGCTCTGCGAGCTCAGCAGCGGGCCCGCCCCTGCCGGGCTCCCGGACGAGTCGCCGCTCGATGGCGATGTCGGCGTTGCGCTGCTCGGGCTGGAGGGGCTGGACGGACTGGTCGGGCTAGGCGAGCTGGACGCCCCGCTGGGTGCCGACAAGTTGGCGCCACCGAGGGCCCCGGGAGGAAGCCCCGAATGGCGGGTGGACCAGCCATGCACCGCCAGGAGGCCTCCTGCGACCGCGGCGACAATGAGCAGCGTGGCACCTCTCGGGCCCACTGAGCCATGAGATGTTCGCATGCCTCCAACCTCGGTCGAGCCTGCCGCGACGTGAGGCCCAGGCTAGCCAGCCAGCCTGGACGCTTCCTGAACGTAGCCGGTGAACGGCGTACGACGCCGACCACGCTCCTGGCCGGCGAACGGCGTCTCAGCGGATGAGCGGTCGGTTCGTCAGGACCCGAAGGTCACGTGGCTGATCCGGTAGCACTCCTCGTCATCGCCGGCACGGGGCAGCGGGTCGATCCGCACGGAGACGGGGAGACCTGCGTCGTCTGCTGTGACCTCGACGTCGGCTCCGGGCCCGGCGGTTCGTGCCTGTCGGACCAGATCCCGCAGTGTGGGCAGGTGCGGATGAAGTACGGGCCTCTTTCCGTCTGAGCCGTGGCTCTGAGCGGTCGGGATCGACTCAGCGCGGAACTGTCTGGCGTGGACACCGCACGCGAGATACGTCGGAATGGCGTCTCTTTCGACGGTCTGATCGGACGTCCGCCCAGTCGGCAACACGCCCCGATCAGCGGCATCGTGCCTGGCCGGCCCGGGCGAACCTTCACCGGTGGCGTCTGGCGCCTCGTTCGGACGGACTGCGCCGCGATTGGGAGGCGTTCGGGACGATGGGTTAGAGTTCCATCCGCTCCAGAGAGACGATGGAGTCCACCAGGCCCCGTAGCGCAGTTGGTTAGCGCGCCGCCCTGTCACGGCGGAGGCCGCGGGTTCGAGTCCCGTCGGGGTCGCCATTTCCCGGCCTTCCTCCCGGTGCCGGCCGGACGTCACGCCCGCTCCACCTGGAGCGGCGCCTTCGTCCCGCGGCTAGGTTTTCGGCATGTACCTCGACCGGGCCGACTTCGAGGCCCTCGTCGAGCAGGCACTCGACGAGATCCCCGACGAGATCGCTGGGCTCGTGCAGAACGTCGTCGTCCTCGTCGAGGACGAGCCGCCGCCCGACCAGCCCGACCTGCTCGGCGTGTACGTCGGGGTCTCTCTGACCGAGCGGGCGAGCTCCCACACCGGCCTGCCGGACCACATCACGATCTTCCGCAACCCCCTCCTCGAGATGTGCGAGGACCGGGCCGAGCTCGTCCGCGAGGTCCGGATCACCGTCGTACACGAGGTCGCCCACCACTTCGGCATCGACGACGACCGCTTGCACGACCTCGGCTACGGGTGAGCCCTCGTCTGCGACACCTCGCCGTCGCCGGGCCACGGCGTCGGCTCCTGACCCGCGCATTGGCGGACGAACTCACCGAACAGCCAGGTCTCGAAACTGACCTGGCCCGGTGTGCGGGCCAGCGTCAGCAGACGCTCGTTGCGGCAGAACGCGTCGGCCAGGTCGTAGACCTCGATCAGCCGCGCAAACCGCGGCCCGGCGTCAACCGGCGCCTTCACGTCGAGGTCGAAGTACGTCAGATGAGCCTCGAGCGCCTCCCGCAGTGCGTCGCCCCCGAGCTGCCAGCGGTAGTCATGGGCCAGACCGCTGAAGAAGGCCGAGAGATCTGAGGCGACCGGGTAGGTGTCCTGGTGCGCCACCGCCAGGAGCCGCAGCTCGCGGCGGAGCTCCGCGCCGTGGGCGAGCGTGGACTGGAGGGTGCCGGTGGAGACGTGGAGGAGGCGCACCATGACGGTCTCGCCGGCCCCGAAGAACGACGAGAGGTCGTGCTCGTCGTCCCATCCCAGGAACACGCCCTCGGGGGGCCGCGCCGACGGCTTCGCGGCGGGCTCGAACCACACCAGCTTGCCGTCCTCCTCGCGCTCGGCGCCCCAAGCCACGCTCGAGTTGGCCACGATCGAGAGACCGCGGCCGAACGTCGCGAGCTCCCCGGGGGAGCCCTGTTCGGCTGCGCGGGGGGTTGTCACCAGAGGCTCCTGCGACGTGTCACGGACCTCCACTCGAGGATGGTGGAGAGTGCCTCGCAGCCGCACGGTCACCGGGGGCCTGCCGTGGAGGATCGCGTTGCTGACGACCTCGGACATGGCCAGCTCGGCGGTCTCCCTGAGGTCTGGGCGGCCGATCTCGTCACAGGCATCGGCCACCCAGCGGCGCGCCTGCGTGGCGCCCCGCGGCCCAGGTGCAAGCGTTTCCGCCGCCCGGTTCAACGGCACTGTGTCTCCAGGAGGATCAGGCGCGACTTCTGCGCCAGTCCTCGCTCGTCTACCCGGATCGGAGGCTTCCGAAACCTCAACTCGCACATCAGTGTCAGGAGCCTCAGGGGCGATGTGAGCAACGAGACGGTGGCCCGGATTGTGGCACGGGGAGGGCGGAGGGAGGCTGGCCGAGGGGATGGGAGAGGGTGGACACATGGCAGAGGTACGGCGTGAGCAGCGGCACCAGGTGGTCGTGATCGGGTCCGGCTTCGGGGGGCTGTTCGGGACCAAGGCGCTCAAGCGGGCGGACGTGGATGTCACGGTGATCGCCCGGACCAGCCACCACCTGTTCCAGCCGCTGCTCTACCAAGTGGCCACCGGCATCCTCAGCGAGGGCGAGGTCGCGCCTTCGACGCGCGAGGTGCTCGCCGGCCAGAAGAACGCCCGGGTCCTCTTCGGCGAGGTCATCGGCATCGACCTCGACTCTCGGACCGTGACCTCCCAGGTGCTCGGGCGCCAGACCGTGACGCCGTACGACTCGCTGATCGTGGCCGCCGGCTCCAGCCAGTCGTACTTCGGCAACGACCGGTTCGCGGAGTTCGCACCCGGGATGAAGAGCATCGACGACGCCTTGGAGCTCCGGGGCCGGATCTTCGGTGCCTTCGAGCTGGCCGAGCTCGGGGCGACTCGGGGTGACAACGTCGACCACCTGCTCACGTTCGTCGTGGTCGGCGCCGGGCCCACCGGCGTCGAGATGGCCGGTCAGATCGCCGAGCTCGCACACCGGACGCTGAAGCGGGACTTCCGGGCGATCAACACCAAGCATGTGCGGATCCTGCTCGTCGACGCCGCCGGCCAGGTGCTGCCGCCGTTCGGCGCGACACTCGGTGCGAAGACCAAGGTCGATCTGGAACGGCTCGGCGTGGAGGTGATGCTCGGAGCGATGGTGACCGACGTCGACGAGCGTGGCATCGAAGTGGCCTACAAGGACGGCCGGGTCGAGAGGATCGCGGCGCTCACCAAGATCTGGGCCGCCGGCGTACAGGCGTCGCCGTTGACCAAGACGCTGTCGGAGCAGACCGGTGCGCCGCTCGACCGGGCCGGCCGGATCGCGGTGAACCCGGACCTCACGCTGCCCGGCTACCCCGAGGTGTTCGTCGTGGGCGACATGATCGACCTCGACCACCTGCCCGGCGTCGCGCAGGTCGCGATCCAGGGCGGGAAGTACGCCGCCAAGGAGATCCAGCGCCGCCTTGCGGGCAAGCCGCCGCAGCAGCCGTTCCACTACTTCGACAAGGGCTCGCTGGCCACGATCAGCCGGTTCCGGGCCGTGGCGTTGATCGGGAAGCTGCGGTTGACCGGCTTCATCGCCTGGCTGATCTGGCTCGTCGTACACCTGACGTATCTGACCGGGTTCAAGAACCGGTTCACCGCTCTGCTGCACTGGGCGATCTCCTTCATCGGCCGCGGGCGTTCCGAAAGGGCCGCCACCGAGCAGCAGATCTTCGGACGCACCGCCCTGAGCCGGCTCGAGCACGGCACCATGGATCTGGTCTCGGGTCCGAACGGCCACGACGGCTTCGCCGAGTCGATCGACGCGATGGTGGCCGAACGCCGTGCGGAGCTCGAGGCGCAGGCGCTGGACGAGATCCGGCTCACCGACTCAGGGGAGCGCGGCCAGCCGGTGCGCTGAGCCGGGCGGTCACCCCGCGACGTTCTCGAGCACGACGGCGAGGCCCTGCCCGACGCCGATGCAGATCGCCGCGAGTCCCCATCGCTCCCGCCGTTCGACCAGCACCTTCGCCAGAGTGCTCAGCACCCGGGCGCCGGATGCGCCGAGCGGGTGACCGATCGCGATCGCGCCGCCGCGGGTGTTGACGATGTCGGGGTCGACCTTCCACGCGTCGAGGCAGGCCAGGGACTGGACGGCGAACGCCTCGTTGAGCTCGACGGCACCGATGTCGGACCACCCGATCCCGGCTGAGGACAGCGCTCGCTCTGCGGCCTCGACCGGTGCGATCCCGAACCGCTGTGGCTCCACGGCCGCCGCCCCTCGACCCGCGATCCGGGCCAGTGGGTCGAGGCCGAGGGCCGCTTCTCCCGCGGCGACGAGCAGGGCGGCGGCACCGTCGTTGAGGGGCGACGCGTTGC
>JAFMQY010000232.1:0-3708 GCA_017354415.1 Nocardioides sp.
CTCTCCGGCGCTGACCACCGACCTGCACGGGAGGGTCTGGGTGGCCGCAGTGGCCGGCGACGGGCGGCTCCTCGTCGCCCGCGGCACGACCGACGCGAGGGGGCTCGGTCCGTTCCGGGTCGCGGCGACCGGGTCCGCAGTCACCTCGAGTCCGGTGCTGGCGGAAGACCCGCAGGGCGGAGTACGACTGTTCGCGGTGACCGCTGCCGGAAGCCTGCTGGAACGTCACACGGTGGGCTCGCGTGCGGATCACTGGTCGCCTCCCCATCAGCTGGGTCTCCCGGGCTCCTGGTCCACCCATGCGGCCCCAGCGGTCGCAACCGACCCGACCGGCCGGCTCTGGCTTGCCGCGGTCACGCGGAGCGGCGGCGTCCTGACCGAGCGAACCGTGGGGGCGGCTGCTGCCCGGTGGAGCGGGTTCGCCCGGGTCGACGACCGGACCTGGTCGGTGACCTCCACCCCGGCGCTCGCAGCCGGCGACGACGGCAGAGCCTGGCTGGCGACGATCGACGACCGGGGCGGGCTGAGCGTGCGACACACCGCCCCTGATGGCGGGTGGACGGCTGATACGGCGCTGGCCGGGACTTGGTCGCCGTACGCCTCACCCTCGCTGGCCGTCGACCGCACCGGCCGCGTCTGGCTCGCCGCCCTGGGCCAGGACGGCGTGCTCGGGGTCCGCACCGCGGCGGCCGACCCGCAGATCTGGCGCCCCGCGCACGGACTGCCGAGTGGCCCGGCGCCGCTGACGATGAGCCCGACCCTGACCGGCACTCCGGACGGCGGTGTGCTCGTCGGCCTGACGGACCGTGCTCACCGGTTGCTGTGGCGACGTCCTCTCGGCCCAGGCACACTGCCCCCGGCCGCGCACGGTGTGCGAGGCGGCGGTTACCGCGGCGCCCCGCTCGTGTGAGTCAGCTGTCGGGACGCACGGGATCCCCGACCGCGATCGTCCCGCCCGCGACGACGTCGAGGTAGATGCCGAGGCACACGTCTCGCGTCTTGGTAAGGGCCTTCAGCCAGCGCCCGTCCCGCGGGAGTCCCTCCTGAGCGATGTCGACCATCCGGCAGCGCTCAATCCGCGCGACAGGGCGCAGCCGGACCGACCCCATGATGACGGTGTCGCGCCACGTCTCCTCGACGAACGGCTCGGCCGTCTCGAGCACGAGGTTCGGGCGGATACGGCGTCGGTCGGCGTCGACCGCCAGGTACTCGCGACACCAGTCGAGCGAGGCCGTGCCGACCAGGGAGACCGCGCCGTCGTCGAAGTACGGCGTGGTCGTCTCGGGCAGGACCCGCACCTGGTCGCCCATCGCCTCGGACAGTGCGAGGTCGAGCGCGTGGCTCCCCACCGCCCAGTCGCCGTCGCGGCCGCTCACCCGTACGCCGTCGGGCGTCGTACGGGATGCGAACTCGAAGACCTGGTCGCGGCGCCGGAACCGCTGCGAGTGCTTGCCGCTCGCGAGCTTGCCGTCGCCGTCGACCACGGCATACCCGCGGTCGCCGACCAGGCCGCGCCCGTCGACCTCGACGGACCCGAGCGACTCGCCGCCCATCGACTTGACGGGGTAACGGCGAATCTCCAGCAGCGTGAATGCAGGCACGGAGTGGACCTTAGTGGGGCGCGATCACGCGGTCTCGCGCCACACTGAGGGGGTGCTCTCGGAACAGCTCGCCACCGACCTGCGCGACGCCGGTCTCCGCTGGAGACCCAGCAAGGGTGACTGGTTCGTGATCCCAGGGAAGGGGCTCGACGACCTGGTCTTCGTGCTCAGCGACATGGTCATCGAGACCCGCCGGATGGCGATGGGCAGGCAGATGCTGACCTTCAACGGCTCCACCGAGTGGGCGCTGGACACGCTTGCCGCGTCCGAGGCCCTCTGGCTGCCGCGGGAGGACCAGCTGCGCACCGTGCTGGGCGAGGCCTTCATGTCGCTGGAGTACCTGCCCGGCGAGACCCCCGGGTACGCCGTCGCCATGCTGCTCGGCGACCGGGAGGAGCGCTTCATCGACGTCGATGTGGAGTCGGCATACGCCCGGGCCGCGCTGGCGCTGCTGCGCGGCTGAGACGGCGTGGTCTCGACAGGATCGATATCGCTCAGCGACCGGAGTAGTTGGGCGCCTCGACCGTCATCTCAACGTCGTGCGGGTGGCTCTCGGCCAACGACGCCTGGGTGATCCGGACGAACTTGCCCTTCTCCTGCAGCTCGGGGACGGTCCGCGCGCCGACGTAGAACATCGACTGGTGCAGACCGCCGAGGAGCTGATGCGCGACGGCGGCGAGCGGGCCTCGGTAGGCGACCTGCCCCTCGATGCCCTCGGGGACGATCTTGTCGTCGCTGGTCACCTCGGCCTGGAAGTAGCGGTCCTTGGAGTAGGACTTCTTGCCGCGGCTGCTCATGGCGCCGAGCGAGCCCATGCCGCGATAGGACTTGTACT
The DNA here is from genome assembly GCA_017354415.1 of Nocardioides sp. Lineage (GTDB taxonomy): Bacteria > Actinomycetota > Actinomycetes > Propionibacteriales > Nocardioidaceae > Nocardioides. The sequence goes on from JAFMQY010000232.1 coordinate 2,437, forward strand.
GCTTGCCGTTGACGAACACCAGCTCGCCGGGCGACTCCTCGCAGCCGGCCAGAAGCGACCCGACCATGACCGAGTCGGCACCGGCGACCATCGCCTTGGCGATCTCCCCGGAGTGCTTGAGGCCGCCATCGGCGATCACCGGCACGCCGGCCGGCTTCGCGGCGCTGGCGGCTTCGTGGACGGCACTGATCTGGGGTACGCCGACACCGGTGACGACCCGCGTGGTGCAGATCGAGCCGGGCCCGACGCCGACCTTGACCGCGTCCGCGCCGGCGTCGATGAACGCCTGGGCGCCCTCGTGGGTGGCGACGTTGCCGCCGATCACCTGGACGTGCCGGGTCGCCGGGTCGGACTTGAGCCGCCGCACCATCTCCAGGAGCAGCCGGACGTGACCATGGGCGGTGTCGGCCACGATGACGTCGACGCCGGCCTCGACCAGGGTGGTGGCCCGCTGCCAGGCCTCGCCGAAGTAGCCGATCGCCGCACCCACCAGCAGGCGTCCGTGTGCGTCGTACGACGCGTCGGGGAACTGTTCGCCCTTGACGAAGTCCTTGACCGTTATCAAGCCCCCCAGGCGACCCTCGTCGTCGACGAGCGGAAGGCGCTCACGCTTGTGCTGGCGGAGCAGGGCCGTTGCCTCCTCGCGGGTGATGCCGAGCGTGCCGGTGATCAGCGGCATCGGGGTCATGATCTCGTCGACCTTGGTGCTCGCCCACTCCCGGACCGGCGTGAAGCGCAGGTCACGGTTGGTGATGATGCCGAGCAGGCGATGGTCCACGTCGACGACGGGGAGACCGGAGACGCGGTACTCGCCGCAGATCCGGTCGAGGTCCTCCAGGGTCGCGTCGGGGCCGATCGTGACCGGGTTGGAGATGATGCCGGTCTGCGTCCGCTTGACCAGGTCGACCTGGAGAGCCTGGTCCTCGATCGAGAGGTTGCGGTGGAGGACGCCGATGCCACCCTGGCGCGCCATCGCGATCGCCATCCGGCTCTCGGTGACGGTGTCCATGGCGGCGCTGACCAACGGCGCCTTCAGGCTGATCTGACGCGTCAGCCGCGTGGTGGTGTCGATGTCGCCGGGGGCGAGGTCGGAGTAACCCGGGAGGAGCAGCACGTCGTCGTACGTGAGCCCCAGCGGGGCGAACTTGTCGGGCAGGACGGTGTCGGGCTCCACCTCCGCCATTCTACCGGCCGGGGTTGCCGTCACCTGCATCGTCGGCGCGCTGGAACGCTGACCTGGCAGTCGCGTCACGCGGAAACGCCGCGCCCCCG
>JAFMQY010000232.1:3718-5486 GCA_017354415.1 Nocardioides sp.
CCGGGTCGGTGTGCTGAGAGCGAACGCGAGCGCCAGGTCAGCGTCGTACGGCGTGACGCGAGCGCCAGGTCAGCGTCGTACGGCGTGACGCGAGCGCCAGGTCAGTGGCCGTGACCGTGGCCGTGACCGGCCGCGGGGGGCTCCTCCTCCTCGGGCTTGTCGACGACCAGGGTCTCGGTCGTCAGCAGCATCCCGGCGATCGAGGTGGCATTGACCAGCGCCGAGCGGGTGACCTTGACCGGGTCGAGGACACCCTGCGCGACCAGGTCGCCGTACTCGTGGGTCTCGGCGTTGTAGCCGACACCCGCTCCCGCCTCGCGGACCTTGCTGACGATGACGTAGCCGTTCTCGCCGCCGTTCTCGGCGATCCAGCGCAGCGGCTCGTCGGCGGCACGACGCACGATCCGTACGCCGACCGCCTCGTCGCCGGTCAGGCCGAGGTCGCCGTCGAGCACGGAGACGCCGTGGATCAGGGCGGAGCCACCGCCGGCGACGATGCCCTCCTCGATCGCGGCGCGGGTCGCGGAGACGGCGTCCTCGATGCGGTGCTTCTTCTCCTTCAGCTCCACCTCGGTGGCGGCGCCGACCTTGATCACGCACACGCCGCCGGCCAGCTTGGCGAGCCGCTCCTGGAGCTTCTCGCGGTCCCAGTCGGAGTCGGTCGTCTCGATCTCGGCCTTGATCTGGTTGACCCTGCCGTCGACCGCTGCGGCGTCACCGCCGCCGTCGACGATCGTGGTGTTGTCCTTGGTGACCACGATCCGGCGGGCGGTGCCGAGCACGTCGAGCCCGACCTGGTCGAGCTTGAGGCCGACCTCGGGCGCGACGACCTGGCCACCGGTGAGGACCGCGATGTCCTGCATCATCGCCTTGCGGCGGTCGCCGAACGCCGGGCTCTTCACCGCAACGGCGTTGAACGTGCCGCGGATCTTGTTCACGACCAGCGTGGACAGGGCCTCGCCCTCGACGTCCTCGGCCAGGATGAACAGCGGCTTGCCGGCGGCGATGACCTTCTCCAGCAGCGGGAGCAGGTCGGCGATCGAGGAGATCTTGCCCTGGTGCAGCAGGACGTAGGGGTCCTCGAGGACGGTCTCCATCCGCTCCGGGTCGGTGACGAAGTACGCCGAGATGTAGCCCTTGTCGAACTGCATGCCCTCGGTGAACTCCAGCTCGGTGCCCATCGTGTTGGCCTCTTCGACGGTGATCACACCGTCCTTGCCGACCTTGTCGAAGGACTCCGCGAGCAGCTCACCGATGTGGGAGTCGCGGCTCGAGATCGTGGCGACCGACGCCATGTCCTCCTTGGACTCGACCTCTCGGGCCTCCTCACGCAGCGCGTCGCCCACGGCCTCGGCGGCGGCGTCCATACCGCGCTTGAGCGCCATCGGGTTGGTGCCGGCGGCGACCGCACGCAGGCCCTCGTGGACCATCGCCTGGGCCAGCACCGTCGCGGTGGTGGTGCCGTCACCGGCGATGTCGTTGGTCTTGGTGGCGACCTCCTTGGTCAGCTGTGCGCCGAGGTTCTCGAACGGGTCGTCGAGCTCCACCTCGCGGGCGACCGTGACGCCGTCGTTGGTGATCGTGGGTGCGCCCCACTTCTTGTCGAGGACGACGTAGCGGCCCTTGGGACCGAGCGTCACCTTCACGGTGTCGGCGAGCGCGTCGACACCGCGCTCGAGCGACCGCCGGGCGCCCTCGTCGAACTCCAGGATCTTGGGCATGAGTGCTCCTCAGATGGGATCGGGTCGTCCGCCTGCGACCGGGCTCC
>JAFMQY010000233.1 GCA_017354415.1 Nocardioides sp.
CGCCCGGGTGGTGGTCGAGGGTCATCAGGGTCAGGCAGGCGAGGACCAGCGCGATCATCCGCGAGTGCACCCGGGTGCGCTCGGCGCGCTGGTCGAATGAGTCCGGGCTGGACCGCAGTGGCCGGTGGCCACGCAGCAGACGGGGCGCGCGGGGACGAGTGAGGGGCATCAGTACCGCCGACGCTCGGAGACCAGCACCTGCCGAAGCCCCTCGAACTCCTCCACACACTTGCCGGCACCCATGGCCACGCTGGACAGCGGATCCTGCGCGACGTGCACGGGCATCCCGGTCTCGTGCCGGATCCGCTCGTCGAGGCCGCGGAGCAGCGCTCCGCCGCCGGTCAGCACGATCCCGCGGTCCATGATGTCGCCGGCCAGCTCCGGCGGTGTCTGGTCCAGGGTGGTGCGGACCGCGTCGATGATCGCGTGCAGGGGTTCCTCGAGGGCCTTGCGGACATCCCGGCTGGAGACCACGACGGAGCGCGGCAGGCCGCTGATCATGTCGCGCCCGCGGATGTCGGCCTCGGGCTCGTCGTACGACGGGAACGCGGAGCCGAGCGTCATCTTGACCTCCTCGGCGGTGCGCTCGCCGAGCATGAGGCTGTACTCCTTCTTCATCCACGCCACGATCGCGGCGTCGAGATCGTCGCCCGCCGTACGGATGGAGAGGCTGGTGACGACGCCCCCGAGCGAGATCACGGCCACCTCGGTGGTGCCCCCGCCGACGTCGACGACCATGTTCCCCGCGGCCTGGTGGACCGGGAGTCCGGACCCGATCGCGGCCGCCATCGGCTCCTCGATGATGTAGACCTTGCGGGCGCCGGCCTGGTAGCCGGCCTCCTTGACCGCGCGCTGCTCGACCGCCGTGATCCCGCTCGGCACGCAGATCACCATCCGGGGCTTGGCGAGGTAGCGGCGGCGGTGCACCTGCTGGATGAAGAAGCGGAGCATCTCCTCGGTCGCCTCGAAGTCGGCGATCACGCCGTCCTTCATGGGGCGGAGCGCGGTGATGTTGTCCGGGGTGCGGCCGAGCATCCGCTTGGCCTCATGGCCCACGGCCAGCACCTCGCCGGTGGTGTCGTTGAGAGCGACGACGCTGGGCTCGTCGAGCAGGATCCCGCGCCGGCGCACGTAGACCAGCGTGTTGGCGGTGCCGAGGTCGACCGCCATGTCACGGCCGATGATGCTGTTCGCCATGCGGACTGCCTCGCACTTTCGCGTCGTTACCCGGGGAAGAGCGGGGCACACGCCTGCGCCCCCGTGGGCCGACGTGGCACCTCCGCGCTGACACGACGACCCGCCAGCAGGCTACGAGCGCGGATCGCCCGGCCAGCGGTGCCACGCCGGGTGACCTGCGCTTTTGCACGGCGTCCGGCGAACGGGGCCAGGGGTAGCGTCCGGGTGATGAGCAACGACGCGGTGCAGGACATCCTGGCCGACCTCGACGCCGAGCGCCTCGCGCAGCAGGTGGGAGGCGACCCGGCCGAGGTGCAGGCGGCCGCCGCCACGGTACTTCCCGCGCTCCTGGGCGGGCTCCATGCCAACCCGCAGGACCCGGGAGGCGAGGCCTCCCTGGCCGCGGCCCTCGGCCACCACCAGAACGACCTGGCCTCGGCGAGGATCGACACCACCCAGGTGGACCCGGTCGAGGGTCACAAGATCGCCGCCCACATCTTCGGCGCGCACCAGGACCAGGTCGTCCGGCGGCTCGGCTCGACCGGGGTCTCCAGCGGGCTGGTCTCGAAGCTGATCCCGCTGCTGGCCCCGGTCGTGATGTCCTACGTGGCCAAGCGGGTCACCGGCTCCACCGGTGGCAGGCTCGGCGGGGGCGTCCTGGGTGGGGTGCTGTCACAGGTGCTCTCCGTCGCGGCCGAGGGTGCCGGCGGGGGATCCGGAGCAGCGAACCCGATGGGCTCGATCCTCGGCGACGTGCTGGGCGGCCTGCTCGGCCCGAGGTCACCGGGCCGAGCCCGGTGACACTTCAGTGCGTCAGCAGAGGCACCAGCTTGCGCGTCCCGAGCCGCACGGCGCCGCCCTCGGTGACGAGGATGTTCTCGCCCACCTGGACCCTGCGGTTGGTCGCCCCGACGTCCTGGATGACGTCGCGCCTCATGCTGAGGTTCGGCTTGAAGTCGAACGCCATGCCGGGGACGATCACGATGTTGTCGTCCTGGCCGGTGCCGAGCTGGCTCGTCCCGAGCCGCGGCCGAGACAGGCTTCCGATCCCATCCGTGTGGACGACGACGCCGCCGGGAGGTGCGGCTCCGCGCGCCTGCGCCTTCTCGGCGTAGTCCGTGATGAGCTCGCCGGTCGTGGACCCCGGGTTGGCGTTGATGAACGCGATCGCGTCCTCGATGGCCTGGATCGCGACGGTGACCGCCGCCTCGTAGTAGTCGTAGCCGGGCGTGCGCGTGTTCCCTACGAAGATGGAGTGGTTCACCTGCGCCCCATACCCCTGCACGCGCGCCGAGATCTCCTCGCTGATGATCTGACCACGGCTGAGCAGGTCGCCCGTGGGAGCGCCGAACGTGGCGTTCCCGGGAATGTCCAAGCCGATGGACAGCCGTGTCGGTTGCTCACCGGTCTGCTCGAACATCCCGAAGTAGGCGGCGTACCACAGATCGACCTGCCGTTTCGCTCCGTGCCGGACGGCCGACAGGATGGCGTCGATGGCGCCTTCGCTCGCGCGGGTGCAGGCCCGCGCGACGGCCTGTTCCTCGGGTCCCTTCACCATCGCGGAGGCGGCCAAGGGCCCGGGGTCGGCCGGATCGACCTCCCAGTTCTCGATCCCCACGAACTCGACGCCGGGAAGCGCGGCCCTCAGTGCGTCCAGGTAGCGGGCCGGCACGAAGCCGAGCGGGTTGAAGCGAGTGCCCCCGAGCTCGGCGATGCCGACACGCGTTGCGCCGAGCGCCGAGAGTCGGGCGGCCACGGCCGGCACGGCATCGCCGGCGCTGATCGCCAGCCCACCGTCGGCGGTCCACTGGTCGAGTCCCCGTGCGTTCCAGAAGTCGATCGATCCGTCGTCCTGCACGATCAGGTCGACCGGCTCCGAGGCAGCGCGGGGAAAGACGACCGGTCCGTACGCGCCGCCATCCTCGGCGCCACCGACCTGGGTGAGGTAGCGATCGAAGCCGACGGGGAGGTTGTCCCCGCCTGCGTCCGTCGTGGGCGATCCGGCCACGATCGCGTCCAGGTTCCATTGCGGCTGGGCCATGATCTCGCGGACGGCCGCCCATCTGCGGTCTCTCTCCCCTGCGGAGAAGGTCGCCAGCGGAAGGTCGGGGCTGCTGGAGGGCGCGGGTTCAGCGCCCGCGGCTCGGCCCGCCGTGAAGGGAGCCACCGCGGAAACGCCGGCGGTCGTGACCGCCACCCCGGCGAGGAGCCCCCGCCTGGACATCGTGTTGCCGATCAACTGCTTGTCAACCATCGGTCTCCTCCGATTCTTCTCTTGTTCCGCCATCGGCGTGAGCCAGGAACTGCGCAGGTGACGCAGGCGACGCCAGCACGCCGACAGGAGAGGTCGGGCGCCCGGCACCTCTGGGCTGCCCGCTCTGGCTTCGCCCTGCCCGACCGTGGGGGCATCCATCGGCGCGACAGGGATGCAAACGAGTGCAGCAACCCACGGTTGTCTCTCACACGGACCGAGACCTTGGTCCGGAGCGGTGCTCAGACGACGTGGCCGGGACGCCGGGGACGAGCGTCTCGCTGTTGAACCGAACGTCGTACTGACCGAGCTCAGCACTTCCTCAGCACTCTCTCAGCGGGTGTGCAAACGATTGCACCAACTGAGCACGGTATAGACGGGCCGTGTGCCTGTCAAGGAGACCGATTCACCTCATCGGATCCTCGGGTCGGACCGAGGGTGAACCAGTCGGGTTGACCGTCCTGCCGGTGCTCGAGGAGGGCGTTCTGCGCCGGCTTCGAAACCACGGACCAGGAGTGGATCAGCCGAACCAGATCTTGACCTCGCGCTCGGCTGACGCGGTGGAGTCGGACCCATGGACGATGTTCTGCACGACCCCAGGACCCCAGTCTCGGCCGAAGTCGCCGCGGATCGTGCCGGGTGCGGCGACGGTCGGGTCGGTGGCGCCGGCGAGGGAGCGGAACCCCTCGACGACCCGCTCGCCCTCGACCACCATCGCGACCACCGGACCGGAGAGCATGAACTCGACGAGCGGCTCGTAGAACGGCTTCTCCCGGTGCTCGGCGTAGTGCTCGGCCAGCAGGTCGCGGGTGGCCTCCCGGAGCTCGAGCCGGGTGAGCGCGTAGCCCTTGGCCTCGATCCGTCGGATCACCTCACCGATGAGACCCCGGCGTACGCCGTCGGGCTTGACCAGGACCAGGGAGCGCTCCATGGCCCGCACCTTATCCGCTGACGCCCGCGAATCGGGCCGGCGTCATGCGGACGACGGGGCGCCCCAGTCCGCCAGTCGCCGGCGTACGTCGTCGGGGACCGGGGCGTCGTGGTCCGACTCGACCGCGCCCGCCGTGACGCGCAGCGGCACCACGCCCGCCCAGGTGCCGGTGGCGACGTCCTCGGGCTCGTCGGCCGGACCGCTGGCGCGAATCTTCACCGACGCCTCGGCCAGCGGGACGGCAAGGACGGTCGTCGCCGCCAGCTCTTTGCGGGTGTTCGCGCGCAGAGTCGCGGTGCGGCCCGGCACCACGTGGTCGACGATCAGCCCGAGCGCGTGGTCCCGCTCGGCCGGGTCGTCCACGCGGCGGGCCGGGCCGATGACCACGGCCGAGCGGTAGTTCATGGAGTGACTGAACGCCACCCTGGCCAGCACGGCACCGTCGACCAGCGTGAACGTGGCGCAGACCGTCTCACCCGGCGCCTGCACGAGCCACGGCGCGGCCACCGAGCCGTGCAGGTACAGGGTGCCTCCCTCGTCCGGCCCGTCCGGGTCGAACCCGTGGATCGACGGCAGCACCACCGGCTCGCCGTCCCGGACGATGCCGACGTGGCAGACCAGCGCCTCGTCGAGCACCTCGAACAGGTCGGCGCGGTCCTCGCGTCCGCGCTCGCGGTGGCGGGTGATGGTGGTACGCGCGGTCGGGGACAACGGTCGAGACATGCCTCCTATCCTGGGCGTCAAGTGGCCTGTCGGCACGGGCCAATTCTGGACCGTTTGGACAGGACACTCATGAGCACTCCCTTGCTCCCCCTCACCCTGGACCGCGCGTCGCCGGAGCCTCTGGGCCGGCAGCTGGCGGACCGGGTGCGAGACCACGTCCTCACCGGGACACTCGCGGTCGGGCGTCGACTCCCGAGCACGCGGGCGTTGGCGGCCGACCTCGGCGTCTCGCGCAGTGTCACCGAGCACGCCTACGACCAGCTCACGGCCGAGGGCTGGCTCGAGACCCGCCGCGGCTCGGGCACCTACGTCGCGGCGGGCGCCGCGCCTCGCCCACGGCCACGAGCGACCGCACCACGCACGCCCTCCAGCGGCCTGCTTCGCCTCGACACCGGGAC
>JAFMQY010000106.1 GCA_017354415.1 Nocardioides sp.
GAGCTCTCGCGGCAGGTGCCCGTGCTCGTTGAAGGTGAGCAGCCGGCGCCCGGTGGAGCCCTGGACCACCCGGGTGACGGAGGCGTTCGCGGTGACCGTGTTGAAGGCTCCCCACAGCCGGGGCAGCTCGTCGGCGGGGGCGGAAGGGTCGACCAGAGCGGCACAGGCGGCAGCGATCGGCCCGCCGGACGAGCTGACGACGGTGACGCCGTCGCGCTCGCACGCCCGGTCGAGGGCGGCGCGGACACGTCCGACGAACGCCGACCACGTCTCGTCGTACTCGTCGTCGTGCCCGCCGGCCGTCCAGCGAGCGGTGGCGTCCTCGAAGATCCGCTGGAAGGCCCTCCGGTCGGGGGTCGTGACCGGCCCTTCGACGCGTCGGTCAGGGACGTCGAGACCACCGCCGCGGGCGATCACTCCGAGATGGTCGAACTCGTTCCAGCCCTCGTCCAGCATGGGTACGACGGTCCAGCCGGCCGCCTCTGCCATCGCCGTCGCCGTTTCGCGCTGACGTCGCATCGCCCCGTGCATCAGGCAACCCGGATCGAGTCCGGCGTCGGCCAGGAACCGGCCGAGCACCCGGCTCTGCTCGATCCCGGTCTCGCTCAGCACGTCGTAGTCGTCGGCTCCGAACGACGCCTGCCCGTGCCGGACCAGCAGCACCAACCCCATCAGGCGCCCACCAGCCGGCCGCACCGCTGCTCGAGGTATGCGACGGCGGGGCCGAACACGGCGTACGCCTCGTTGTGGGTCTGGCCGTGGACGTAGCGGTACCAGATCTGCTGGGCGATCACCGCGAGGCGGAACAGGCCGAACACCTCGTAGAACCGCCACTGCTCGGGCGTGACGCGCCGACCGGTGCGCTCGCCGTACCACCTGATGATCTGCTCGCGGGTCCACATCCCGGGGGCCGTCGTCGGCTGCCGCCGGAACGCCCGGAAGAACTCGTCGTCATCTGGCTGGACCCAGTAGGCGAGGGCGCCGCCGAGGTCCATCAACGGGTCCCCGACGGTCGCCATCTCCCAGTCCAGGACGCCGAGCACGGCCAGGCCGTTGTCGGGATCGAGCACCATGTTGTCGAAGCGCCAGTCGTTGTGGATCAGGCACCGCCCCACGTCGTCCGGCTGGTGTACGGCGAGCCAGGATGTCACCGCGTCCCAGTCACCGAGGTCGTCGGTGGCCGCGCGGGCGAGCCGGTCGGTCCAGCCCGCGACCTGACGGGCGACGTACCCGTCGCCGCGGCCCAGCGCTGCGAGCTCGGGGATCGCGTCCACGTCGACCAGGTGGAGGCGCACCAGCGCCTCCCAGGCATGCTCGCACAGTGTGGACGCCTCGCCCGGCGACAGCGGGAACGGCAGCTCCTTGCGCAGGATCACCCCGTCGATGCACTCCATCACGTAGAAGTCCGAGCCGATCACGGACTCGTCTCGGCACAGCCCCACCATCCGGGCGACATGGGGGTACGCCGGGGCGAGGGCGCGCTGGATGACGAACTCGCGGCGCATGTCGTGCGCGCTGCGCGCCTTGGCGCCGACGGGCGGACGACGCAGGATCAGGTCGCGGCACGTGCCGGTCGAGCTCGGGCGGGTCCATCGCAGCAGGTAGGTCAAGTTGGATGCGCCACCGGGGAACTGACGCACCTCGGGGATCCCCTCCGGCACGACGGCCTGGTCGTCGGCGTGCGCCCGGAGCCAGTCGGTCACCGCCCGGACGTCGAAGGCGTCCTCCTCGCGGACCGGGCGTGACTCGTCGGCGGTGCTCACCGGGTCAGTATGGCGAGGATGCCTTGGCACTCGGATCGGGTTCAGCCGAGCTTGGGACGGAAGAAGCCCTGCAGCCCGCGGGCATGGGTGGGCTCGGGCACGTACGCCGCGACTGCTCCCCCGGCCCAGGCGATGGCCGTCGCCGGGGTCAGCGCGGCCTGCAGGCCGCCGGCCGAGCTGATCCGCGAGCAGCTCAGGTCGACCAGGTCCCAGCGCGTACCGTCGCTACCGTGCACACCGAGCGCGACCCAGGTCCCCGACGGGGTGGCGGGACAGACCGCCGGTGCCGGGGGTGCGGCCCGCATGGCGTCGACGTACTCCTGGGTCGTGTGCTCGGACAGCCGCCCGGACCAGAGCAGCACCGTCGTACCGGTGTCCTGGGTGTAGACGCAGACGGAGAGCGAGTCCGCGTGCAGCCCGGGTGGTCCCGCCGCGGGCCGGATGACAGCCTGCGTCGGGCAGCCGTTCGCGTCGGTGTCCACCGTGGTCGCCGTTCCGAGGATCTCCCGGCGCAGGGCGGAGCTGCGCGAGAACACCGTGATGTGCTGGGAGCCGACTGCCCGCGTCTCCGCCATCACGCCGCCGATGGTCCTGACGCCGACCTCGAGCGGCGAGGCGAACCACAGGGCGTTGCCCAGAGGTACGGTGCCGTCGGCGCCCCACGGGATGCACCGGTCCGACACCATGACCGGCCGGCCGGTGAAGCCGGTGTTCAGGGTGATGTACGACGCGGGATCCTGCGGAGACTGGACCGCGGCTGTGGACGCCCCGCAGCTGCCCAGCGAGTCCCGGCCGTGGAAGATGTCGGAGTGCATCGGGGCGCCGCCCCAACCCCACGCCGGAGGCACCTGCACCTGGACGCCGGCGTAGGACTCGTAGCGCCAGGTCGGAGGTGTGTCGGTCGACGGGTAGGAGATCTCTCCGGCCGGAGCGCGCGACTGGTGTGCCACGAAGGCGATGCCGCCGACCAGCAGCAGGACCGCGACCACCGCGGCCGCGATGGCGCGGTGGTGGCGGCGCGATGGCGGACCGGGACTGACGCCCGCCGGCGCGAGCAGCCCGACGCCCGCGGTGTCTGGAGCGGGCGCGTCGTGCGGTTGACCGGACGGCGACTGGCGGCCGAGCGAGCTCGCAACCGGGAGACCGCGAGCCACGTGGCGCCGGGCGGCTGACTCCGAGCAGCCGAGCACCTCGGCGATCTCGGCGTCACTGCGGCTCTCGAGCGACCGGAGGACGGCCGCGGCCCGGTCGTGCCCGGCGCACCTCCGGACCAGGACCCGGCGCACCTCGAGGTCGGGATCACCGCGCGAGACCCGCACCCATGAGGCGCGCATGCGGTCGAGGGCGCGCCGAACCGCCTCCACGGCCGTCCGTTCATCGCCCGTCAGGGCGTGGGCCAGACGGAGCAGCGCGGGCGTCCGGGCCGCCGCCCACTCGTCGTACCGCCCCATCATGAGTCCACGATGCCCCAGGTTCGGCCGTTCGTGACCGTTGGTTGCCGGATCGCTACCGGAGCTCGTCGAGGCGCTCGGCCTGGTGCCGCATCTGCGCGTCGTACGCCGCGCGGTCGCGGAGCTTGAGGTCGTACGCCGCCCGGGCCGCCGGGTCCGGCAGGATCAGCTCGTCATCGGCGTCGATGCCCGCCAGCACGGCGGCCGCGATGTCGTCGGCGGTGAACGGCGAGCTCTCCACGAGCGCGGTGACGACCGCGCCGAGCGCCTCGTCATTCCCGCGCACCGACGACATCAGGTTGGTCCGGAAGTACGACGGGCACACCACGCTGGTGCGCACGCCGTACGACGCGAGCTCGTGGCCGAGAGTCTCGGTGAGGGCCACCACACCGGCCTTCACCGCGTTGTAGGACGCCATGCCTGCCGGGTGTACCAGCCCCGCAAGTGACGCGACGTTGACGATCCGGCCCGAGCGCTGCCGTTTGAACAGTGGCGTGAACGTGCGGCACCCGCGCACCACGCCCAGCAGGTTGATGTCGACGATCCACTGCCATTCGTCGAGCCCGGCCACGTCGATCCGGCCCCCACCGGCGACGCCCGCGTTGTTGACCAGGACGTCGAGCCCGCCCCAGTGCTCCTCCACCCAAGCCCGCGCCGCCGCCCAGTCCTCATCAGACGTGACGTCGAGCTTCGCGGTGCTCGAGGGGGTGGCTCCGACCGGTGGTTGAGGAAGGCGTTCCGACACCGGAGTCTCCGGTGGTTGAGGAAGGCGTCCCGACACCGGAGTCTCCGGTGGTTGAGGAAGGCGTCCCGACACCGGCGTCTTCGGTGGCTGAGGAAGGCGTCCCGACCCCGGAGTCTCCGGTGGCTGAGGAAGCCGTCCCGACCCCGGAGTCTCCGGTGGCTGAGGAAGCCGTCCCGACCCCGGAGTCTCCGGTGGTTGAGGAAGCCGTCCCGACCCCGGAGTCTCCGGAGTGTCCGGTGGTTGAGGAAGGCGCTCTGCGCCTGTCTCGAAACCACCCTCACCGGTGAGGTCCGTCGCGAGCACCTCGTCCCCCCGGGCGCGGAACGCCTGAGCCAGCGCAGCGCCGAGCCCGGATGCCGCGCCCGTGACCAGGACCCGGCTCATCGGGCCGCGTACTTGGCGAGCTCCAGTCGGGCGACCATGCCCCGATGCACCTCGTCGGGCCCGTCGGCGAGTCGCAGCGACCTCGCCCCCACCAGCGCGGCGGCGAGCGGGAAGTCGCTCGACATGCCGCCACCGCCGTGCAGCTGCAGCGCCATGTCGATCACCTGCTGCGCCATCCGGGGGACCGCGACCTTGATCGCCGATACCTCCGACAGTGCGTTCATCGGGCCACCCTCGTCGAGCTTCCAGGCCGCGTCGAGCACCAGCAGCCGAGCCTGGTCGATCGCGATCCGGGCGTCGGCGATCCGCTCGCGGTTGCCACCGAGGTTCACCAGCGGCTTCCCGAACGCCGTCCGCTCGAGGCCCCGGCGGCACGCCAGCTCGAGGGCCATCTCGGCCAGGCCGATCAGCCGCATGCAGTGGTGGACCCGGCCCGGCCCGAGCCGGCCCTGGGCGATCGCGAAACCCTCACCCGGCCCGGAGATGACGTTCTCGAGCGGGACCCGCACGTCGGTGAACGACACCTCGCCGTGGCCGAGCGGCTCGTCGTACAGGCCCATGGTGTCGAGCATCCGCTCGACCTTGACGCCGGGAGTGTCCACGGGCACCAGCACCATCGAGTGCCGGTGGTGCCGGTCGGCGTCGGGGTCGGTGACCCCCATGAAGACCAGGATCCGGCACTCCGTGTTGCCGACCCCGGTCGACCACCACTTGCGGCCGTTGACCACGATCTGTTCCCCGTCGACGACGCAGGTCGCCACCATGTTGGTGGCGTCGGACGACGCGACGTCGGGCTCGGTCATCGCGAACGCCGACCGGATCTGCCCGTCCAGCAGGGGCTCCAGCCAGTCGCGCCGCTGTTTCTCCGAGCCGTAGCGGAGCAGGACCTCCATGTTCCCGGTGTCGGGCGCGTTGCAGTTGAACACCAGGGGTGCGAGCCCCGACCTGCCCATCTGCTCGGCCAAGGGCGCGTAGTCGACGTTCGTCAGCCCCTCTCCGCCGTCGGTGCCGAAACGAGCGGCGTACTCCCCAGCGTGCTCCTTCGGCAGGAACAGGTTCCACAACCCCTGCGCCCGGGCCCTCGCCTTGAGCTCCGCCACGATCGGGAGCGGAGTCCAAGGGTCTCCGGTACGTCGTGCTTCGACCAGATCACGGTGGTAGTCGGCCTCGATGGGCGTGATCTCGGTGGCCATGAAGTCCGCCACCCGGGCGGTGAGGTCGGCAGCACGGGGCGACGGTGCGAAGTCCATGCTCTGACCCTAGGCCGCGAGGATGGCCTCCCTCAGGCGGGGAAGCGCTCGCCCTTCGCCGCCAGGTCCCGCAGGTACGCCGTCGGCCGGAACCGCTCGCCGTACCGGTCGGCCAGCGCGTCGGCTCGGGCGAGGAACGCCTCGAGTCCGATCGGGCCCGCGCCTTCACCATGACTGTCGACTGCCTGGTAGCCAGTCATGAACTGCGCGGCACCCCCAGAGTTGGCCGGGAAGCCGATGCCCATGATCGAGCCGATATTGGCGGCGGCAGACGACTCGATGACGCCCTCCTCGAAGCACTTCGCGGTCTCGAGCGCCTCGATGAACATCATCCGGTCCTTCACGTCGGCGAAGGGGATCTGCTCGTCGGAGACCGGGAACGCCTCGGCCAGGCCCGGCCAGAGCCGCGTACGCCGGCCTTCGTCGTACTCGTAGAAGCCGGCGCCCTTGAGCCGCGAGGGACGGCCGAGCTCGAGCATCTTCGCGACCACGGCGGTGCCCGGGTGCTCGTCGTACGGCGTGCCGTCGCGCTCGGCGGCCTCGCGGGTGGCCTTGGCGATCTTCGCGATCAGCTCCATGTTCAGCTCGTCGGTGAGCTGCAGCGGGCCCACCGGGTAGCCGTCCTGCATCGCGGCGCGCTCGAGCGACATCGGCGGGACGCCCTCGGCGAGCATCGCCAGTCCCTCGTTGACCATCGTGCCGATGACTCGCGAGGTGTAGAAGCCCCGGCTGTCGTTGACGACGATCGGGGTCTTCCGGATCTGCAGGACCACGTCGTACGCCTTGGCCAGGGCGGCGTCGGACGTCTGCTCGCCCTTGATGATCTCGACCAGCGGCATCTTGTCGACGGGGCTGAAGAAGTGCAGGCCGATGAAGTCCCCGGGCCGCTCGACACCCGTCGCCAGCTCGGTGATCGGCAGGGTCGAGGTGTTGGAGCACAGCAGCGCGTCGGGGTTCACGTGCGGGACGACCTCGGCGAACACCTGGTGCTTGAGGCTCGGGTCCTCGAAGACCGCCTCGATCACCAGGTCGCAGCCCTCGAGATCGGCCGCCTCGGCGGTCGGCACGATGCGGGCCAGCATCTCCTCGGACTTGTCGGGGCTCAGCCTGCCGCGCTCGACGGCCTTGGCGTTCAGCTTCACGCTGTAGCCCTTGCCTCTTTCGGCCGCCTCGAGGGACACGTCCTTGAGCACGACCTGCATGCCCGCGCGGGCACAGGAGTAGGCGATGCCGGCGCCCATCATCCCGGCGCCGAGGACGCCGACCTTGGTCGCGGTGAACTTCTCATGGCCCTCGGGGCGGAGCTTCCCGGCGTTGATAGCCTGCAGGTCGAAGAAGAACGCCTGCGCCATGTTCTTGAAGTTCTGGCCGACGATCAGCTTGGTCAGGTAGCGGCTCTCGATCCGGCTGGCCGTCTCGAAGTCGACGCTCGCGCCTTCGACGACGGCGGACAGGATGGCCCGCTGTGCTGGGTAGACAGCGCCCTTGGTCTGCTGGCGCAGGAGCGCGGGGAACGCCGGCAGGAATGCCGCGAGCTTCGGCGACTGCGGTGTGCCGCCCGGCATCCGGTAGCCCTCGCGGTCCCAGGGCTGCGACGCGGCCTCCGGGTCGTCACGGTGCTCGAGGATCCACGCCTTCGCCGCCGGGACCAGATCGTCGCGGCTGGCGACCACCTCGTCGACCAGACCCTTCGCCTTCGCGTCGGCCGGCTTGAAGCGGGTGCCCTGCAGAAGCACGTCCATCAGCGCCGACTGGATGCCGAACCTCCGAGTGACCCGGGTGACCCCGCCACCGCCGGGCAGCAGCCCGAGGGTCGCCTCCGGCAGGCCGACCACCGCCGACGAGTCGTCGACGAGGATCCGGTGGTGGCAGGCGAGCGCGATCTCGTATCCGCCGCCGAGCGCGGCGCCGTTGATGGCAGCGACGACGGGCCGGCCGAGCTTCTCGAGCCTGCGCAGGTCGGCCTTGATCGCCTCGATCCCGGCGAACAGGGACGCCGCGTCCGCCGGCGTCGCCTGCATCATCAGGGTCAGGTTGCCTCCGGCGAAGAACGTCTTCTTGGCGCTGGTCACCACGACGCCGGTGATGCTCTGCTCCTCGTCGGCCGCCTCGTCGTACAGCCGGTCGACCGCCTCGTGCATCGAGCGCTGGTAGATCTCGTTCATCGTGTTCGCGCTCGCGGTCGGGTCGTCGAGCGTCAGGGTGACGATGCCGTCGCTGTCCCTGTCGTAGCGGACGGCGGTGGTCGTGGCGGTCGGGGTCTGCGTCATCGGATCTCTTCCGTGGGTGTCGTCTTACGGCGTGCGGGGGCGAGGTGGCTTCAGACGATCTCGACGATGGTCGCGATGCCCATCCCGCCGCCGATGCAGAGGGTGGCGAGTCCGCGGCGCAGGTCGCGCCGCTGGAGCTCGTCGACGAGCGTGCCGAGCAGCATCGCGCCGGTCGCGCCGAGCGGGTGACCCATCGCGATCGCACCGCCGTTGACGTTGGTGACCTCATGGGTGATGCCCATGTCCTTCATGAACCGCATGGCCACGGCGGCGAAGGCCTCGTTCATCTCCCACAGGTCGATGTCGTCGACCTCGAGACCCGCCTTCGCCAGCGCCTTGCGAGCCGCCGGGGCCGGGCCGGTGAGCATGATCGTCGGGTCGGCGCCGGAGACGGCCGTCATCACGATCCGCGCCCGCGGGGCCAGACCGAGCTGCTGGCCGGCCTGCTCCGAGCCGATCGCCACGAGTGCGGCGCCGTCGACGATGCCGGAGGAGTTGCCAGCGTGGTGGACGTGGTCGATCCGCTCGACCCAGTGGTACTTCTCGAGCGCCACGTCGTCGAAGCCGGCGTCCTTGCCGATCGACGCGAAGCTGGGCTTGAGGCCGGCCAGCCCCTCGACGGAGGTGTCGGGGCGGATCAGCTCGTCGTGGTCGAGGACCGTGATCCCGTTGGCGTCCTTGACGGGGACGACGGCGTCGGCGAAGTAGCCGTTCGCCCAGGCCTTGGCGGCGCGGTGGTGGGACTCCGCGGCGTATGCGTCGACGTCGGTGCGCGACCAGCCCTCGAGCGTGGCGATCAGGTCGGCGCCGATGCCCTGGGGAACGAAGCCGGTCGTCAGCGCGGTGGCCGGGTCAGCCGCCCAGGCGCCGCCGTCGGAGCCCATCGGCACCCTGCTCATCGACTCGACGCCGCCGGCCAGGATCAGATCCTCGAAGCCGCTCCGGATGCGGGCTGCCGCCTGGTTGACGGCCTCGAGCCCGGAGGCACAGAACCGGTTGAGCTGGACGCCGGCGACCGTCTCCGGGTAGCCGGCCGCGAGCGCCGAGGTCTTGGCGATGTCGCCGCCTTGCTCCCCGATCGGGGAGACGACGCCGAGGACGACGTCGTCGACGCGCTCGGTGTCGAGCGAGGGGTTGCGGGTCTGGATCTCCTCGAGGAGCCCGACCATGAGGTCGACCGGCTTCACCTCGTGGAGGGCTCCCGCGGCCTTCCCCTTGCCGCGCGGCGTCCGCAGGTGGTCGTAGACGAATGCTTCCTGAGGTGATGGAGCCATGCCTCCGATTGTGACACTCTTACTGTCATGGTCGTCAAGGACAAGGCTGTGGGACAGGTCACGCTGCTGACCCTCGACGAGCTGACCGAGCGGGTCGGGATGAGCGTCCGCAACATCCGCTTCTACACCACCAAGGGCCTCGTGCCGCCGCCCATCCGTCGAGGGCGCAGCGGCTACTACACGGCCGACCACGTGGCGCGGCTCCAGCTGGTGCAGGAGCTCCAGGGCCACGGCTTCACCCTCTCGGCGATCGAGCGCTACGTCGCAGGGATCCCCGCCGATGCCTCTCCCGAGGACATCGCCCTGCACCGGACGATGCTGGCTCCCTGGATGGCCGACTCCTGGGAGGAGATGTCGCGCTCCGCCCTGGAGCAACGGGCGGGCCGGTCTCTGTCCTCGGCCGAGCTCGAGACGCTGACCGCCCTGGGGCTGGTGCAACAGGCCGGACGAGGCCGGTACCGGGTGTCGATGTCGCAGCTGGGCGTCGGGCTCGGTCTGCTCGACCTCGGGTACCCGATCGAGGCGGCCCGCGCCGCCGCCGAGGTGTACGCCGTACACGGCCGGGCGATCGCCGAGGAGCTCTATGAGCTGTTCCGGACCAAGGTCTGGCCGGTCTACAAGGAACAGGGCGTCTCCCCCGAGACGATCCAGGAGGTCGTCGAGCGCCTCAAGCCGCTGTCGATCGCCTCCCTGGTCCAGGCCTACGAGAGCGGCATGGACGAGCTCCGTCGTACCAACATCGCCAAGCGCGCCCGCTGATCCGGTCGCGCTTTCCGGAGCTTTCCGGGGTAGTCCGTGACGAACGTCAGGCCCACGGCGCATTTCGGCTGACGTTCGTCACGGACTATCCACCAGGGGACGACGAAGGCCCCGCGCTGGGTGCGGGGCCTTCGTACGTTCGGGTCAGGACTTGAAGGAGTCCTTGGTGTCCTTGGCGGCCTGCTTGACGTGGCGACCGGCCTCCTTGGCCTTGGCCTGGTTCTGGTCGTTCCTGCCTTTGGCCTTCATGCCCCGGTTGCCGGTCGCGGCACCGGTGGCCTCCTTGGCCTTGCCCTTGGTGTCCTGAGCCTGGTGCTTGGCCTTG
The DNA here is from genome assembly GCA_017354415.1 of Nocardioides sp. GTDB lineage: Bacteria > Actinomycetota > Actinomycetes > Propionibacteriales > Nocardioidaceae > Nocardioides. The sequence continues at coordinate 10,222 of JAFMQY010000106.1, forward strand.
TCGTCGAGTCCCACGGCTCACTCCTCCCCTTGTCGGTCGTGCCTCACGTCGGACTCGCAATCCGTACCCGGCTTCATGAGCGTCATGCAGACCCGCGAACACGCCGGCGGGGCACACCCCTTCAGGTGAAGGAGAGGACGCCGTCCTCGAGGTCGGCGCGCCGGATGGTACGGCGGTCCCGGAGGTAGCTCTGGCGGAGTCGCCACGGCTCCCGGTCCCCCTGGTGGGGGAGCTGGTCCAGCGCCCGCACGACGTAGCCGGAGGTGAAGTCCATCAGCGGCATCTCGCCCACGGTCGGGTCGCGCAGCGGGGTGACACTGCGGTAGCCGTGGGCGGACATGTGCGCGAGCAGCCGGCAGGTGAAGTCCGCGACCAGGTCGACCTTGAGCGTCCACGATGCGTTGGTGTAGCCGACGGTGAACACGAAGTTCGGCACACCGCTGAGCATCAGGGCGCGGTAGGTCATCTCGTCCGCCGGGTCCACCATGCGTCCGTCGACCACCAGCTCGATCCCACCGAACGGCGAGAGCCGCAAGCCGGTCGCGGTGATGATCAGGTCCGCGTGCAGGTGCCGGCCGTCGGTGAGCACGATCCCGTTCGCGTCGAAACGCTCGATCGTGCCGGTCACCACGTCGACGTCGCCACGACGTACCGCACGGAAGAGGTCGGCGTCCGGCACGAAGCACATCCGCTGGTCCCACGGGTCGTACCGGGGCGTGAAGTGCGTGTCCACGTCGTACCCCTCAGGGAGCAGCGCGAGGTTCTGCTTGCGCACCAGCCGCTTCACCAGTCCCGGGCGCCGGCGAGACAGCCGGTAGAACACCGCTTGGACGACGATGCTCTTCCAGCGCACGAGCCGGTGCGCCGTCCCGGCAGGGAGCCAACGACGCACCCGCGTCGCGAAGGGGTCGCGGTGCGGCAGGCTGAGGACGTACGTCGGCGACCGCTGCAGCATGGTCACATGCCGGGCGTCACTGGCCATAGCCGGGACGACAGTCACTGCCGTCGCGCCGCTGCCGATCACGACGACCTCCTGATCGGCCCAGTCGAGATCAGCCGGCCAGTGCTGGGGATGCACGATCGGTCCGCCGAACTCATCACGACCCGGGAACTCCGGCTCGTGGCCGCGCTCGTAGTCGTAGTAGCCGCGGCAGGACCACAGGAACCCCGCGGTGAGGGTGACCGGCTCGCCGTCGACTTCGGCCTCGACGGTCCACAGGGCGGTGTCGCTGTCCCATGAGGCGCGGACGACTCGGTGCCGGTAGCGGATGTGCGACTCCACGTCGTACTCGCGGGCGGTGTCGCGGAGATACTCGAGGATCCGCTCTCCCGAGCCCAGTGCCTCCTCGTGCCGCCAGGGCCGGAAGCGGTATCCCATCGTGAACATGTCGGAGTCGGAGCGCACGCCGGGATAGTGGAACAGGTCCCACGTGCCGCCGCTGACCTCGCGTGCTTCGAGCACGACGTACGACGTGCGGGGCAGCTCGCGGGTCAGATGGGCCGCGGCGCCGATGCCGGAGAGTCCGGCACCGATGATCAGGACGTCGACGTGCTCGGGCGTCGTCTCCGGCTCGTCGCGACGCTGGCGGACCGGGGAGGTCATGCTTGGGCCGCCGCTCCCGAAGTCAGGAGTCCGTCGACGTCCTTGATCCCCCAGGCGACCAGGGCCTCACGGGTGTCCTGGCCGGCCCGCGCCGGGGGCGGGGTCGTCAGCGACGCGTCCGTGCGCGAGAAGCGCGGCGCCGGGGCTGGCTGCGTCATCCCGTCGCGCTCCACGAAGGTGCCACGAGCCAACAGGTGTGGGTGGCGGAACGCCTCGGACATCGGCACCACCGGCGCGACGCATGCGTCCGAGCCGTCGAACACCGCGACCCACTCCGCCTGGGTACGGCCGCGTACGCCGTCGGCAATGAGCCGTCGGAGCTCGGCATGGTTCGCGGGGTCGTTCCGGTCGGGCGCCGTGTCGGCGATCCCGAGGAGCCGCACCAGCTCGTCGTAGAACTGCGGCTCGAGGGCACCGACGGCCAGGTGCTTCCCGTCGGCGGTCTCGTACACGTCGTAGAAGGGGGCACCGCCGTCGAGCATGTTGGCGGCGCGTTGCTCACGCAGTAGCCCGCCGGCCAGGAGCCCGGTGGCCATGCTGTTGAGGTGGGCGGTGCCGTCGACGATCGCAGCGTCGACGACCTGGCCGTGCCCCGAGACCCGCGCCTCCAGGAGGGCGGCGAGGATCCCGATCACGAGGTACGTCGATCCTCCACCGAAGTCGCCGACGAGGTTGGCTGGGAAGTGCGGTCGGCTCCGGTCCTGACCCATCCCGAACAGCGCACCGGTGATCGCGATGTACCCGAGGTCGTGTCCCGCGGTGGTCGCGAGCGGTCCGGTCTGGCCCCATCCGGTCATCCGCCCGTAGACCAGCGCCGGGTTGCGGGCGAGGCACGAGTCCGGACCGAGACCAAGGCGCTCCGTCGTACCCGGCCGGAAGCCTTCGACGAGTACGTCGGCCCGCTCGACGAGGTCGAGCACGGTGGCCACGGCGTCCTGGTGCTTGAGGTCCAGGGCGACGCTCGGTCGGCCGCGGTTGAGCAGGTCGCTGGGTCCGCCGGTGAGCGGCTGCCCGCCAGGCCGCTCGACCCGGATCACGTCCGCACCCAGGTCGGCCAGGATCATGCACGCGTGCGGGCCGGGTCCGATGCCGGCGAGCTCGACGACCTTGACCCCGCGCAACGGTCCGGTGCCCTGGCCCAGCTCCATGCCGTCGATCATCCCAGCCGGGTCATCCGCAGGCCGTCCGGGTAGTCCGTGACGAACGTCAGCCCGAATCGTC
>JAFMQY010000107.1 GCA_017354415.1 Nocardioides sp.
GCTCGGCTCCACGCGCCGGCCGAGCGCGCGGCCCTCGCCTGCCTCCTGGCGGCCACCGCTGGTTCTGGTCCACCTTCCACCCCGCAGACCGTCGACGGCGTCACCCGTGTCCGAACTGGCCGACGGCTCATCAGAGGTGTCGGGATGAGGAAGCGACCTCCGTCACGGCGGGGCGGGCGCCGGCCGGGTACGGTCGCTCCATGACGCTTCCCCAGCGGGTCGAGCACCTGATCGTCGGCGCCGGCTTCGCGGGCCTGTGCGCGGCGATCAAGCTGACCGAGGACGGCGAGACCGACTACCTGGTGATCGACAAGGGCCACGACGTCGGCGGCACCTGGCGCGACAACACCTACCCCGGCGCGTGCTGTGACGTCCCCAGCCAGCTGTACTCGTTCTCCTTCGCCCGCAACCCGGAGTGGACGTCGTCGTACAGCCCCCAGTGGGAGATCCAGGACTACCTGCGCACGGTCGCCCGGGTGTACGGCGTACGCGACAAGATCGTCCTCAGCACCGAGCTCGAGCACGCCGAGTGGGACGACGAGGCTCAGCTCTGGCGCTGCCGTACGACGTCCGGCGAGCTCACCGCGCGGACCCTGATCGCCGGCGCCGGCGGACTGTCCGAGCCACGCCTCCCCGAGATCGAGGGGATCGACGGCTTCGAGGGGGCGTTGTTCCACTCCGCCCGTTGGGACCACTCGGTCGCCCTGGCCGGCAAGCGAGTGGCGGTGATCGGCACCGGCGCCTCGGCGATCCAGATCGTCCCGGAGGTGCAGAAGGTCGCCGAGCACCTCGACGTGTACCAGCGCACCGCCCCGTGGGTCATCCCCCGCAACGACCGCGTCTACTCCCGGCCCGAGCGCGCCGCTCTGCGCCGCCTGCCCGCACTTTCCAAGCTCTACCGCACCGGCATCTACTGGGCGCACGAGGGCTACGTCCCGATGTTCACCTGGCAGCCGAAGCTGGGGAAGCCCGCCCAGAAGGCCGCGCTGGTCAACCTGCACAAGGGGATCACGGACCCGGAGCTCCGCGCCAAGGTGACACCGTCGTTCCGCTTGGGCTGCAAGCGGGTGCTGCGCTCGAACACCTACTACCCCGCGCTCGCGGCAGACAACGTCGACCTCGTCACGGACTCCATCGCCCGGGTCACGCCGACCGGCATCGTCACCGCGGACGGCGTCGAGCACCCCGCCGACGTGGTCGTCGTCGCCACCGGCTTCTGGACGACCGAGCTGCCGATCGCGGAGCGCATCGTCGGACGGGAGGGCCGCTCGCTGGCGGAGGAGTGGGCCGCGGGCGGGATGGCGGCGTACAAGGGCACGACGGTCCACGGGTTCCCCAACCTGTTCATGATGGTCGGGCCGAACACCGGTCAGGGCCACACCAGCATGGTGTTCATCATCGAGGCCCAGGTCGCCTACATCCGGGACGCGGTCCGCACGATGCGCCGCGAGGGGTACGCCGCCGTCGAGCCGCATGTGGGGGCCCAGCGTCGATGGAACGCGAACCTGCAACGCCGGATGAAGCACACCGTGTGGAACACCGGTGGCTGCTCGTCGTGGTACCTCGACTCCCACGGCCGCAACACGACGCTGTGGCCGAAGGCGACGTTCACGTTCCGTCGGCTGCTCTCCCGCTTCGACCCCGCGGCGTACGTCATGTACGCCGTACGGCCCGACGCCGACCGCGAAGCAGTGGCATGAGAACTCTCGACGACAAGGTCGTCGTGATCACCGGCGCCGCCTCCGGGATCGGGCGGGCGCTCGCGTTCGACGTCGCCCGCCGAGGTGCGCTGGTCGCGATCAGCGACATCGACGAGGCCGGTCTGGCCGAGACCGTCGAGCTGGCGAAGTCCGCCGGCGCCCGCGAGGTGCGCAGCGACCGGCTCGACGTGGCCGACCGGGCCGCCTTCGCAGCGTACGCCGAGGCTGTCGCCGAGCACTTCGGACGGGTCGACGTCGTCATCAACAACGCCGGGGTCGCCCTCACCGGTGACGTCGAGGATCTCGAGTACCCCGACATGGACTGGATCCTCGGGATCAACTTCTGGGGCGTGGTCCACGGCACCAAGGAGTTCCTGCCGCACCTGGTCGCGTCCGGCGACGGTCACCTGGTGAACATGTCGTCGCTGTTCGGCCTCGTCTCGATGCCCGGCCAGTCCATGTACAACGCCGCCAAGTACGCCGTCCGCGGCTTCTCCGAGGCGCTCCGCGAGGAGCTGTTGATCGCCGGGCACCCGGTCGGGGTCACCGTCGTGCATCCGGGCGGGATCAAGACCGCGATCGCCCGGAGCGCCCGCAGCTCCGCCCGCGAGGACCGTGACGAGACCGCCCGCTTCTTCGACGAGAAGCTGGCGCGGATGGAGCCCGAGGTCGCGGCCCGGATCATCGTCGAGAAGGGCATCCTGGGCAGCAGTGCCCGGCTGCTGGTCGGCATCGACGCCCACGTCCTCCACCACTTCGCCCGCCTCACCGGCTCCCGCTACCAGGACGTCGTCGCCGCCGTCGCCAAGCGCACCAAGCCCCCGAAACGTTGAGCCGCGGGATCTGACCTGTTGAGCCCCGGGTTCTGACCTGTTGAGCCGCGGTCGGTGCGGTCACAACCCGCGGTTCGTGTGCACACGACCCACGGTTCAACCGCAGGGCAGGATGGGCGAGTGGGGTTCGAGCTCGGTGATCCGGTCCGGGTCGAGATGCGCAAGTGGGGGGACCGGCCGCACTGGGAGTTCGACGCGCGGTGGCTGGGCAGCGACGAGCACGGGGACTGGATCGGGATCCCGAGCGGGACCGAGATGGTCCGTCCGGGCGCGTCCTACGTCGCGCGCAGCAACCAGGTCGGACTCTCACCGCGCGCGGACCTGCCCGACGGCGAGCGGTGGTGGCTGGGCACGTTCCACGCGCCGGGGAGCGACCTGCGAGTCTCGGTGTACGTCGACATCGCGACGCCGCCGGTCTGGGACGGCGCCACGCTGCGCACCGTGGACCTCGATCTCGACGTGGTCCGCGGCGAGACCGGCCGGGTCTGGGTCGACGACGAGGACGAGTTCGCGCAGCACCGCGTCGAGCTCGGGTACCCCGCTGAGATCACCGTCGCCGCGATGCGCTCGTGCGGACGCGTGCACGAGGCGCTGGCGGCCGGCCACGCGCCGTACGACGGGAGCCACGAGCGGTGGCAGGTGGTGCTGTCGGATCTCGGGCCCGACAGCGTCTGATCCAGCCCGATGTTTGAGCCCCCGCACGGGCGGGGAATCGTGCTCGAGACGACGACTACTCGGGAAGAGACGACGTGACTGAGCTGCGGACCGAGCTGTCCGACCTGGCCCTGGCGCGGGAGCAGGTGGCCGGGATCGCGACCTCGCTGACCCAGGAGCGGAGCACGCTGCACGGATCGATGCAGGAGTTCCTGGGCTCGGGTTGGACCGGGGTAGCGGCCGACGAGTTCGCGGCCGCCTGGGGCGACTGGAACACCGCGGCCCAGGAGATGCTCGACGGGTTGCAGGCCATGGGCAGGCTGCTCGAGGCCGCTCGGGTCGACTACGTCACCACCGACGACGGTGTGCACGGCGACATGGCGCGGCTCAGCGTCCGCCTCGGTCCGAGGGGGGCCGGCTCGTGACGCGCTACAGCGTCGACACCGACGCCCTCGCCCAGCGGATCGCGCAGATGACGGCCTTCGAGCGCACCCTCGAGCGTCAGCTGGCCGACCTCGACCGTGCGGTCGACCACCTGCACATCACCTGGGTCGGCGAGGCCGCGACCGCTCACCGGGAAGCCCACGCGAAGTGGCGGCAGGGTGCCGAGGACATGAAGAAGGCGATCGCCGCGATGCGCGACGCCGGCCGCATCGCCCACGGGAACTATCTGAGCGCCGTCGACGCCAACACGCGGATGTGGGAGTCCGTGCGATGAGGATCGACGTCGACAGCACGTCGTTCGTGACGGTCTGCAGCTACCTCTACGACATGAACCACGACGTCGTTGACAGCATGAACACGCTGGTCAGCGCCCTCGGCGGCTGCGGAGCCATGGCCGGCAGCGACACCTGCGGCGAAGCCTGGGCCGCGCAGTACGACCCGGCCGCGGCACAGGCGGTCGAGGCCGGCTGCCGGCTCGGCGACGCCGCGGCCCACTTCGCGAACCTCTCCAACGCCGCGCTGGTCAACCACCGAGCCGCGGACGGCGGGGCGCAGCTCAGCGGGCCGCCTGAGTTCCAGGGAAGCAACGGCGACCACAATCCCGACCACTACGGCGAGTCGCTCGTCACCGGTGCCCCACCGAGCGCCAAGGGAGGAACCGGCGACGTGCCCGGCTGGTGGCACTGGCTGGCCGGACACCTCGAGGGATGGTTCTGGCCGGACGCCGACACCGGCAAGCTCCGGACAGCCGGGGCCGCCTGGTCGCGCGCGGCCTCCGACCTGACCGGCACGACGTACCTCATCGACGGCGCGATCGCCGACTACGCCCTGATCACCTCACCGGAGGTCCACGCCGCGACCGGCGCGCTGGGCGACCTGCGGAGCCACGTCACCGACCTCGCGACGGCGTTCACCGACCTCGGCCGGGCGTGCACGCAGTACGCCCAGGACGTCGAGGACAAGCACCAGGAGATCGAGAACGAGCTCCAGAGCTTCCTCGAGTGGACCGCCGGCATCGAGATCGGCGGCGCGATCCTCGGGGCGCTCAGCTTCGGCCTCGGCGAGGGCGGCGCCCAGATCGTCGAGGGTGCCGAGATCGCCAACGCCGCCAACCGGGTACGACGGGTGCTCGAGGCCCTGCTCGAGCTCGCCCGCGCCGTCGCCGAGACCGTGAGCACGATCCTGGCTCGGATCGGCGAGACCCTGGGCAAGATCACCGGCTTCCTGCGCGGCGGCCCCGAGATCGCTGAGATCGAGGAGGCCGGTGCCACGGATGCGATGGCCGCCGTCCGCACCATGAGCGCCCAGGGCGAGCGCGACGCGCAGATCGTGAAGAACACCACCCGGATCGACGCTCCGAGCGGGAAGGCGGCGTACCGGATCCCCGACGAGCTCAACTCCGTGCAGCTCGGTGAGGTCAAGAACGTCGCCCGGCAAGGTTGGTCCAGCCAGCTCTCCGACTTCTACGACTACGCCACGAGCCAGGCTCCGCCGCTGAAGATGGTCCTCTACGTGCGCCAGGACACCACCATCGTAGGCCGGCTCGCCCAGCTGGTCGCCGACGGCGAGATCGACATCGTTCGCAAGCTGCCGGCAGTGGTGAAGTAGCGTGCCGGGGATGGCCGGTACGAGCGCCTCCGGGCTCGACGTCGAGATCCGGCGCGATCTCGCCGAGCACGGTGTCGAGGTCACGGACCTCGCCGATCTCACCCAGCGCGGTGGCCGCTACTCAGGAGAGATCGCCCAGGTCCTGGTCGGCTGGCTGCCCCGCACGATGGAGGACCCTTCGCTGCAGGAGAAGGTGGTCCGCCAGCTCTCCGTGCCGTGGGCGCGCACGCAGGCGCTGCAGCCGATGCTGGACCTCTTCCGGACCGCGCCGGGGGGAAGCCCGGCTGCTGATGCGCGGCGATGGGCCGTGGGAAACGGGCTGGAGGTGCTCGCGACCGACGCCGTCTTCGACGAGATGGCCGCGCTTGCGGCCGACCCGGCGTACGGCAGATCGCGGCAGATGGTCGTGCTGTGGCTGGGCAAGAGCAAACAGCACCGCGAGCGGGCCGTCGACGTGCTGCTCGGGCTACTGGACCAGCATGACGTCAGCGGCCACGCCGTCAAGGCGCTGGCCAAGCTCAAGGACCCTCGCTCGCTCGACGGGCTCCGCCGGATGACCGACGACTCCCGCGCCTGGGTGCGCAACTCCGCGAAGCGCACCATCCAGCGGCTGGAGGCCTGAGCATCACCAGAGCCGGGCGATCCCCTCCCCGGCCGCGAGCGTGCCGGGCTCGAAGTCGCCGCCGGACAGGCGGTAGGGCAGCGTGACCTCGATGGCCGGCCCGTCGGCGTGCTCGAGCTGTACGGCGACCTGGTCGCCGTCGTTCGCCGTGCGGTCGGTGACGACGCCGACGGCACGGAAGTTCCCCCTGTGCTCCCCCAGCGTCTGCCACAGAGCACCCACGAGCTCCTGGGAATCGGCCGCGGTGCTCTCGACGGCGACGTTGACCAGCTGGTCCTCGCCGTCGTAGGTGCGGGCAACCGCGAACGGCAGGAACCCCCCAGCATCGCGCAACGACCGCTCGGCCGTGGTCAGTGCGGCGTCGAGCAGGGTGTCGAGGTCGTCCTGCACCTCGGCGCTGGCGGTGTCACGCCACGAAGCCATGGATCCTCCCGATCGGACGGTACGGCGCCCCCGACCCTAGCGGGGCGGGTCAGCGGACGAAGGTGAAGAGGCGAGGTGGAAGGGGGGCGTTCGACGGGGTCGTGAGCCGCGAGACACCGAGCCGCCAAGGGGCGCCCTCGGGCGCGAGATACTCGACGGTCTCGAAGCCGCACGCCTCGAACCGATCGCGTACCCATGCCGCGGGATCTTCGTAGTCGTGGGTCGGCTTCGACCGGAACCGGTTGCTGCGGGTCCAGAGCACGGTCCCACCCGGCGCCAGCATCGACGCCGCTGCGCGGACGGTCGTCTCGCCGTCGGCGTCCGAGATGTTGCCGAGCACACCGATCAGCATGAGGACGTCGATGGGCAGCCGGTCGGCGTACGTCGAGGGGTCGGCCGCGTCTCCGGTGCGGACGTCGAGCGGCACCCCGGCGTCCGCCGCGGAACGGCGTGCGTGCTCGGCGAGAGCGGCATCGAGCTCGACGGCACACCCCTCGATCTCCCGATCCATGGCCGCCAGCACCGGGACGGTGTCGCGCGCATCGCCGGCACACAGGTTGAGCAGACGGGGCCGACCCGGAACGGCGTCCAGTGCCGCCGTGAGTCTGGCCCGCACCTCGACCAGACGCCGCGACACCGGGGAGTCGGGATCGTCGTAGTCCCGGTGCCATGCCTGCCAGTCCATGCGCCGGCGGCTCTCTGTCATCGCTCGTAGCCCCCTTCGGGCTCGACCATCTCCAGGCGTACGCCGAGCAGCCGCACCGGCCGGTCGTGCTCGACGCGGTCGAGCAACGACACCGCGGCATCGGCGAGCACGGCCGCGTCGTTCGTCGGCGCAGGCAACGTGAGGGAACGGCTGACGGTGACGAACGGCCGGTAGCGGACCTTGATCCCGACCCGCGCCGCGGGCCGGCCCTCACGGTCGATGTCCTCGACGACCCGCCCGGTCAGGGCGCGCACCTCGGCGGGTACGACGTCCCACCCGAGGTCCGCCTGGTAGGTCTCCTCGCGTCCGTGCGCGCGGGGCACCCAGGGGGTCGCATCGACCGGACTGGTGTCGACGCCGCGGCCGAGTCGGTGGTACCACGGCCCCATCGTCGGTCCGATCGCGTCGGCGAGCACGCGCGCGTCGCTCTCGGCGAGCTCGCGGACCGTGTGGATCCCCAACGCGGACAGGCGTTTCCCGATCTTGGAGCCGATCCCCCACAGCGCGGTCGTCGGACGGTCGCCCATCACCGCGAACCACTCAGCGGCGGTCAGGAAGCCGATGCCCGAGCCGTCACCCTCGCCGGTCTTGCCGAAGGCCGTCGCGATCTTGGCCCGGAGCTTGTTGTCGCCGATGCCGACCCCGCAGCTGAGGTCCGTCGCCTCGTGCACGGCATCACGGATCGTCTGCGCAAAGACCCTGGGATCGCCGAGGTCGCCGTGCCCCTCGCCGGGTCCGAGGAACGCCTCGTCCCAGCCGAGCACCTCGACGACCACGGGGACGCCGCCCCACTCCAAGGCACGCAGGGTGTTCATCACCCGCGCCGACGCCTCGTCGTACGCCGGCTTGTCGACCGGCAGGAAGACCGCGTCCGGGATCTTGCGAGCCGCGGTCCGCAGCGGCATCCCGGAGCCCACGCCGTGCTCGCGAGCGGCGTACGACGCGGTCGACACCACGCCGCGCTCGGTGGGGTCGCCGCGGCCGCCGACGATGACCGGCTTCCCGACCAGCTCGGGCCGCCGCAGCATCTCCACGGCCGCGATGAACTGGTCGAGGTCGACGTGCAGCACCCAACGGGCGGCCGGCTGCTCGCTCACGTGCGCCTCACCGGTGGCAGGGCGTCGGTCGCCTCGAGGGGGTTCATGCCGGTCATCAACAGCAGGTCGGCGACGACGGCCCGGACCTGCGCGAGCACCACTTCGCTGGACAGGTCTTCCGAGCGCTCGACCTCGCCGGTGGCCATCCCGACCCCCAACAGGGCCGGACGCGCCGCCACCGCGATCCGGTCGGCGTCGAGCTCGGTGGCCACGACTTCGACCGCCGCCGCGAGCTCGGCGGTGACCAGGGAGTAGGAGTGCGGGACGGCCCGCCGACGGTACGCCGCGACCGCCACGTGGCGGACGAGGACCCGGGTGCTCCGCAGCGCCCGGTCCAGCGGCTCGACCAGGTCGGCCATCTTCCGCAGGCCCGGCCCGTGCCGGATCCGGAACGGCGAGGACGCGACCACGTCGAGTCCCTCATCGGCCGCGTCCTGGAGCTCGCGGATCAGCGGGTCGGTCGCACGCGCGTCCGCCAGCAGCGCCAAAGCCCGGTCGGCGTCACCGTCGACCATCACCTCACTCGCTGCTTGCAGGAGGTCGCGGACCTTGCGGAGCACCTTCGCGGCCTGCTCGCGCGGCCGCCGCAGCGGGGCGGCCGGTACCACCGTGGCCGCGACCAACGCGACCGCGCCCCCGATCAGCGCGTCGGTCCATCGGGTGAACGCGGCCCCCGGTGCCGGCACCAGCGCCGCGATCACGATCGACTGCACGGCCGCCTGGATCACGAACACCTGCCCGCTGTCGAGCAGCAGCGCGACCGACATCGCGAGCGCCACGATCACCGCGATCTGCCAGCCACCGCTGCCGAACAGTTGGACCAGCAGGTCGGCGCCGAACACTCCGAGTGCCACTCCGATGGTGACCTCGGCGACGCGTCGGAGGCGCTGCCCGTACGACGTACCCAGGGAGACGACCGCCGCCACCGGGGCGAAGAACGGCATCGTGTGCCCGAAGACGTCGGTGGCCAGCCACCAGGCCACCCCCGCGGCGACCGCGCACTGGGCGACCTGCCACCGCTTGGTGCGCCACCGGTCGATCCGGGTGGCCAACGACGTCCTGCCCCGGACCAGCGCGCCCTCGAACGGGTGGGCCTGCATGGCGCGATCCTGTCACGGCCCGCGGACCGAGCTTGCGAGGTCCGCGATCAGGCCGGGAGATTGAGGAGCGCTCGGCTCCGGGCCGAGCCTGCGAGGTCCGCGATCAGGCCGGGCTGGGCCGTGATCGGAGGGTGGAGCACGGGTCGCGCAATCCCGTCACTTGTCGCGGCACACGACAGCGGCGAGGATCACAGGCATGGTGCAGCCTCTGGACCCCACGGCTGTCGGATTCCTGTTCGCGGAGAACCACCGGATGCCGATGCACGTCGGGGGTCTGCAGCTGTTCGACAAGCCCGAGGGCGCCGGCCGGTCGTTCGTCCAGGACCTCTACGCGCAGCTGAAGTCGTCCGACGACATCGCGCCGCTGTTCCTCAAGCATCCCGTGCGGTCGGTGCGCACCGCCGGACAGTGGGTCTGGGAGTACGACGACCAGTTCGACATCGAGTACCACGTCCGGCACAGCGCGCTGCCCAAACCGGGCCGGGTCCGCGAGCTGCTGGAGCTCGTCTCGCGCCTGCACTCGACCCGCCTCGCGACCGAGCGACCGCTGTGGGAGTGGAACCTGATCGAGGGGCTCCGCGACGGTCGGGTGGCGTTCTACTGCAAGCTCCACCACTCGCTCCTCGACGGTGTCGCGGCGATGCGGCTGCTGCAGAGCATGCTGTCTCCCGACCCGACGCAGACCGACATGCCGGCCCCCTGGGAGATCAGGCCGTCGACCGGCAAGAGCCGCGACGCGCAGGAGCGAGCCGAGACGTCGCTGGCCGAGCTACCGGTGCAGGCCGTGCGGTCGGCGCTCGGGATCGGTGCCGAGGCGGTGGGCCTGCCGAGCGCGTTGATCAGGACCCTGAACAAGTCGGTGCGCAACCAGACCTCGGCGCTCGCCCTCTACGCCCCGCGCACCATGTTCAACCAGCAGATCACGGCCGCCCGCCGGTTCGCGGCGCAGGGGTGGCCGCTGGAACGCATCCGCACCGTCGGCAAGGCGTCGGGTACGACCATGAACGACGTGGTGCTGGCCATGTGCAGCGGCGCCGTACGCAGCTACCTGCTCGAGCTGGAGGCTCTCCCTGACAGCACCCTGATCTCGATGGTGCCGGTCGGGCTCAAGGCCAAGGAGTCACACATCGCCTCGGAGAAGGGAGGCAACGCCATCGGGGCGGTGATGGTCAAGCTCGGGACCGATCGTGCCGACCCGGCCGACCGTCTCCAAGCCGTGCACCAGTCGATGCTCGACGGCAAGCGTGCCCTCGCGGCGATGACACCGACGCAGATCGTGGCGATGAGCGCGCTCGGTCAGGCTCCGGCGATCCTCGGACCGATGCTGAAGGTGAGCGGCGTGGTGAAACCGCCGTACAACCTGATCATCAGCAACGTCCCCGGGCCACGGACCACCCAGTACTTCAACGGGATGCGTCTCGCAGGCACCTACCCCCTGTCGATCCCGATCGACGGGATGGCGCTGAACATCACCTGCAACTCCTACGTCGACCAGATGGCGTTCGGGCTCACCGGCTGCCGCCGTACGGTCCCGCATCTGCAGCGACTGCTCACCCACCTCGACTCCGAGCTCGGCGCCCTCGAGAAGGCCACCGGCCTCTGAGCCGTCGACCGCGGAGTGCCCGCTGACGAGCTACGTCGTGAGGGGCGTCTCGATGCGCGGCGGCGCCGCATCGAGGAGCGCGTCCAGAAGGCGCTCGTCGCCCCGGATCTCGACCTGGTCGAGGCACCGGTCGACGAACAGCGAGTAGATCCCCTCCGGATCGCCTTCCACCACCACGTCGGCGTCGCCGATCGGACCGTCCACGACCTCACCGTCGACGAGTGAGGCAATCTCTGGTCCGGCCCGGAACTCGAAGCGGCCGGCCGGAGCACGAGGGGCCATCACGATGTCCATGGCATTCGCCAACCAGCCCTCGAACAGCTCATCGCTCTCCGTCGGCGGCCCCAGGGAGCGGGCGCCCCACAGGGCCAGCTCGCGCATGGCCGGTCGCAGCTCGCGGCCGTAGTCGGTCAGCTCGTACACCTTCGAGGCCGCCGGCGGCGGCAGGGTACGCCGGGTGACGACGCCGTTGCCCTCGAGGTCGCGGAGCCTCGCGGCCAGGATGTTGGTCCCGATGCCTGGGAGGTGCTCGACCAGATCGGTGTAGCGCTTCGGCCCGTGCATCAGCTCGCGGATCACCAGGAGGGCCCAACGGTCGCCCACGAGATCGAGGGCATGGGCCATCGGACAGTACTGCTCGTAGCGCCGCGCCATGCCGAAAGCGTACCACTGGATGATGTTTTTGAAGAAACTACTTGCTAAAACGAAGTAGATCCAGCTACGGTCGCTGCCATGACTTCAGAAATGCAAGTAACTCCGGTGGCCACCGGCGACGGCCGCAGGTGGCTGGCTCTGGCTCTCCTGTGCGTGGTGCAGTTCATGGTGGTGCTCGACATCGCGATCGTGAACGTCGCGCTTCCCTCCATCCAGGTCGATCTCGGGTTCTCCCAGGGGGACCTGCAGTGGGTGATCAGCGCGTATGCGCTCGTGTTCGGCGGGTTCCTCCTGTTGGGTGGACGCGCCGCCGACATGCTGGGGCGACGCCGCCTCTTCCTCATCGGCATCGTCGTCTTCACCCTCGCCTCGCTGATGGCGGGGCTCGCCTGGTCGGAGCCGTCCTTGATCAGCGCCCGCGCCTTCCAGGGACTCGGTGCCGCGATCATCACGCCGGCCGCCCTCTCGATCCTGTCCACGACGTTCGCCGAAGGTCGCGAACGCAACATCGCTCTGGGTGCCTGGGGCGCGGTCGGCGGCTTCGGCGCCGTGGCGGGCGTGCTGCTCGGCGGGGTCCTCACCGACGCCCTCAGCTGGGAGTGGATCTTCTTCGTCAACGTCCCGGTCGGCGTCCTCGGGTTCACGCTGGCTCCACTGCTCCTGCGGGAGAGCCGTGACGCGCACGTCAGGAGGTTCGACCTGCCGGGTGCCGTCCTGGTCACGAGCGGGCTGTCGTCCCTCGTCTACGGGATCACGCAGACCGGTCAGAAGGGTTGGCTCTCGGCAGAGACGCTCGGCGTCTTCGGGGCTTCGCTGGTGCTGCTCGGCGCGTTCGTCGCGTGGGAGCTGCGCCACCCGGAGCCGCTGATGCGCTTCGGGATCCTCCAGACCCGGACCGTCAGCGGGGCGAACGTCGCTGGGTTCATCATGGGCACCGCGTTGTTCTCGATGTTCCTGATGCTGACTCTCTACATGCAGCAGGTCCTGGGCTACTCCGCGATGAAGACCGGCGTTGCCTACCTCGCGGTCGCCGGTACGGCGATCGTGTGGTCCGGAGTCGCCGGCCAGCTGGTGACACGCGTCGGAGTGAAGCCTGTGTTGGTGATCGGCATGACGGCGCTCACTGCGGGCCTGCTCTTCTTCACCCAGGTGTCGGTCGGAGGCAGCTACGTCGGCGATCTGCTGCCCGGCTTCCTGATCCTGGGGGTCGGGATCGGGTTCTCCTTCGTGCCGATCTCGATCGCCGCGCTGGCGGGAGTGAAGCCCGCCGAGGCCGGGCTCGCGTCGGGCCTGATCAACACCTCACAGCAGATCGGCGGCGCGCTCGGCATCGCGGCGCTGTCCACGATCGCCACGTCGCACACCACGGACTCGGTCGGCAACGGGTCGCCCCTGCCGGTGGCGCTGGTCGACGGCTTCCAGGCCGCGTTCCTGGTCGGAGCGATTGTCGCCGCCCTCGGCATCGTCGCGTCGTTGACGCTGATCCGGCGCGACGAGCTGGCAGTGGATGTCGCGCCCGAGCAGGCGGAGCCGGTGCTCGACGCCGCGTGAGGCCTGCGTCGACTGATCGTGGGTGGGGCGGGTGC